>JBLHKW010000115.1:0-17709 GCA_047618565.1 Planctomycetota bacterium
GCCACAACGATTTTCCGGGGCGGCCCCTGGGCGCCGACCCCGAGCTCGCGATCCGCTCCGGACTGACGGACCAGCGCAGCTCGTCCGGGTTCGCGCAGCAGCTCGAGGATTGGGAGCAGCAGGAGCGCCTGATACGCCTGCCCCTGCGCGAAATGGAGAGCCATCCGTCCGAGGCCGGCTGGATCCACCCGCGCACGCCGCTCGAGTCCCTCGCGCTGCACCTGTCCAGCCAGCACCCGGGCCTGGCCCTGCAGAGCGGCTTCGCGGACATCGCGGCCCTGCGCAGCGTCAAGTCCCCGGCCGAGGTCGAGGTCATCCGCGCGGCCTGCGCGATCACCTGCTCGGCCATCCAACACGCCGCGGGCTTCGTACGCGCTGGAATCACCGAGCGCGACCTGGAGGCAGAGCTCGAGGCCGCCTTCAAGCGCGGCGGTGCCCAGCGCCTGGCCTTCGACTCGATCATCAAGTCCGGGCCCAACTCGCTCTGGCCCTGGCGCATCCTGGCCGCGCAGTACGACCGCCGCAACCGCTCCATGCACGCCGGTGAACTCGTCATCTTCGACGTGGGCTGCGAACTCGACCACTACGCCAGTGACATCGGCCGGACGTTTCCGGTCTCGGGACGCTTCAGCGCGCAGCAACGGGCGAGGCTCGAGATGGTCATCTCGGTCAGCGACGCGATCATGGCGGCCATACGCCCGGGCGTCACCCTGGCCGAGCTGCAACAGGTCGCCGTGGCCGCGACCCCCGAGAATGAGCGCCAGCACATGCAGACCGGACTGTTCTTCGGCCATCCAATCGGTCTGGACGTGGGCGATGCGATGCCGGACGACTTCGAGCTCCAGCCCGGCACGATCTTCACGATCGAGCCCTGGTACTACAACCACCAGATCGACCTGGCGGTCTTCGTCGAGGACAACGTTCTGGTCACAGCAGAGGGCTGCGAGAACCTGACCGCCAGGCTCCCGCGCAGCCCATCCGATCTCGAACGCATGGTCGGACGCGCGTACGAGTGAAACCTGGAGCCGAAGCGACGGCGAAGCCGGCCGGTCGTCGCGTTTGGGCCGCGTCTTCATGAATTATTCGGGCTAGACAGCCATGGCCGGTTGCCAGCGAGGTGCGAACGCAGAAGACGTCGAGAGTTTCGTGCGAGCGGGAATCACCGACCCCGGGGGAATGATCACACCCGGATCGATGATGCAACCGTTACCGACATAGCTCGCGGTCCCCACGCGCGCGCCTGCGCCGACGCGCACACCGTGCTCGATGGTGGCCTTGGGACCGATCTTGGCGCGCTCACCAATGTGAGATGAGAATCCGATCGCTGCACCGACGCCGATCTCGGCGCCGCGCTCGAGCACGACGCCCGGCCCGACCATTGCGAGATGCCCCACGACCGCATTCGCACCGATTTTCACGCGATCGACCAGGATGCGGCCGTTCGAGAGCACGACGTTCGTGCCGATCGTCGCACGGTTGGAGAGGTACGCACCGGCCTCGACCTCGAGCAAGGGCAGGTCGCGAATCCAGGTGTCCGGGTAGATGGTGAAGTCGGCCGAACCACGGTAGCCGAAGAGGCCCAGGATCAGGCCCCGGGCCGGCGGAACCACGAGCACGCCGTAGTAGACGAACTTGCAGTAGTAGAGCGTGGTCCAGCACAGGCCGTAGAGACGACGTTGCATGTACCCTCGCTCGCTGAGGTCGCGCAGCATCTTTCCCGGTCGCACGCTCGCGCGGTGCAGGCAACTGAGGCAAGCGGCCGTCAGGGCCAGAGCGAAGCCCGCGATCGGGAGCGCCAGCAGGCCGACCAGGACAGCCTGCCCGGGCCCGACGGCCCGCGTCATGGCGCATGCCAGAATGGCTCCGGGGATGGCGACGATGAGAGCGAGGTGGATCAGAGCGAGGAGCTGGAACATGGCGGTCCGTTGGTCAGGGTCGATGGGGCGATCTTCAGCCCCAGAGGCGCGAACCGTGGCCCGGCTCCATCAAGAGATCCCGGAATACCTGGACCTCGTTGGGCGCCGCGCCTGAGGGTCCCCCCGGGCGAGTTCGCCGCAACCGCCTTGGGCAGGCATTCCCGGCACGCAGACGTCGTTTTTCTCGAAATCTTGATGCGCTAGCGTCGAAGCGCAGGACGATGGTCTGCCCATTAGTCGCCTGCACAGCCCCCAGCACGGGCAGGCGAAGAATAATGCGGTGACCCCGAGCGCGCCCCTACTACAGGGATCCCCGTCCATCTGGGTTGCCCGCCCAGCCCTCAGACATCGAAGCGATCCCGTGAACGAGATACGAAAGCGCGCCCAACGCCGGCAGCCCAAGCTGCTGCCGGGCATCCTGCTGTTTACCCTGCCCGCGGCCACGCTGCATGCGGCTCAAACCGATGATGCTGTCTCGGTTGATGCTGTCTCGGTCGAGGTCGTGCCTCAGCTGCGAAGCTATGTGGACATCGACCGTGCCCTGACGAGCGAGGTCATCGAACCGGTCGGCGGGGTGTGGCGCTTTGTGCCCGCGACCGCAGAGCCTTCGACCAAGCTGGAGTGGACGAAAGCCGGGTTCGACGAGTCGACCTGGAGCAACGGTCCGGCGCCGTTCTACTACGGCGTCGAGAGTTCCGGCACCGAGGTGCCCGAGCTCGCGGATAGCGTCGTGGGCGTCTACATGCGCAGCGTGCTCAACCTGGACGAGCTCAAGCGTTATGAACGCATCGTCCTGGAGCTGCCGACGAACGACGGTTTCATCTTCTACTTCAACGGCACCGGAACCAAATTTCGCAATGCGGGCGAGCCGGCCCATACACCGGCCTTCGATTTCGCAGCGACCAGCGCGCGCACCCTCGCTACCGTGCCGATCCCGGTCGCGGACCTCACGCGCACGATCCGTAGCGGAGCCAACCAGCTCGCAATCCATGCGTTGATCCACGCTGACGACGAACGGACGTTCGCCATCTCCCCGACCCTGCGCGGTACGTTGCGCCGTAGCGCAACGTTTGATGACGAGCGCAGCAACTTCCTGCGCGGCCTGCTGCAGCCCGCGGATGACGCGCCGCCCAGCCCGCTCGCAACCTACCTCGAGGGCCGTTGTGCGCAACGCGCCGGTGACCATGCCTCCGGCGCATTGCACTTCGAAGATACCGTGGCCCTGGATCCGTCGAGTGAACTGGGCTGGTCGCGCCTGGTCGAGTGCCGGCGTGCCCTCGGCACCCTCGCGGCTCTGGATGCGGAGTGCCGGGCGGTGTTCGGCCCCGACACGACCCCCGAGATGCTGGAAGCCTGGACCGGTGTCTGCCTGAACGATCTCGGACATACGCCCGGCGACCTTGCAGCAGCGCTACCGGTGGATCTTGAGCTAGCGGCCGGCACCCTGGTCAGCGACACGCGCTGGCTCGCCGAGCAGCTCGCGGCCGGACGACCGATCCGGCTCGACTGCGGCCGGGAAAGGGAGCATCAGGGGAATGAGTGGAGTCGCGACCGCTTCTTCTCCCCCGCCAGCGTGAAACGCACGACCCAGAGCGATGGGACAACTTCACGCACACTGGATGTCGGTCGCAGTATCCGCCTGAACACCCGCGAGCCCGGTGACCTCACCCCGGCCTACCGTATCCCGCTGCCCTCCGGGGCCTACGAGCTGCGCCTGACCTTCGTCGGCAATGACGGTGACGAGTGCGCACCCGGCGATGCCGCGTTCGACGTGGTGCTGGAAGGTGCACGCATCCTGCGCAACTACGACCCCGTGGTCGAGGCCGGCAAGCGCGGCCGTGCGGTGCATAGCTATCCCATCTGGATCGCAGATGGATTCCTGGACCTCGACCTGCGGACCCAGACCGATCTCGATCCTTGGATTGCGGGTCTGGAGATCCGCCCCCTGGATACGACCGCGTATCACGAACATGCGGCCGCGTGGGTCTCGGCACTCGAGCACCCAACCGCCTTCCCGCTGGTGCAGGCCGCCGAAGCCCTCTGGCGTAGCGGCGACACTCACGGTGCTTTGGCAGTCTTCGAGCGGGCTGAATCCATGACGGGTTTCCTGACCGAGCACGCCGAGCGGCTCGGAACGCTACGCCTCGAGTTGCTACCGGAACTTGCCGGCTTCGCCAGCGCCGATGATCTGGCGCAGCGCTACCCGCGCGAGAGCGAGGCTCAGCTGGACGCTATCCACGCGGCGGCCGGGGGCGAGTCGGAACTCGGCACCTACCTGGCTGGTCGCCTGCACCAGCGTGCCGGGCGCCTCGACGAGGCCCTGGGCTCCTTCGAGATGCTTCTCGAAACGGATTCCGCGGACCTGCGTCCGCTCTTGCGCATGGCACAGTGCCTGGTCGGCGCAGGGCTACCGGAGCATGCGGCCGACATGGTCAGCGACGCCGTGTCAGGCGCCGAAGAAGTGCCATCCGAATTGCTCTCACTCTGGATCTCCCTGAACCTCACCAGCCTCGGACGCGAGCCCTGGGAGGTGATCGCGGACCTCGAGCAGATGGGAGCCCCGGAGACGCTCGTCGTGATGGCGACCTCCGAGGATGTCCCGCGCCCATGGCACGTCAGCCTCGCGGAGCCGCCCTCCACTTCCTGGTGCAGGACCACGTTCGACGCGAGCGCCTGGCCATTGGCCATGGGCGCGCTCGGTACGGGCCACACTTTTGGAAGCAGCACGCGCACCCCGTGGTCGACGGACAGTATCTACGCGCGACGCACCTTCGACCTCTCGAGCGTGGCCATGCTCTACCCGCACGTGACCCTGAATGTCACCGATGCGGCAAACGTCTACATCAACGGCACCTCGACGGCCTTCGTGGGGATCACGTCCGAGGCCTACATCACGATGCCGGCGCGCAAGAACGACTGGATCGAAGGCCAGAACGTGATCGGCGTGCACGCGTTCAACTCGATCGGCGCCGGAACCGCCGATGCGGGCATCGTGCAGCCACTCGGCGACCTGATGTGGGTCGAACGTGAGCTGAGGACAAAGGGCATCCTGCGCCTCAACTGCGGGGGCCCCGAGCACACCACGGCGGACGGCATCGTCTGGTCCAGGGACCGCTTCTTTGGCTGGGCCAAGTCCATTTCGATGCCCGCCGAGATGGAGCGCCCCGATATCGAGGGGACCGTCGACGACACGCTCTACACGAGCATGCGCTATTTCCACGACGACGTCACGACCACCTGGTACCAGGTCCCCGTTCCTAATGGCCCCTACCGGGTGCGCCTGCACTTCGCCGAAATCGACCCCACAAAGACCGCCGGCGAGCGCATTTTCAATGTCACCCTCGAGCAGTACATCGTGCTGCCGGATCACGACATCGCCGCGGGTGTCGGAATGGCGCACGCGGACGTGCACTCCTTCGACATCGAGGTCACCGATGACTGGCTCGACCTGAGACTCTTCCACACGGAAGGCTACGGGACGCTCTGCGCACTCGAGATCGAGCAGATCGTGGAGTGAGGCCGCGTTGAGTGCCTTCGTCACCGGCGCCCTCAGCCTGCTGGGGTGCATCTTGCTATCCGCAGCCCTGACCGCGGAGCACCTGGGCCAGCTGGCCTTGCCGGGCTGCGGCCCACAGAGCGCCTGCGCCCGGATCGCCGCCACGGCCTGGGGCCACCTGCCCGTGGTCGACTGGCCGGTGGCTTTCCTGGGCCTGTCCTACTTCCTCGGGCTGGCCCTGGCCTGGTCCCGTTGCAGATCGTCGATCCCCACGACCTTGCTGCACGTGGTGCGCCTTGGCGCGGCCGTCTCGGTACTTCTCACCGGCGTCATGCTGTTCGAGGGGCTGCTGTGCGGCTATTGCCTGGCGACCCACGCAGCGCACCTCGTGTTCTGCATCGCGGCCCATCGCCTGCCGCGCCGCGCCTCGCTCGGGGCAACGCCCCTGGTCCTGTTGATGGGTTCGGTCGCCGCCACCTCCGCAGTCCTGTTCCAGTGGCGCGCAACGGTCGAGACCCGCACCGAGGCTGAACAGGAACGGCAGCTGGCGAGTTCGACGGCCGAGATCGTGGCGAGCGCCAGCGCCGCACAAGCGTCGGATGCGCCCTACCAGGCGCGCTACCCGGCCGGCCCCGAGCAGGCCGCGGTGCGCGTGGTGGTCTTCTCGGACTTCCAGTGTGAGGACTGCAAGCGCGTACACGAGGACCTTGAAGGCGTTCTCGAAGAGCACGCCAACGTGTCCGTCGCACTGCACCACTTCCCCATGTGCGTGGACTGCAATCCCAGTGCGCCCGAACGCAACATGCACCCGAATGCATGCTGGGCAGCGCGCGCCGCCGAGGCCGCGGGAATGCTCCACGGCACGCCGGCATTCTGGGAGATCAGTCACTGGCTGTTCGAACGGAACGGCGGATTCACCAAGGCCGAGCTCGATCAGTACCTGCTTGGCGCGGGCTACGACGTGGCGGAGTTCCGCGGGGTGATGGAAGGCCCACAGACACTCCAACGTATCAGCGCGGACATCGATGAGGCGCTTCGCCGCGGGCTACACTTCACGCCGATGCTCTTCGTGAACGGAATAGACCTGCGTGGAGTCCTGGCCACGGACGCCGTGCCGCGCGCCATCGAACAGGTGCTGGCGACCCATCCCGAGCCCGCAGCGGCCACGGCCGACGTGGTTCAGTCGGCGCTCGAAAAGCACCTCACCGACTGGCGCGTGCAGCCGCGTCGCAACACGGGTGTCGAGCGCAGCGACTGGCGTGCGACGCCGGCGGACGCGCGCGTCAAGATCGTCATCTGGGGCGACTACCAGGAAAAGCACACGGCCACGGCGGATCGGATCCTGCGCGACTGGGCCAACTCCCATGCGGGCACATCCTACTCGTTCCGGTATTTCCCGACCCATTCGGAGTGCAACACGGGCATGAGCCGCGTCATGCATCCAAACGCCTGCTTGATGGCTCGCGCGGCGGAGGCGGCAAAGGTGCTCGGAGATGAAGCCCAGTACTGGCAGATGCACGCATGGCTCTTCGAGCAGCAACAGGGGTTGACGCTTGCACGCGTGCTTCAGAGCGCTGGACAGCTCGCGTTCGACCCGATCGCCTTCGAACAAGCGATGGGCTCGCCCGCCGTCGCGGCGACCATCGAGGCCGATGCGAAGCAGGGCTTCTCCATGCTTCACCACGGCGTCATCCCCGCCATCTACATCGACGGCAAGGTGGTCCCACGCTGGCGCGTCGAGGGCGAAAACGTGCTCGAGACGATCCTCGACGGGCTCGACTGACGGACCCCGGTCCGGGGCGCTCGGCCTACTCGGCCGTGACCTCGAGGTCGCCCAGGCCCGACATCTCGAACTCCATCGCCATGCTGTGGCTCGCGCCCTCCATGTCCGCGGAGATCTCGATTTCCATCGCGAACTCGTAGTCAACGGAGAGCTGTAGCTCGCGACCAAAGCCGCCCTCAAGGTCCCACAACAGCTCGCCCTCGCCGGTCGTCTCACCGGTCATCTGTGCCTCATTCACCGATACGTCGACCTCCACCGGCAGTTCGAGCTGCTCGAGAATGGCGTCCAACCCGCTCTGTCCGATGGCGGCCATGTCCGCCTCGATCGCAAAGTCTATGGACAGGGTGATCACGCCGTGATCGCGACCATCGATCTCGCGCACACCGGTGAACGTGGCCTCGATCTCTCCGTCGACCCACTCCTCCATGAGCTCGAAGGCACGATCGCGGTAGTCGGCCATCATGTTCTGGATCATCTCCGGGTCGAGTCCTTCCATCTCCGGAAGTTCCTCGTTCGGCCGCAAGGCCAGATCGCCACCGGGTGCGACCAGGCTGAACAGACCTTCCATCTCCACTTCCCAGCGATCCCCCTCCTCGACTTCATCGGGGGGGAGCAGACTGGACAGGTCCATGGACATCTCGAGACCGTCGAGCAGGTCCTGATCCAGATCATCGCCGTCCTCGCTGGTCACCTCGTACTCCTCCGTCTCCTCGTCCCAGGTGAAGAGCACGGTCGAGCCAACGAGCTCGCTGGAGGCGCTGGCATCGGTGGTCTCCGACGACATGGCGACCTCGATATTTGCCTCGGTCTCGCTGCCAAGCTCTTCGAAGGTACGAGTCAACTGCAGGATCTTGCCGTCCTCGACCTCGACGAAGTCGTCCGTGACGGCGTAGGTGAGCGTGCTCTCCACGTCGATCCCCATCTCGCCGATCATGGCCGTGAGATCCTCGCCATCGACCTCGAGAGACATGTCGTCGAGCGCGCCTTCGCTCGTGTAGACGAACCGGCGTATGAGGCTCGATCCCTCCTCGGGCGCGAAGACGAGCTCGCGCGATGCGGGCTGGCCAGCCAGCAACGTGAAGGTGCAGAAGGCGAGGATGGCGTCGGATTGCACGGGGGCCCCTTTTGGGTTCGTCGGAGGATCGGGTCGGCGCGTGAAGGGCCAGCTGAACGGCAGCTAACCCGGGGGACATCATAGGAACCCGCCCGCGATCCCGCGACCACCCCTCGTCGGCCCGCAGATGCTCGACTCTCCCTCCGTCTGCTAGGGTGTAGGCCGCTCCACCGCTCCACCGCTCCATGCCATCCGGCAGTCCGAGGCTCCCCATGCTGACTTCCCCTCGATCGACCGCGCGCCCGTCTCGAAAACGCTCGGGGCATGGGCATGCCCTCGGACTCAGCCTGCTCGTGCTCGCCGGCCTTGGCCTCCTGTACGCCGGGTTCCGCATCGGGCGCAGCAGCAAGGATGCTGCTGCGGAGGATCGCGCGCTCGCGGTCGCGCCGGACCCGCGCCCGAAGGACGAGGGCCAATCCACCGTGCCCGACCCACGGGATACGCGCGTCCACGTACCAAGGGAGATCGTCACGCCCGCGCCCGTAGCTGCGCGCGAGATCGCTCAGGACCCGAACGCGTCGCCGGAACCGCGCGGGAATCCGGGACTGAATCCGGGGCACGACCCCCAGGAGCGAATGGCGCGCCTGCGCCAGCTGAGGCGCGGCGAGGACCCGGCCGCCCGGCTCGCCCTGGCGCGTGAAATCCTGGCCGAAGATTCCACCGATCCCCTCACGGTACACGCGCTGCAGACCCTGGCGGAACTCGACCCGAGCTCCGCCGCGGACGAGATCCGGCGCCGCCTCGCAAAGACGACCGACGACCCGCGCGGACGCGGAACGATGGCCATGGTGATCGGCATGCTCGCGTCGAACGAACAAGCCCTCACGACGGCAGACCTGGCGAGCTTCTACGAACAGGGTGACCGCAGCGTGCAGCTCGCGGCGGCCCAGGCCCTGCGCACCCGTGGAGACGAGACCCTGAGCATGCGACTCAACGAGCAGTGCAAGCTCGATCTGACCTCGGAGGACGCCCAGGTGCGGAGCGAGGCCTTGCGCCAGCTCGCTTCCACGCGCACCGAAGGCAACCAGTCCCTGATCATCCCGCTGCTGGCAGACCCGGACGAACAGGTGCGCATGCAGGCCCTGCGCTCACTGAGCCAGGCAAGCTCGACGGCCGACGTCCTGGATCATGTTCGCGGCCTGATCGACGACCCGTCCCTGCAGGTCCAGCGCAGCGCTCAGCGCATCCTGCAAAACATGCAACGCCGCAACGAGTTGCGTCAGCGTTGATCCTCCCGCGCTCCCCCACGGACACGACTAGCTCTAAACACGCAATGCGCGACCTGACTCCCGCTTCCACCGCTCTGCTCCTCGGAACCCTCTGTGCTGGCGTCTACCTGACGGGTTGCGGCAGCGATTCGGGTAACTCCGAGCGCCCCAACCTGCTGCTCGTGACCACGGATACGGTGCGAACGGATCACCTTGGGTGCTACGGGTACGAAGCAGCCCAGACGCCCGAGCTGGATGCCCTCGCCGCCCGCGGCGTTCTCTTCGAAGAAGCCTACACGCCGGCCCCCATGACACTTCCGGCGCATTCGACGCTGATGACGGGACTCCTGCCCCCCCAGCACGGAGCGCGGGTCAACGGCATGCACAAGCTGGCCGAAGACGTGCCGACCCTGGCGGAGCAACTCGGATCCGCGGGCTACCGCACCGGCGCCTTCATCGCAGCCTACGTCCTCGATGGCAAGTTCGGATTGAACCGTGGATTCGACATCTACGACGACGACCTGACAAATGCCTACGAGCAGGAGCTCGCCGAGGGCCTCTCGACTTACCGGGCGGGCAACCTGGTGGTGGACTCGGCTCTGGCCTGGCTCGAGGAGAGCGAGCAGGACCGGCCCTTCTTCGCGTGGGTGCACCTGTATGACGCGCACTTCCCCTGGCATCCGCACGGCGACGACGTGCTCGACCCGAATGCGGAGTCGGGCAGCTACGACGGTGAGATCGCCTTCGTCGATCAACAGATCGCGCGTCTGAACGCCTACCTGCGCGAGAACGAGATGGAGCAAAACACCGTCATCATCGCTGTGGCCGATCACGGTGAGGGCCTGGGTGATCACCACGAGATCGAGCACGCCTACCTGCTCAACGAGGAGGTCCTGCACGTGCCCTGGATCATGGCCGGCCCGGGCATCGCGGCGGGGCACCGGGTCGACGCCCTGGTCACCCTGGCGGACTTTCAGCCGACGATACTCGAACTGCTGGACCTGGCGGACACGGGCGCCCAGGGTCGCAGTCTCGTGGCGGCCCTCGGCGGCGAACAGATCGAATCCGGGGAGAGCTACGCGGAGACCGACCTGCCCTGGACCGGCTTCCGCTGGGCGCCGCAACGCAGCCTGACCACCGAACGCTGGAAGTACGTACGCACGCCGCAGACGGAGCTGTACGACAGGTCCACCGATCGCGCCGAGTACGCCAACCTGGCCGAGACCAAACGCGATGTGCGCGTCGAGATGGAAGCACGTCTGAGCGCGATCGAGGACGAGCTGGGCGAGCGCGAGAGCGATGTGGCCGCACTGGGCGCGGAGGAGCTGGAACAGCTCGAGGCCCTGGGCTACGCCGCCGGCAGCGTCGGTGACATGCCGGAAGACACGAGCCAGCTGGCGGACATGAAGCAGCGCTTTCGTGTGAAGGATCTGGCCACGGAGCTACGCAAGCGCGCGACGAAAGACGACTTCCCGCCGCAGCAGCAGATCGCGATGGCACAGGAGCTGGTCAATGCCAGCCCGGAGACTCCGGGCTTCCATAGCCAGCTGGGCGAGGCCTTCGCGAAGGTCGGAGACTACGAGCGGGCGCTGCCCGAGCTCGAGCTCACGGTCGAGATGTGCCCGACCGACGCGGGAGCCCACTACACGCTCGGCGATACGCTCCAGCAGTCGGGCCAGACGGACCAGGCGCGCGTACACATCGAAATGGCCCTGGAGCTCGCACCGGACATGGCTTCCGCCCACGTCGCCATGGGAAACATCCAGCGCTCCGACGGGCGCACGGACCTTGCAGCCGGTGAGTACAGCGAGGCCCTGCGACTGCGGCCCGAGTATCCGGAAGCCTATTTCAACCTGGCGCAAACGTTCCGCGACCGTGCTCTGCCGCACAAGGTCATCGAGAACCTCGAGCTCGCAATCGAGCACAAGCCAGGCTGGGGCCTGGCGCTCATCACGCTGTCCAATGTCTACGCGGAACTAGGCCAGACCCTGAAGGCCGCCGAGACCCTGCTAGCAGCGGTCAAGGTGTCCCCGCGCGACCCTGGCCTGCACAACGACCTGGCACTCCTGCTCGTCGAGATCGGGCAGCCGGCGCAGGCGCGCGAGCACTACCTCGCCGCGATCCAGCTCGCCCCGAACGCTCCGCGCGCGCACCTGGAGCTCGCGAACATGGCCTTCGACTACGGTAATAATCAGAACGCCCTCGTGCACTACGAGGAGGCGCTGCGCCTGGCACCCGAGGATCCACAGCCAGCCGCCCGGCTCGCTCGCTTCCTCGCGATCACGTCCGACCCTGACCTACGCAATGCAGAGCGCGCGGTCAGCCTGGCGGAGCGCGCAACCGAGATGACCGGGGGCCGCGTGCCGCTGGTGCTCGACACCCTGGCTGCGGCCTACGGCTGTGCGGGCCGCTTTGAGGACGCGCTCTCCGCTGCGCAGGTCGCACGGCAACTGGCCCTGGACGCTGGCGACGCGCAACTGGCGCGCGCGATCGAGGAACGGCTCGGTTATTACTCCCGAAACGAGTCCTACGTGGTGCCGCAGGAGCAAGCGCCCGCGCCGGAAGCGCCCGCCACGGCGCCCCCGGACTGAACGAAGATCAGTCCCCGTGGCCCGCCGCCTGGAACAGTTCCATGGCGCGCGCGATCTCTCCTTCGCTGGCATCCTCACGCACCTTGTGGGTCTCGGGGTTGTAGATCGAGAGCTTGTGGGAGGTGGGGTCGTAGAGGTAGATCAGACCGCTCTCCGGGTCCTGAGCCTGAAGGCGCTCGGGCTTGGCGGAAGCGTCTGCGGGCGCTACCTCGGGCACGGAATCCCCCGGCTCGAGAGGCATGACAAAGTCGGCCAGCCAGACCTGGGAGGACTTGTCTGGACCGCGCTGGGAGGTCCACATCATCAACGACCCGTCGTTGTTGAAGACGGGCAGGCCATCGAACTTGGGCGCGTGGGTGATGCGGCGCCGGCGGGTGCCGTACTTGGTCGGATCGCCATCCACACCCGGATCCGCGTCGACCATGAAGACCTCGTAGTTCTCGTGGCCCATCTCGGATGTGGCGTAGATCAGGCAGCGTCCATTGGGATGCCAGAACGGGGCCCAGTTGACGTGCACGTTGTCAGTGAGCTGGAACTCACGGCCCACGCCGAGCAAGCGGCCGCTGTTGTCGAAGCGCAGCTCGGCGACGAAGATCTGTAACAGGTCGTTGCCGTTGCGGTCCGAGCGGTAACACAGCCGCCGCCCGTCCGGCGAGAAGAACGGTCCACCGTCATAGCCTTCGCTGCCGGTCACGACGACCCGCTCCCCGGTCTCGAAGTCGAGCACGAAGAGGTCTCCCCCACTGCGCCCATCCGCGACCTTGTGCTCGCAGAAAACCATGCGCTTGCCATCGCTGGAGATCACACACTCCGCCAGGTAGGCCTCGGGGTCGGCCACCAGTCGCTCGAGCGTCGCGGCCGTGCCATCGGCCCTGGCCAGCTCGCAGCGCACGATGTCCATCTCCTGCGGAAACTGCCAGCGATAACGGCTGCTCTCGCGCTGGTATCCGGCCTGGTCCGGGTTCATGGGCACGACGACCGTCGATCCAAACACGACTACCCCGGGTTCGGTCGGGTGGAACCAACCGCAGGTGTTCGACGAGCCGGGCGGGCTCAGTCGCAGCACGTTCTCGATACCGTTCACCCGCCCTGCGTCGAAGGTCAGGTCGGCCGCGTACATCTGGTAGAAGCTCTCTTCCTGCTCGGGCGAGTCCATGCGCTCGATGCCCTGGAAGATGATCTGCTTCCCATCGGGTGAGAAGTAGCACTCGCCCGCCTTGCGGAACTGTTCCGACGAGGTGAGCTGCACATGGTTGGCGAGCAAGCCCTCCTCGGCCGCGCGCCAGTCGGCCCCTTCATTCGCCAGAAGCGTGGCATTCGCCAGAAGCGTGGCGCCGGACGGAGTGGACACGGCGAACGGCATGGACAGCAGACAGAGGGCGTGCAGCAACATGATGGAGTCTGGGGAGAGTGACGTGGGGTGGCGCGTGGACGCCTGGGGATTCGGCCGCAGACGGTACGCCGCGCTGCGAGCCCTTGCAAGCCACAGGCCGTCTCCAGAGCCTCAGGGGGCGCAGGTACGGAACCCGGCGAAGATGTCGTTGCGGTACGGAGGGAAGAAGTTGCGGTAGCGCGCGCTGGCCAGGCGACTGGCCGTGGCCCAGGCCCCACCGCGCAGCACCTTGCGATCCCCGAACCACGGTTCGGAGTAATCCCGGTAGGGGGTTCCGGCAACGAACCCCGGGTAGGGTCCGAAGGCCGAGGCTGTCCACTCCCAAACATTCCCCACCATCTGAAGGCACCCGTACGGGCTTGCGGACGCCACAAAGGCGCCCACATCGGCACAGCGCCCGAGATGCCCATCCAGGTTGGCAACCTGATCGAGCCTGCCTCCCGGCGTGGCGTCCGCGGCCATCAGCGGCGCCGGCTCGCGGGGCGCGCCCCCGGTGGCGGCTAACTCCCATTCCGTCTCGCTAGGCAAACGCCGTCCGGCCCAGCGGCAATAGGCCTGTGCCTCGAACCAGTTCACGTGACAGATGGGCGCGTGCTCCTCGAGGCAGCTCTCCTGGTCAAAGCGGCGGCGTAGCCAGCTGGCGCCGACTCGACGCCAGGTGCTCGGACACTCGAGACCTGCGCTTTCGCGCCAGACCCAGCCCGCGCTACACCAGAACTCCTCGCGCTGGTAGCCACGCGCCTGGACGAACTCCTCGAACTGAGCCTCCGTCACCGCCGTGCGCGCGATCTCGAACGGAGCGACGGAGACCTCGTGGATCGGTTGCTCGTTGTCGAACACGAAACAGGCGGCGTCGGCGCGACTCCCCAGCTGCATCACGCCGCCCGGTACGTGCACGTCCCCCGCCCGGCGGAGATCGTCCTCGATGCGTGGCAACTGCGCGCCCGTCCCGCAATCGGGCGGCGCCGGGTACCCGAGCGTCTGGCGCGTATAGGTCAACGCCTCGCCATGCATGTCCTCATGCAACACGGACAGCAACATGACCTGGGTCGCGCGCGCACTCGGCTCGCTCGACAGCAATCCCTCGGCGATCCGCTGCTGCACGCGCTCCAGATAGTCGAGCACGCCAGCGCGACTCGGCAGCGAGAGCCCCCAGCGCGAATCGTGCTCGACTCCGGTCGAGTCGAAGAGCTGCTGGGCGTGCTCGAACATGGGCTGCGATGTCCAGCCGAGCTCACGCAGCACGAAGTGATCGGAGAAGAAAGCGACGTGCCCGAGCTCCCAGAGCAAGGGGTTCACGATCTCCATCAGAGGCACGCTCAGCTGTTCGTCACTGAGATCAGCCACCAGCGCGAGGGTGCGGCGGCGGACATCCTGAGCGAGATCGATCAGGTCCTGGGCGGGTCGTGTAGATCCTGATGACATCGACGTCCTGTATCAGACGTCGACGCCGAACGGGTCATCGATCGAGAGGCTCGGCTGAGTGAACCAGCGCGGACCGGTCTCGGTCACGTAGAAGTGGTCCTCCAGCCGCACGCCAAACTCACCCGGCACACAGATCATCGGTTCGTTGCTGAAACACATCCCCGCAGCCAGGGGTGTTCGATCGCTGGCCACGAGATACGGCGCCTCGTGAATATCCAGGCCGATGCCATGCCCCGTGCGGTGTGGCAACCCGGGCAGCGCGTAGCCCGGACCGTAGCCCGCAGCCTCGAGCGATGCGCGTGCGGCCCGGTCCACCTCCCCCGCGGGCACACCTACCTGCGCCGCCGCAAAGGCTGCGGCCTGGGCTGCCTTCTCGGCGTCCCACACCTCGCGCTGGCGGGCGACGGGCGTACCAAAGACATAGGTGCGCGTGATGTCGGAGTTGTAGCCGTGCAACAGACACCCGGTATCGATCAGCACCACATCGTTCTCGCTCAGGGCCTTGGGTTCCTTCACGCCGTGCGGGAAGGCGCTGTCGGGCCCGAAGAGCACGATGCAGAAACTCGATCCGGAGGCGCCCAGGGCACGGTGCGCGGCCTGGATGTACTCGGTCACCTCGTCCGTCGTGATCCCGGGTCGCAGGATGCGCGCGACGCTGCGATGGACCTCAAGGGTCATGTCCTTGGCGCGTTGCATCAGGGCCAGCTCCGCGACCGACTTGCGGGAACGGCAAGCGCTGGTGACCGGCATGGCGCCCACGAACTCGGTCTCCGGGTTCGCCTTGCGGATGCCATCGAAGGAGAAGAACGGCGTCGACTCGTCGATGCCGACACGTGCGCGGCCGGCGCCCATCGAATCCATCATGCTCGCGAGCACGCGCCCGAGCAGCTCGAACGGGCTCTCGTTCTCCTCCCAGCAATGGACGCTGCCCTGCACCAGGGTGTGGAGCAGCAGGGTGTCCCGCTCGAAGGCTGGCGCCACGTACTCAACATCGCCCACGCGCGGAAGCAGGGCTGCCACCATGCGCTCGCTCGGATGCCACGAAGTGCCCGTGAAGTAGGCCAGACTCGAGCCTCCCGGGAGGTAGAGGGCATCGATCCCGGCGTCCTGCATGCAAACCTGGGCACGCTGAATGCGTGCCCGGTACTCGCCCATCGAGATCGCCTCGACATCGCCCGTGCGATTCGAAAGCAACTTCAACTGCTCCGTGGCATCGGAACCACCCACACCGACCGTCATGAGAACACCTTCAACCCCTCGAGGAACGACGATACCCGACCGCCGCATGATAGCAGACCCGGCCGCGCGGTGGTTCCGTGCCCCGCCTGAGATACAATCACGCTGCCAGCCCCGGGATCCGCCCGCGTCTGAAGACCCCGAGCCCCGCGACCCCGCCTCCGCCAAGACGACCATGCACTTCGCCCCGTACCTGCTCCTGCTCCTGCCCATCACGTCCCCCAGCACCTCCGCACTCCTCGGTATGCAGGAGCACGACACGGCCCCCGCGATCGAGAGCGGGAATCTCGGGGGTACGCGCAACGTCCATCGCAGCGGTGACATCTGGTTCTCCGGACAGTTCGGAGCCGAGGACATCGCGGTGTTCAAGGCCCAGGGAATCGTGCGCGTGATCAACGCCAGGCCAGCGGCGGAGCTCGCCTTCGACGAGCAGAAGTTGCTCGAAGAAGCAGGCCTCGAGTACGTCTCCGTCCCCTTCTCGAGCCCGGACACCCTGACGGACGCGGTCTTCGATCGCATCCGCGCGCTGCTCGGCAGTGAGGACGCCGGCCCGACGCTCTTCCACTGCGGCTCCGCCAACCGCGTCGGCGGAGCGTGGCTCCCCTATCGGGTACTCGACCAGGACGTCCCGCTCGAACAGGCACTCTCGGAAGCCAGGACGATCGGCATGCGCACCCCCGGCCTGGGAGAACGCGCCATCGACTACATCGAACGCATGCGTTCGGCGTCCGAGCAGAGCGTCAACCAGGGCATCAACGACAGCTTCAAGGACCCGGACCTGGATGTGGGCAGCTTCGTCGCGCGCTTCGAGGTCGAGAGCCGCGAAGTGTTCACGGCGCGTGACACGATCGTGGCCGCGCTCGGCGTCGAGCCGGGCATGCGCGTGGCCGATGTGGGCGCTGGCACCGGCCTCTTCAGCTTGCCCCTTTCCCGAGCCGTGGGCCCGGCGGGCTGGATCTTTGCCGTCGACATCGCTCCGCGCTTCCTGCAGCACATCCAGAAGAGCGCCGAGCAGCAGGGATCCGAGAACATCGGAGCCGTACTGTGCTCCGAGACGTCGATCGGCCTCCCGCCGGAGTCGGTCGACCTGGTCTACCTGTGCGACACCTACCACCACTTCGAGTATCCGAGCTCGACGCTGGCATCCATCCTGCGCGCACTACGTCCCGGTGGGCGCTTCATCGTGATCGACTTCGAGCGCCTACCCGATAGCTCGAGCGAGTGGATCCTGGGCCACATCCGTGCGGGTAAGGACGTGTTCCGGGGCGAGATCGAAGCTGCGGGCTTCGAGCTTCTTCGGGAGGCGCAAGTCGAAGGCCTGGTGGAGAACTACTTCCTGGAGTTTCGCAAGCCGCTCCACTGACGGCGCGGGAATGCCCCCGGGGTCCTGCGCGCTCAGTCGCGCGCGCCTGGGGTGCGTGCATGGATCTGTGCCAGTATCGCGCTGCCCGACAATCCCTCGAGCAGCGGGCCCGCATCGGGCACGACGGTCGATGAGTGCTGCACGCCGTACTTCTCGAACAGTACACCCACCCGCTCCATTTCGG
>JBLHKW010000116.1:0-17477 GCA_047618565.1 Planctomycetota bacterium
TGACCAGCGTCGTGGTCTTCCTGCCCCTGATCTTCATGGGCAGCAACGCCACGCTGCGCATCATGCTCGGGGCCCTGGGCATCCCGCTCTGCACCTCGCTGCTCTTCAGCCTGCTGGTCGCGCTCGTCTTTTTGCCGGTCAGCACGTCGCGCATCCTCGGAGGCCGGCCGGCCGTGGCCGAGAGCGTTGGGCGCTGGATGACGCCGCTGGTCGACGCCCCCGTGCGCGCCCTGGCCCACGGGATCGGCGCCCTGCGCTACCTCGCCCACGGTTTCACTCGCGCGCTCTTCGCCATCAACCGGCTCGCCCTGCGAATCCTGACGCCGCTGCGCTGGGTCCTGGCAGTGGGCCTTATCGCCCTGGCTGCGTGGCGTGTCCAGCTTGTCGCCCCGACCCTCGGTGCCGCCAAACAAGGCCTCTCCCCCTTCGGGATCCCCACCGACAGTATCCAGGCCGCACAGGGTTGGCTCGGATTCGGGGCCGCATTCGCGCTGCTGGGCGCCGCACTCGCCATCTTCGGCCTGCCGCGCTGGCGCCGCCGCGCCCCATCCAGCCCGCTGGCACCGAGCGCCTTCACCCCGGCGGGTACCTCGGTCATCGCCTGGCTACAGAGCGCCAACCGCGCCCTGCTCGGCTGGACCCTCAACCACCGACCGTTCGCAGCCTTCCTCGCGCTGATCGCCTTCGCATCCGTGGTCATTCCGATCAGCAACATGCAGATCGCGGCCTTCGGTCAGGAAGAGGACACCACCAGCCTCGACGTGCGCGTCTCGCTCGAGGACAACTTCACCTTCGCCGAGGCCAGCAAGGAGATGGCCGCCTACGAGGAGTTCCTCGAGGACTACCGCGAGGAGTTCGGCTTCGAGCACATGATCAGCCGCTTCAACCCGGGCGGCGGCGAGGTCGGATTGCGCTGGTCCGACCAGCAGGACCCGGAGTATCTGAACGATATCCGCGCCAAGCTGCGGCGCACCCTGCCCAAGTTCCCGGGGCACCATGTGCGCCTGTCGAGCGAGCAACAGCTCGGCTCGACTTCCAAGCAATACGTGTGGTTCCAGCTGCGGGGCACTAACGCCGAGGCACTCGAGAGCTACGGACAGCAGGCGATCGAGCTGCTCGAGGCAGTCCCTGGCCTGACGGACGTATCCTCTGCGCTGGAGTCCGCCCCGGAACAGGTGCGCCTCGAGATCGACGCGGAGGCGGCCCACTCCTACGGCGTCACTGCGGACGCTACCCTGCGCAACGTCTCCTGGGTCCTGCGTGGAGCCAACCTGCCGCGCTTCCATGAAGAGGGTCGCGAGGTGCCCCTGATCATGGAGTACGACACGGAGCGCCTGGCGGGTCTGGACACCCTGCGCGACCTGCAGATCTTCAACGGGGAGGCCATCGTCCCGCTGTCCGCCTTCACCGAGCTCTCGTTCACCCGCGGCCAGCGCAACATCCGGCGCACCAACGGCAAGACGACCTTCAACATCCAGGCGCGCCTGTCCGACCCCAACCGCCAGCTCGAGCTCGTGGACACGGGCTACGCGGCGCTCGATGCGCTCGACATGCCGCGCGGCTTCAGCCTCGGCCGGGATGACAGCGCGCTCGCGAAACAGCAACAGGAGACGGGCGAAATGCAGTCCGCCGTGACGCTCAGCATCGTGCTGGTGTTCCTGCTCATGGCGATCCTGTTCGAGTCCCTGCTTCTACCGATCTCGGTGCTCACGACGATCCCCTTCGCCGTGCTCGGAGCGATGTGGACCATGTTCCTCACGGGCACGGTGATGGATTCAGTCGGCTGGATCGGGATCATCATCCTGGTCGGCCTGGTCGTGAACAACGGCATCGTGCTGATCGACAAGATCCACCGCCTGCGCCTCTCAGGCGTCGAGCGCAGCAAGGCCGTGCTCGATGGCGCGTCCGCACGCGTACGCCCGATCCTCATGACGGCTCTGACGACGATCTTCGGCCTGATGCCCATGGCCCTGGGCGAGGCCGTGCGCCAGGGCATCGACTACCGCGCCCTCGCAACATGCGTGGCCGGCGGCCTGACAATCTCGACCTTCTTCACCCTGTGGGTCGTCCCGCTCGCCTACACCCTCGCGGACGACCTCGCGCATTCCCTGAGCTGGGTCGGCAAGCGCACGGTGCAATGGGGCCAATCGAAACCCAGTACCGAGTTTGCCCTGAATTACGGATCGCAGAAGGCCGCGCAGGACACCCTGGCCGGCGCCGGTGCGGCACGCGGCCCGATGGACAAGGCCTGATCTCGGGCGACCGTCAGGCGCTCTCAGCCCGCGCGACGTCCGAGAACCAGAAGCCTGGCCGCTCCGGAGACGCATGCTCGTGAGCGTGGTCGAACCAGGCCGGTACGGAGGCACTGATGGTGGACGCCGCAGTCAGGAGGTCCTGGCCTGTGATCGGCTGCGGGCGGCCGCTGTCGAGCGCTTCGCGCAAGCGGACCTCTGTCGCCAGGCCCAGCATGTGCTTCAGATCGGTTACGGAGAAGCCCACTGTGCTGGCCGCGATGGCGGACAGGTCGACGCTCTCGAAGGGCTTGCCGCGCATGAGGATCTCCATGATCGCAACGCGATCGGCGGCGTCCGGCGCTCCCACGAACAGCCTCTGGTCAAACGCTCCGACCAGGCCCGGATCGACGGCCCAGGGCGCCTCCGTCGAGGCCACGACCAGCACGCCTTCGTTGCAGTCCACGGTGCCCGAGAGCTCGGTCAGGAACTGGGAATGGAGGCGTTCTGCCGCCGCCACGCCCGGTTCGAGCAGGCTCTCGATCTCCTGGAAGTAGAGCACGCAGGGTCGGCACTCACGGGCCATCTGAAAGACGGAGTGCAGGTTGCGCTCGCTCTGCCCTGACCACATCTCCAGCACCGCGTGCGACGCGACGCCGATGAAGCCCATCTTGGCCTCGGCCGCGGTGGCCCGGGACACGGTTGCCTTGCCGCATCCGCGTGGACCGAACAGGAGGACGTTGCCCCCGACGGCCTTGCCATAGGCTGCGAACAGCTCCGCGTGCTGGATCGGCTCCACGGTCTTGATCGACAGCTCACGCTTGATCGAGGACATGCCGCCCACGTCCGCAAACCCCGAAGTCAGCATCTCGAGATCGACGTTCGCGCCGTGGTTCTCGGGGCCAACCGTCTGGCGCAGTGCGTCGTCGTATTCCTCTTCGCCCTCGTCCTCCTCGGCCTCGTCTCCCTCGGAGGACTCGGGCTCCGCCTCGCCCGTTCTGGCCTGTGCAAAGCCCAGGCGCGTCGCGAGCTCGGTGTCCATCAGGCTCGGGTCCGCAGCGACCGCTTTCCGAAATGAAGAGCTGGCTCCGCGCACATCGCCTTCGTGCATACGGATGCGCGCCTGCAGCAAGAACGTCCCGGGCAGGGGCTTCTCGCGCTGGACCAGCAGATCCAGCAGCACGCCCGCATGGCTGTGACGCCCGCGCTCGAGGTAGCAGTCGGCCAGGGACAGGCGCAGGTCATCGTCCTCGGGCACGACCCGCAGTGCCTGCCGATAGCGACGCTCTGCGTCGTGCACGCGACCGCCACGACGCAGTACATCGCCCAGGTGCCGCAGCAGGGGGACATTCCTGGGCGAATGCCGCAGGGACTTCTCGAGGGCCTGGATCGTCTCGTCGTCGGGCGGGGTCATGATGGAGGCCCTGGGGGAGGGCTTGGCAGGAGATATCGACCTCCGCAACGGCCAACTTGCGGGGCCGTCTGGCGAAAGGATTTCCCACCGGTAGGGACAGCCCACCAGGGCCGACGGGCGCCCACCGCAGCCCCAGGATTCCGAAAAATTCCGCCCGAATCTGGCCACCTGGAAAGTTTTTTCATGGGGCGCTGGCGTGCCCGTACTGCGCCCCGGGGTCAGGGGCCACGTGGCTCGAGCAGCGCGCCCCGCAAGAAGCGTTCGAGCTGATTGTTCCGTGTGCTCGTGAATCGTTCACGCTAGACTCCCGCGGCTCGCCACGGCGAGGTCACAGCGACCTGCGCCCCTGCGCGGCAGCCTCCCACCACCCACTCCGTTCCTTATCAATCCTGGTATGGCCCTCGACCCGAAGTCTTCGGAACGAGCGACTTCATCGCGTTCTCAGCACCCCGGTCCCCATGGGGCCCCTGGGGCCCGGCCCCAGGTCCGGCCCGGAGTTCGCGTCGTCGCCGTCGTCTCGACCTACCACCAGGATTTGACCAGCGCGATGCTCGATTCCGCGCGCCAGGAGTTCCTCGACGTCGGCTGGGCAGCCGACGACTTCGAGGTCCTGTGGGTTCCGGGCGCCTTCGAGCTGCCCCTCGCGGCACAGCGCATGGCGCGCCGCCAGAACGTCGCCGCGGTCCTTTGTTTTGGACTGATCCTGCGCGGCGAGACCACCCACGACCAGACCATCGCCCAGGCCACGGCCCAGGGCCTCGTCCAGGTCAGCCTCGAAACGGACAAGCCCGTGCTGTTCGGCGTGCTCACCTGCCAGACCGTCGAGCAGGCCCGCGCGCGCGCACTCGCCACGGGCGCCGGCACGCACGACAAGGGTGGCGAGGTCGCACGAGCGGCACTGGCCATGCTCGCGTGCCTCGAAACCGCCAGTAACGAAAGCTCACAGTGAAGAAACGTACACGCGCTCGGGAACTATCCCTGCAGTTCCTCTATCAGCTTGACCTGCTCGGCGACGAGCTCATGGACGACCTGCCCGCTTTCATGCGCGAGGAGGAGCGCGATGCCGAGACCTGCCGTTTCGCCAAGCGCATCGTCCTGGGCACTTTTGAAAAGCGCACGCAGATCGACGAGGAGATCCAGGCCGTCGCACAGAACTGGCAGATCTCGCGCATGGCGGTCATCGACCGCAACGTGCTACGCCTCGCCGCGTACGAGCTGCTCTACTGCGATGACATTCCGCCCAAGGTGGCGATCAACGAGGCCATCGAGCTCGGCAAGCGCTATTCCACGTCCAACTCGGGAGCCTTCATCAACGGCATCCTCGACAAGATCAAGACGCGCGCATCCGACGGGGTCGACCCGGATGCAGAGGTGTCTCCGGATGACGTGGCCGCTGAAGACGCGCCGGGCGACGAGGGCGACGAGGGCGACGAGGGCGACGAGGGCAACGAGGGCGACGAGGGCGACGAGGGCGACGAGGGCAACGAGGGCGACGAGGTGGCCGAGCCGGCCGCCAAGACCGCCGCAGCGCCTGAAGCCAGCCCGGAACCTGTCGCCGACGATCTGGCCGAGCGCGCGCCGCCGAGCGTTTGGGGGGACCCCGGTACGCCGTCCTGAACCGACATGGGCCTCTTCGATCGACTCAAGCGTGGCCTGACGCGTACGCGCACGGCGCTCTCGGACGGGATCTCCTCGATCTTCAAGGGCGGACGCCCGATCGACCAGGCGCTCTTCGACGAGCTCGAGGAGCTGCTCTACACGTCGGACCTGGGCAGCATGGCCTCCGACATCACCGCCGAGCTCGCACGCCTGCACAAGCGCGGCGACGTACGCGGTGAAGAGGACGTGCGTGCCGCCCTGCGTCGCATTCTGCTCGAGCGCCTGGGAGAACGTGAGGCGGAGCCCGAACTCGGCGCCCACCCGACGGTGATCCTGATCGTCGGCGTGAACGGCTCCGGAAAGACGACCTCGATCGCGAAGCTCGCGCACCGCTTCCAGAGCCAGGGCAAGAAGGTCCTGCTCGCCGCGGGCGACACCTTCCGCGCAGCCGCCGCGGACCAGCTGCAGATCTGGGCCGAGCGCAACGGAGCGGATATCGTGCGCCAGCAACAGGACGGTGGCGACCCGGCCGCGGTCGCCTTCGACGCCATCTGCGCCGCGATCGCGCGGGACGTGGACGTGGTGCTGGTCGACACGGCCGGACGACTGCACACCCAGCACGGCCTGATGCAAGAGCTGGAGAAGATACGGCGCGTGATCCAGAAGAAGATCCCGGAGGCTCCGCACGAGACCTGGCTGGTCCTGGACGGAACGAACGGCCAGAACGCCGTGCAGCAGGCGCGCGAGTTCACGCGCGCGGTCGATGTCACCGGCCTGATCGTGGCCAAGCTGGACGGAACCGCTCGGGGTGGCGCCGTGTTCACCATCCGCGACGCGCTCGGCCTTCCCGTGCGTTATGTCGGCACGGGCGAGTCGCTCGAGCTGCTCGAGGCATTCGACCCCGAGACCTTCGTCGACGCGATCCTCGGGATGAGCACGGTCACCGACCCGTGAGCAGGCTGCCGGCCCCCACCAGCCGAGCCGAAACCGCGCAGGCCCTGGCCTGCCTGGCCCCGGTGGGCACCCTGCTCGCGGGCGTGCTGCACGGCGTGCCCACCCACACGAGCGCCGCCGCCGGCTGGATACTGCTCACGGCCCTGCCGGCCGTCATGCTGGCCGCCGCTCGCCGGCGTGATTTCGTACTGCGCGGCCTGGCGGGCGCGCTGGTCCTGCTCCTGCTGGCGCTGCTGCATATCCTGCGCCGGGGCGACCTCGACACCTTCGAGGCCCAGCGCGCGCTGGTCTCCCTGTCGGGCTGGCTTGCCTTGCTACTCGGCGGCGCCAGCCTCGGGCGCACGGGCCGGCGCGTCCTGGCGCGTGGCCTGCTGCTGCTCTCGGCGCTCGGCCTGGGCTTCGCCTGGATCGACACCCTGCGCGATCCGGTGCGCGCCCTGTCGGGTGCGCTCGAGAACAGCGGCGACCTGTCCGAGACCCTCCTTCCGGGAGCACTGCTCGGACTCGCCCTGGCGCGCTCGGAACGGGGCGCCTGGCGCATCGTGGGCCTGTCGACGGCGGCGGCATTCCTGATCACGGTCGGCCGCGCACCGGTGATCGCGGGCGGGCTGAGCTTTCTGGCCGCCGCCAGCCTGTACACCGTGTTCGGGAGTCACGGGCAGCGCAAGCTGCGCGCCGGTGCGTGGATCGCGGCCTTGATCACCTTCGGGGCGACCTTCCTCGTCTCCCACCGACCGGCGGACTCCAGCGCGGCCCCGGCTTCCGTTTCCAGCGCCACCGTGCAAACGGACCTCGACGCGACCCTCGGAGGCATGGGATTCCGCCGCCTGACCTGGGCACGGGTCCCGGCCATGGTCGCCGACCACCCATGGATCGGCGTGGGCCCGGGCCAGTTTCCACGTACCTTCCCCACCTACCGGGATCCGCGCGAGATCGAGATCTCGTCCCACGGACGCAGCTCCCCCACATCGACCGAGGTCGAGCACGCGCACAACGACTGGTTGGAAGCGTTCGCCGAGTACGGCGTCATCGGCGGGAGCGCCTGGCTCATGTTCGGGCTGCTGATCGCAGCCCGGGCACTCGGCGTCCTCAGCGGCCGCCACGGCGCGAACGGCGCGAACGGTGACAGCGCCCAGGATGCGTTCGCCCTGGCCAGCCTCGGGGTCCTCGCCAACGCGTGTTTCAACAGTCCGCACCTCGCGGGCCCCGCCTTCGCCAGCGCCGCACCCGTACTCGGTGTGCTGCTCGCGCGCAGCACGCCCGCGCCAGCCCGGAACATTCGCACCACGCTCGTGCTGCTCGCGGCCGTCGTGCTCGCCATCGTGCAGGCGCCGCAGGCATGGCGTTTCGTCAGGCATGGAGCCGCACTCAGGCCGCTCACGGGTGCAGCCACCGTCATGGTGGACGGAAAGCGTGTACACGACGCAAAGGCCAAGGCCGAGGCGCTGGAGCAAGCCCTGGCAGCCTGTCCCGATTCAACCGTCGCGCGGGTCGAGCAGGCGGACCTGAAGCGCAGTCTCGGCGCGCCGGCAGAGCGACAGCTCGCACTCTGGCAGGCGGTGCTCGAGCTGCGCCCGTATCACCTCGAGGCGCTGATGGCCGTGGCCAATCTGCACGCACGCGCGGAGCGCTTCGAGCTCGCCAAGGCGTCCTATGCGGCGGCGGAGCGAGTGGACCCGAACAACCCGCAGCTGAGCCGGAACACGCTGCTGCTCGCGCTGCGAGCGGGAGACGTCGACGGTGTGCTCGCCGGCCTGGCGCGCGAGAGCCAGCGCGGATCCCTTGACCTGGGCTGGCTGGAACGCTGCGCCGCGGAGATGTTGCTCTCCGGTCGTCCGCACCTCGGGCTGCCGCTGCTCGAGCGCGCGCGCCCGGAGCTGCAGGTGACGTCCGCCGAAAGCGCGTACGCTCTGGCGAGCAGCCTGGCCGAGGACCCGCAGCGCAAGCTGATCGCGGACGCCCTGCTGGCGCACGCGCACTTCAGCTGGGCCCGGGAGCACGCCAGCGCGGGCGACGCGGCCAGCGCCGTTCGCAGCTACCGTCAATGCCTGAGGATCGCCGACAGCTACCCCGATCTGCGCGGCGCAGCCCGGCGCATACGGCTCGAACTGGCGGCCGCCGAGTCCCTGCGCGGGAGCGACCACGGCGAGGCGCCCTGGCCCGAGCTGAATCCGGTCCAGGAGAGCGAGCTGCCCGACTGGGCGCTCGAGGAGCTGCAACGGCTCGGCTGGCCGGGCTCCAGGCGCCGTTAACGGCCCGCCAGGAGCAGCCCAGGCCAACGAAAGGGCAACTCCTGCGTAAGGTCTGGCCTGTCCGGCTCTGATCGGGAGAAATAGCGGCCGATGCGCTACGATTGAGAAGGGCCGGCCGCAGTCCACGAAGCCCTGACCCCCCTTAATCCGATGATGATGAACGACGCCCCCGACAGCTCCACGGCCCCGAATGCCCCCGCGGCGCCCGACGCCACCACCACTCGCAGCGTGCTGGTGGTCGAGGATGAAGAGGCCCTGGCCGTCGGCGTGCGTGACGCCCTCGAGCACGCCGGCTACAAGGCCGACGTGGTGCACGACGGCGTGACCGCCCTCGAGCGCATCCGCGCCACCCTGCCGGACCTGATCGTGCTCGACCTCATGATGCCCGGCATGAGTGGACTCGAGATCCTCGAGGTCCTGCGACGCGAGAAGCTGAAGCTGCGCGTTCTGATTCTCACGGCTCTGGCGGATGAGGACGATCTCCTGCGCGGCTTCGAGATGGGCGCGGACGACTACATGAAGAAGCCCTTCTCGCCGCGCGAGCTGATCGCGCGCGTCGAGGCCCAGTTCCGGCGCATCGACATGGACAATGCTCCCCCCCAGTTCCTGGAGCTGCCCGAGGACATCAAGGTCGACCTGCAACGGCTCGAGGTGCACCGCTCGGGACAGATCCTGCCCCTGACTCCGCGCGAAGGCGACATCCTCGCCTACCTCATCAAGAACCGCGACCGCGTGGTGACGCGCGAGGACCTGCTGCTCGATGTCTGGCACTACCAGAGCGCCAACGTCGAGACCCGCACGGTCGACATCCACATCGTCGGTCTGCGGCGCAAGGTCGAGCCCAACCCCTCCGACCCGACGCTGATCCAGACCGTGCGTGGCAAGGGCTACCGCTGGTACCATTAGTCGGGCCGCTACTAGCCCGGATTATTGAACCTACGCGGAAAGAGCAGACCGGACAGCTTCTTCGCTACCAAGCGAACGGCCCTGTTTCTCTACTCTCTGCTGGTCGTGCTCCCGGCGCTGGTGTTCGGCACCCTGCACTGGAGCCTGCTGATCGAGGAGCATCGTGCGCAGCTGTCGCAGGCTCCAGAGGACGCCAGCAGCGCGGTCACGCGCATGCTGGGCGAGATCAAGCACAGCCTGAAGGTGGTCCTCGACCGTGAGGAACGGCGCGACTTCAGGCAGTACCAGCAGGACTCATTCAGCGAGGGCACGACCCAGCAGCTGGCCTTCCTGAGGTCTCCGCTCTTCGCGGGCCCCGCGCCGGACGAGATCCTGGCCTGGTTCTCCTACGACCTGATGGACGAGCGGCCCGAGGTGACGATCTTTGACGGACGCCACTCGGAGTGGCTCGTCGAACGCGAGAACCTGCGCCATTTCCTCGAGCAGGAGATCGTGCAGGGTGGACAGGAGCAGGTGCGCCGCGTCGAGCTGCGGTCGGACGCCTCCTGGCCTCCGGCGGATCAGGACCCGAGCGCCCCGGGCGACCGTCCAGCCTCCCAGACCCTGGCCCTGCCGATCGTGGCGATCAACCTGAGCGTCGTGCGCAACGAGGACACGCTGCGTGCTGCCGTCCTGGACCTGGGCGAGGCCGGTGAGCGCCGCATCGACATCCCGCGCACGAACTTCCACCTGCGCCTCATGCGCGACGGTGAGGGCCAGTTGCGCCTGGTGGCCACGCGTCAGGTCCTGGTGCGCGCCCAGAGCGGTCAGTTCCCGGAGGCCTTCGAGGACATGGCGCGCGACAAGGTGCTGGTCCAGGGCTTCTTCATGGATCCCACGTGGCTGCTCGACGTGATGCCGAGCCGCGTGCACCGCAACATCCTCGCCCCCCACGAGCGCGTGCTGTTCTGGGACCAGCGCGACGAGGTCTTGCCGTCGACCCACGTGGTGCAGGAGATCCAGCTCTTCGACCAGATCGATATCGAGATCGAGGTCGAAGCGGATCGCAACCTGGGCATGATGAAGGCCGTGATCGACGTGGAGGACATGAAGACCCGCTTCCGGCGCCAGTGGCTCGGATTCCTGGGGGTCACGGCGGTGATGGCCGTGTCGCTGGTGATCGGAATGGGCCTGCTGGTGCGCAGCGTGCAGGCCTCCCTGGAGCAGGCGCGACGCACCGAGAACTTCGTCGCCTCGGTCACCCACGAGCTGCGCACCCCCGTCGCGGCCGTGAAGCTGTACGGCGAGATGTTGCGCGACGGCTGGGTCACGAGCGACGACAAGCGCAGCGAGTACTTCAACCGCATAGTGACCGAGTCAGACCGCCTGGCCACGTTGATCGATCGCGTGCTGCTGAAACGCAAGCTCGGCGTCGAGCCCTCGGCACCCATGTCCGGCGACCTGAACCTGACCGTGCGCTCACAGATCCCGGAACTGGAGTCCGCCGGAGCGCAGCACGGGGACCTGCACTTCTCCCTGGCCGAGGATCTTCCGCAGGTGCTGCTGGTGCACGAGGGAGTCCACTCGGTGCTCGTCAACCTGATCGAGAACGCACGCAAGTACGCCCGTCCGCAAGCCGCCGGATCGAACAATGGAGCCAGCGCTGACGACGCCAGTACGGCCGATCCGATCCTGGTGTGCACGCGCACTGTGAAGGGCAAGGTCGTGCTCGAGGTCAGCGACCGCGGCCCGGGCATCCCCGAGAGCGAGCGCTCGAAGATCTTCGACGCCTTCTACCGCATCGGCGATGAGCGCACGCGCACCGCCCCGGGGACCGGGCTGGGCCTGCACCTGGTCTCCGCCCAGGCCCAAGCCATGAAGGCACGCGTCCAGGTCTACCCGCGCGAGGGCGGGGGCGCGACCTTCCGCGTGACGTTCAGGAAGGCCTGATCCGAACGGGCCCGATGAAACGGGCTACAGCTCCTCGGAGTCTTCCCAGGAGAGCAGGTGGATCTGATAGCGGTTCTTGGCGTAGTCCGCGGTGGCCGTCATGAACTCGTCGTCGAAGGCGACGGACGACTCGTAGGCGACCTGACGCCGCAGGCCCACGATCTGCTGCGCCGTGATCCCATCGATGTCCGCCACGCGCTCGCCGGCGGCGCGCACGAGGAAGGCGAAGGTGCCCGGGGCATTGGCCTCGGCGGGAGCGATGTCGCCCTGCTCAAGTTCGAAGAGATGAGCAGAGATGCGCACGTAGAGGTCCGCAGGCCCCGCGTTCGCGAGATCGCCATCGGGCACTTCGGTGCGCTCCAGGAAGGGTCGATCGAGGACCTCGAAGCCCGCCTCCGTCGCGACACGCAAGAACGTCTCGGCATCCGCGTTGGGCATCGACTCCTCGCCCTCGGCCACCTCTTCCGGAGCTCCCAGCGCGTCTCGCAGGGCCTCCAGTGCCTCGGTCGCGATCACGGCGGCGTGTTCCTCGGCCCACTTCACCGAGATGTCCTCGCGGATGTCAGCGAACGGGGGTTCCTCGCCGGGCTGCTTGCTGGCGACGCGCGCCACGATCATCGCGTTTTGCTCGTGCACCACGCGCGGCAGGTAGGCCCCGGGCTCACCGAAGGCCAGCTGGCTGCCCGAGAAGCGTCCGCCCCAGCCGGGAGCCTCTTGAAGCTCGAGGCGCGTGAATGCATCGGTCGGGGCCTCGAAGGCGAGTCCGAAGCCCGCGGCCTCGGCAGCGAAGTCCACCGGGGTGCCCTCCTCTTCACGCAGCTTGATGTCCGCGAGCCAGTCCATCATGGCGGCGTGCACCGGCGCCTGGAGCTCACAGATGGCGCTCACGTCATCGTAGGGCTTGAAGACGACCTTGTTGGGTGTCTCCTCGTCCACAGGCACGTCGGCCCGGAAGCGGATGCTCGACGTCTGGTTGAAGTAGGAGCGTGCGAGGGACTCCATGTCCTCGTCTTCCGCGCGCGGGTACTTCGCCAGCAGCGCGGCCACATCGAACTCCGTGCTCACGTCGAGCCACGCGACCTCGGGCAGAACCTTCTCGGCCGTGTAGTACGAGCGCTGCTGGAAGTCCGGCATCTCGTGGTACCAGGCCAGCAGGTCGTCGTCCGCGGGGACGCTGCTCTTGGCCTGCTCCTCGTAGTCGGCGCTGTCGACGAGCACGTACTGAAACGAGTACTCGGGATGCTGCTCGGCCCAGAGCTTGGCGATATCTGCGGACGGCGCGACGGACACGCCCATCTGCAGCAGCGCCTTGTACTTCTGGAAGCGCAGCAGCTCACGCACATCCTCCTGAACCTCGACCGTCGTGGTTCGGTTCTGCGCGGCCCAGCGCTTGAAGTTGTCGCCCGTGTTGAAAACCATGCGCATGCGCGCGGAGACCTCGCCGTCGGTGGCGGCGATGTCGGAAGCCGTCGCCTGCTCGCCGACGATCAGGTACATGGCGACGTCCTCGTCCGACACGCGTGCGCCGTTCGGACTGTCCGCCGTGGCCTTGGGCCGGAAGAGGCCCAGGTCGGCCATGCGCTGAAGTCCGCGCTTGGCGAAGAGGAAGTCCTGCTGGCTGACTTCGGATTGCGCGCCGGTGTCCGGGTCGACCCATGTCATCGAGGGGCGCACAGGGCCGCCACCACCGAACATGTTTCGCGCGGTGTCCTGCAGCTGGCTACCTACGGTGAAGATCAGCAGCACGAAGAAGACCAGGCCGAGGATCAGAATGAACTTGAGCCGGCTCTGACCCGCTGGGACGTGGACCAGCTCGTCGTCGTCATGGGTGGACTCGGGCTCGGTCGGGCGCTGGGGTACGTTCTTGTTGGACATCGCAGGGATCCTGGCACAGGCGGAATAGGGGTCCGCCCGGCAGCGGATGGGTACGGATTCGCCAGCATCGACCAGACACGATCTGGAATGCGCGAAACCGGATGGAGCGAAAGAGTTTACGGCGCCCCGGCCGAGGCGCGCAAGGCGCCAGCGCCCTATCTGAGGCGTGAGCTAGCCTGGGGCCCGTCTGGGCCCGCCGCCGGGCTCAGTTCCGGGCCAGCTCGCCGTCGCGCGGCAGGTCGGCCAGGGTCTCGAGCCCGAACCGGAAGAGGAACTCCTTGGTGGTCCCGTACATCAGGGCGTGGCCCGGATCCTCGGATCGACCCACCACGCGGACCAGGCCGCGGTCCACCAGAGAGCGCAGCATGGGGCCCGCCTGGACCCCACGGATGGCCTCGATCTCGGCCTTCGTGACCGGTCCGCGGTAGGCCACGACCGAGAGCGTCTCCAGGGCCGCCGGGCTGATGCGCTCGACCGTCGCCTGCTTCGAGAGGCTGGCCACGAGTTCCCCGAGAGCCGGCCGGGTCATGAGGGTAGAGCCGCCGGCCAGGCCGCGCAGTTCGAATCCCAGGCCAGCCGCGTTCAACCGCTCGCCCACCAGGGTCATGGCGGTCTTCACGCGCGCCTTGGACGTACCCAGCACCTTCGCGAGGCGTGCAGCACCGATCGGATCCGGGCAAGCGAATAGCAGCGCGGAGACGTGGGCGACGAGCTCCTCGTCGGTGGCCGAGTCTTCCAAGGGCGCGGTGTCGTCCTCGTCCTCGTCCTCGTTCTGCGCTTCGTCCACTGCGGCCTCCGGCGCAACACCGGCATCGTCGCCCTCAGGGGCGTCGATCAGCTCCGCGACCTCCGCGGCCTCGACGACCTCGGAGGTTTCCGGGACGTCAGGATCCTGGCCGGGCTCCTGCACTGCGGGTTCGGGGCTGTCATTCATGGTATGAGCATCCCTTTCCGCAGCGATCGGCGCAAGCCGCCAGACCTGCCTTTCCTCAGGGCCCGGCGGGTTCCCCCACCAGATCCAGGAATGGGGTCATGTCGACCGAGTAGCGCTCGAGCATGGCCGTCTTCCACTGCCAGTACTCAGGGTCCTCGATCCCACGCTCGCGCAGGCTAGCCTCGACGGGGTCGCGCAGCTCCTTCCAGGTGCCCTCGACAGCCTTCGAGCGCTCGTCGACCTTCAGGAACAGGTAGCGCTCCTGCTCGAGCACCGGGCCGCCGACCTTGCCGATCGGGGTACTGAAGGCCAGGCGCGAAAGCGCCACGCCCGAACGCACCACGGGCGGGACCCGGCCACCGTCGCTCCCGGAGCCCTCGATGCTGTGCTCGTCCGCCAGCAGGCCGAAGTCCACGCCCTGGTCCAGCTTGGCCTGAACGACATCCACCGCATCCCGATCCTCGACCACGATCACCCGCACCTGGGCGCGCTCGCTCTGCAGCAACCAGGCGCGCACGCAGCGCTCCGCGAGCAGGTCGATCTCGGTCTCGGCTCGCAGGCGCGCGCGGTAGATCTGCGGGTTGAGCCCCAGCCGCTGCTGAATGAACTGATCGACATCGAGGTCGAGTTCGCCCTCCTGCAGCTTCTGGCCCAGGGCCTCCAGGCTCTGCGCCACCGCCTCGTCCAGCACGGCCGTGGCGAGCGAGATCTCGATCCGGTGCGCTTCGGTCAGAACCAGCTTTGAGAGCACGAGCTCCTCAAGATACGCGCGCACCTTCGGGCTCTCTCGAAACAGCCAGAGCTCGAGCAACTCGGACGCGACGATCGGGTGGCCGGCCACCGTGGCGATGGTGGCATCGGCCTCCCCTGACGCGCTCGCGCTGACGCTGGCATTCGGTAGAGCCAGGACCGCCTCGCTCGACGTACCCGCGGCCTGCGGAGAGGATCCTGCTCCCGGAGACGAATGGCTCACGCGCGCAGTATCGCCCTTGCCCTCGTCCATGCGCCGGTTGTGGGTGGTCCCGCAGGCCTGCAGGCACGCGATGCACAGGGCGATCCACGGGGCGCGGATCGAAATGAATGTGGTTTGCATGGGTCGCCTCATCTGTAGTGGACGCGGCGAATGATACCGATGCCGTAGCAGACGCTGCACTTGAACAGCTGGATACCAGAATTCGAGGTCACGCCGCCGGTGGAGACCACCTCGCGCGCCCCCGTGCCTCCACAGCCAGAACAGGCACGCAGATGGGGCCGCGGGCGCACCTCGAGGTCCCCACCGTGCTCCGCGTAGCTCGAGATGATCCACTGCGCGCGACTATCGGAGGAGAAGTTGCTCCAGAAGGTCTCCTGGCTGTCTGCCTCGTCCGCACTGCTGCGCGCACGTCGCGCGCGGTCCTGGTTCTCCAGGAAGCGCTTGATCTTCGTCTCCAGCGCCGCGCGTTCCGTATCCAGCGCGCCTACCGGCGCGTCCTCCTCGGCCTGCACCTCATCGCCGGTGCCAGCCATGGCGCCGTCCTCCCCCAGCAGCCAGGTGCCACTGCCATAGGAGGCCACGTGGTACCTCACCTTGCGACGCGCGGTCCAGTAGGGGTCCACGTCATCGACCGTGGCCGAGATGCGCTTGTGTACATCCTCGAGCACCGCCTGGCGAATCTCCTGTGAGAGTCGCGATTCGGCGAAGGTGCGTGCCTGTTCCAGGCTCATTTCCCTGGAAGCTGCGCGCGTCTTGCGACTGAGCCAGTAATGCCAGCGCGAACGGACCAGCTCACCCACGGCGCGCTCGAGGCTCTGCTCTATCGCCACGCGCTTCCTGAGCGCATCCTCCTGAAGCGGGCTGCGCGGGAAGGTCTCCGCAAAAGCGTTGATCCAGGTCAGAGCCTCGTCGAAGCGGCCTTTCTTGCGCAGCTGATCCGCTTCACGGATGTAGTCGATCTGTTCCTGCTGCGCGGCCTTGCGGGTGGCACGCTGGAGCGCGAACACGAGGTCCTCGCGCGGCTCCTCCTGCAGGTCCAGCGCCGCCTGGTAGTGCAGGCTCGCGTGCTCGAAGTCCAGGATACGCTCGCACGACTGGGCCATCTCGCGTTGCGACTCGGCGTCACCGGACTCGAGCGATCCGAGCAGGTAGGCGTAGACCTCGGGCCGGCTGTAGACGTCGAGGATGGGGACGCTGACCCCCACGGATACACTCAGCACGCGGTCCTTGGGGATCGACTGCAGGTTTCCACCGACCTTGACCAGGAAGTGGTCACCGTCGCGCGAGAGGATCAGCCCCAGCACCTCGCCGCCCTCACGCAACTGCACGCGCTCGACGTCGATCATGAGCTCGTCGGACGACACGTCGACGTAGCCGAAACGCTGGCGCAGCTCGGCCTCTTGCTTGGGATCGAGCAGCGACCAGAGCACGCGCACCTGACCGCCATTGGTCAGGCGCACGAAGTCCATTCCATCCGGGTCGTGCTGTCGGATGTGGCCCCATTCGATCGCGCCGCTGCGCAAGCGCAGCATCTCCACGCCGACCTCCGCATCCGCATCCGCCGCCTGGGCCGCGCCGTCCGCCTGGGCCAGGCAGGGCATGGCCTGCAGGCCCACCAGCAGGGCCAACGTCAGCACCGCACTCCAACCCGTCATCTGGATCTTCATCTAGTTGTCTTTCTCCGAACGACTACCTTCGACGAATCGTCTGCGCATGCGCTCCCCGAAGGAGACCTCGCGCAAGAGGATCGTCGTGAATGTCTCGCCGCGCCGCACGCCGCCGCCCTGCCACCACAGATGCACGTCGACCCGGTACTCGTCAGGCCGCTGCGGGTTCTGGGTGGGCGTGGCCGAATACAGCACCCCGGGAGCCGAGGCCAGGCCGCGCTCCTCGATCGCCGTGGGCGCCCCCACGCTACCGTCCGCCGCGAGCGGAAAGAACGTCTCGGAGAGATCGGCCAGAACCGCATCGACCGCCACGGCCGCGGACGTGCGCATCTCGGCCGAGCGACTGAGCGCCGCGCCGAAGGTGAACAGGGACAGCAATACGGTCATCCCGATCACGAGGATGCCCATGGCGAGCACGACCTCGAGGATCGTGAAGCCTGCCTTGCGGCGCAGGCATGGGTTCGAATGGAGCGCGCGTTTCATCGCAGATTCCACTCGTCCTGGTGCAGATCGATCGGGACCTCGGCGATGACTCGCACGCCATGGTGCACGGTCGCGCCGGAGCCGTGCGGGCGCGGTTCCGAACCACGCACGGCGCGCACGACCTTCACGCGGTCCCCGGTCACGCCCACGATCCTCATCCACTCCGCGTCGATCAACAGGAAGGCATCGCGCTCCGCCGGTAGGCGCGCCGCGTTCTCGACCTGAAAACTCGTCACCGTGGCATCCAGCTCGGTCAGGGT
>JBLHKW010000117.1:0-17450 GCA_047618565.1 Planctomycetota bacterium
ACCTACGATATTCGTGACCGGCAGCAGCTGGTCTCAGTCCTGCGCGAGACCGCCCCTGGTACGGAGATCGACCTGGAGATTTACCGGGACGAGAACGCCGACAGCTACTACTCGCGCGAGGAGCGCTATCTGGGCTCGCTGGCCCTGCGCTGAGCATTCTGGCCCGGTCCCTCCCTTCCCCGGAAGAGCGTCCCGCCCGTATAATGTTCCGCCCGGTCGGCGCCGGTCGCCACCCTCCGAGGCCCGCCAACCACGTTGGGCTTCAGCCAGATGCGGCCTCACGTCGATGATCCGGCTCCCAGTCCGCGCCCCACTCCCTCCAAAGACCCGACCCACTAGACGTTCATGAAAGGCCTGATCCTTTTCACGGAGCGCTTCGGCAGCATGCTGTCGCGCGCGCTCCTGATGGTCCTTTATTTCCTGGTCCTCGGTCCGTTTGCGATCGTGTACCGGATCTTCGCGGACCCCCTGCACCTGCGCCCGCGGACCTCGGGCAACTGGACGCGCTGGGAGCGTTCAGCCGACAACCTGCGCGCCGCCCGGAAACAGGACTGACCTCTCCGACCCGCCCCCTCCCCGCATGAACATTCTCGGTCTCTCCTTTTTCTACCACGACTCATCGGCGGCTCTCATCAAGGACGGTGAGCTGATCGCCGCCGCGGAAGAGGAACGCTTTAGCCGCAAGAAACACGACTCGGGCTTTCCTCAGCTCGCGATCGACTTCGTCCTCAAGACGGGCGGCATCACGATCCACGATGTGGATTACGTCGTCTTCTACGAGAAGCCGTTCGTCAAGTTCGAGCGCATGCTGATCACGGCCATGAGCACGTTCCCGCGCTCGTCGGCGGTCTTCCGCGAGTCGATGCAGCGCTGGATCTCCGACAAACTCTGGATCAAGCCGATGATGTGCAAGGAGCTCGGGATCCCGAGCTCCAAACTGCTCTTCGCGGACCACCACATGTCCCACGCGGCATCGAGCTTCTTCACCTCGCCTTTCGAGGATGCGGCGGTGCTGACGGTGGACGGTGCGGGCGAGTGGACCACGTCGACCATGGCCATGGGCCGTGGGAACAAGCTCGAGATGATCAAGGAGCTGCGCTTCCCGCACTCACTCGGCCTGCTGTACTCGGCGTTCACGGCCTACTGCGGCTTCGAGATCAACGAGGGCGAGTACAAGCTGATGGGCATGCACCCCTACGGCAAGCCCGTGTACGTGGACAAGATCTACGAGATTCTGGACGTGGCGGAGGACGGCAGTCTCTGGCACAACATGAAGTACTTCGCGTACCACTACTCCACCAACGACACCCTGACGCCCGCGTTCGAGGAGCATTTTGGACGTCCGCGCCGGGACCCCAAGCTGCAGGACCAGTCGCTGGACCCGTACTACTGCGACATGGCGGCCAGCATCCAGAAGGTCACCGAGGAGATCCTGCTGAAGATGGTCAACCATCTGCACGAGATCACCGGCGCCAAGGCCCTCTGCTTGGCGGGCGGCGTGGCACTCAACTCGGTCGCGAACTACAAGATCATGCGCGACGGGCCCTTCGATGACGTCTACATCCACCCGGCGCCGGGGGATGATGGCGGCTGCGTCGGCGCTGCCTACTGGGCCTACAACCACGTCCTGGACCAGCCGCGCGGCAAGGCCCTCGAACACGCATTCCTCGGTTCCGAGCACGGCGATGACGAAGTGCGCGAGTTCCTCGAGACGAATGACATCGAGTACGTCCACATGGAGGACGACGAGGAATTCTTCGAGTACGTGGCGCAATCGCTCGTCGACGGAATGGTCTGCGGCTGGTACCGCGGCCGATTCGAGTGGGGCCCGCGCGCGCTCGGTGCACGCTCGATCATCGCCGACCCGCGACGCGTGGAGATGAAGGAGAAGCTCAACTCCAAGATCAAGTTCCGCGAGGCCTTCCGTCCCTTCGCACCCTCGGTGCTCGAGGAACGCGCGAACGAGTTCTTCGAGCTGCCCGATGCGGAGCGGCACTTCCCCGCACGTTTCATGCTCTACGTGGCCCCGGTGCGCGAGGAGAAGCGTGCGGACCTGCCCGCCATCACCCATGAGGACGGTTCGGGTCGCCTGCAGACGGTCTATAAGGCCACCAACCCCGCCTACCACCGCATCATCGAGCGCTTCGGCGAGAAGACCGGCGTTCCGGTGGTCATGAACACATCCTTCAACCTCAAGGGCGAGCCGATCGTCGAGTCACCGGCGCACGCCTTCAACACGTTCAGCTTGTCCGGCATGGACTTGCTCTTCCTGGGCAACTTCATCGTGAAGGCGGACGCCAAGAAGAAGATTGCCGATACCGTCTTCCATCTGCGCCACGAAGGCGATTCCGTCACCCAGCTCGTCAGCTGAGGCCCCAGTACCGTGAAAGCCCTCAACGTACTTCTCTCGATCGTCATCAGCATCCTGCTGTTCGTGTTCGCCCTGGAGGGCGGTCTGCGACTGATCGGAATGGGTCCCAAGGACACCATCCACGAGTTCGACAGCAAGCTCGGTTGGGTCAAGAGCCCCGAGGCCGTCGGCAAGTACTCGACCTCCGAGTTCGACGTCACCTTCAAGATCAGTGAGCAGGGTCTGCGCGACGACCTGATCCAGAAGGAGAAGTTCGCCGGCACCTGGCGCGGTATGGCCCTGGGCGACTCCTTCGTGCTCGGCTACACGGTCGACCGTGAGGACCTGTTCGTGGACATGCTCGAGCAGTCGGTCAAGGCCGACAACCAGGCCAACGACATCGTCAACGCGGGCACCGAGGGCTGGTCCACGGACCAGGAGGTGCTCTGGTTCCTGGAGCACGGCAAGAGCTACAACCCGGACCTGGTGCTGCTCTTCCCCTACGAGAACGACCTGTTCTGGAACGGGCAGACGCGCTACGGACGCTTCCCCAAGCCGCGCTTCGGTGTGGGCGGCGAGATCGAAACCGAGCACATGCAGGACCCGGGCGCCAAGCCTTGGTTCGAGCGTTACGCGATCGGAATGCCCCTGAAGCCCCTGCTCGCGAAGAAGCAGGCGGGCGCGCCGCCCTGGTCACCGGACGGGAGCCACACGCTCGCGGGACCCAACCTGGAGCGCGCCGCGTACTTTCACGGGGCACCGGATTTCATGCGCGAGTCCGTGGAGCGCACGCGTGCGGCCCTGACCAGCCTCAAGCAGGCCTGCGCCGAGATCGGCGCGGATCTCGTGATCGTGCCCATCCCGAACAAGTCGAGCGTCAGCGCCGACGCTCAGGCCGTCCTGGCTCAATCGATCGGCGTCGTCCAGGACATGTGGTCGGCCGAGAAGCCCGTCGACACCTTCCTGGGCCTGGCCAAGGATCTGGGCATCCGCTCACTCGACGCGCGCGCGGCCCTGAAGGCCAGCGCCGCCGGAGGCCGGGCGCTCTACTTCGAGCGCGACTGGCACTTCAACCCGGCCGGCAACCGTGCCTTCGCCTCCTTCCTGCAGGCCAACCTTGGCGACGCGCTGCCGAGCGCCAGCGCACCCGTGCCGACCGAGTCCAGCGCACCCGCGGACAGGGGCATCCCGACCTGGGGCTTCGTCTTCGCGGCCCTGTTGCTGGTCCTGGGTACCTCCTACGGCCAGACCTACAAGGACGAGAACCGCGCCCTGGCCTTCCTGAAGGTCGGCCTGCTGCTGAGCTTCGTCTTCACGATCGTACTCGGTGGGCAGGAAGTGCTCGGAGGCCTCTCGCCGCGCCTCGCGCAGCTGCTCGGTACCGTCTTCATCATCGGCATCCTGGGCTTCGTGCTCTACAAGCTGGGCCGTCGTACGGGCACGGTCCTGGAACTCTTCTCCGCCTTCGTCCAGCGCGGCCACTGGTACCTGATGCCCCTGGTCGTGATTCTCCTGACGATCGGAAGCCTGCTGGTCGTCGCGGCCAGCTCGCCCCTCGTGGCGCCCTTCATCTACACTCTCTTCTAAGCGCGATGGGCTCCTTCCTGCGCGAAAACTGGACGTACATCGTGATCCCGATCGCCCTGGCGCTGATCGGTGTCGCGATCCTGGTCTACCTCTCCAGCGGCGACGTGGAGACCCAGTTCATCTACACAATCTAAGAACCATGGGCTCCTTCCTGCGCGAAAACTGGCCGTACATCGTGATCCCGATCGCTCTGGCGCTGATCGGTGTCGCGATCCTGGTGTACCTCTCCGGCGGCGACTCGGAGACCCAGTTCATCTACGACATCATGTAGGCGCGCCCTACTCGGACAGGTTCAGTCCGAATCGGCGCAGCAGCTCGAAGCCGCCGCAGGCTTCGGCCACCAGCAGGTGCAGTGGGGTCTCTTCGTCGAGCATCAGGCGCGGCAGGCGCATCTTGTCACTGCCCGGCGTGACCACTCCCGCGTGCGTCGTCACGGCCAGTTCGAAGCCAGCCGCTTCCACCCCATCCATGGCGGCCTGGTCGTAATCCCAGTGCCGACCAAAGGGGTAGGCGAAGCTGAAGAGCGCCTTCTGGCCGAGCTCCCGTTTCAGGGCATCGCGTCCGCCCATGATCTCGGCTCGGGCGGCCTGGGGCGTGAGTGTCGACAGCACGTCGTGCCGGACCGTGTGCCCACCCAGCTCGAAGCCGCGCCCCTGGAGCTCGCGCGCGTCGGCCCAGGTCATGTAGAGCTGATCGCAGAGGGCTCGCTCATCGCCACCGTGGGTCTCGAAGAGCGCGTCCAGGGCACTGTTGCGCGCGCTCGCGTCGACGTCGTACTTGAGCACGCGCTTGACCCGGTAGGCCAGGTCCCCCCCGGCCAGGAGCGTGCTCTCAAGGCGCGTGTGCATGTCCTCGTCGGTCGAGGCGGCCATCATGCCGCGCGCCACGGCGGTCGCGTCCATGCTGCAGAGCAGCCAGAAGTACTTGTGCGACCAGTTGACGAGGCGCTCGTCCAGGGCGCGGCTCTCAAGGAAAACCGTCGCGCTCGCGCCGATCGCCTCGAGCAAGGGCATCAGGGTGCGGTGGTTGTCCTTGTAACCGTCGTCCATGGAGAGAGCCACCATGGAGCGCACGCCGGGCTCGGTGCCCGCCAGACGGCGCAGGCCCTGCCCTACGGTACACAGGTCAAAGTGACGGCCCAGGAAGCCCAGCAGGTCCCGTAGCTTATCCTCGCTGAGCTTCATGTCCGCCGGCAGGTCCCCGTTGCACTCGCGGTCCTCGACACAGTGTCCGGCCAGGATCGTCAGGCGGCGCGGCATGAGGCGCCCCACCAGCCGAAAGAGGCCCGTGTGGAAGAGCAGGCGCGCCCAGGCGTCGCGCAGGGTCGTCTTGATCTGATGTTTCACTCAGGCAGGCTCCTCAACTGACGAGCTCGTCGTCCCGATCGCCGTCCGTGAAGTACCAGCGGGCCGGATCGAGAGCCGCCATGCCCAGGGGGTGTTCCGGGTCGTGCACCATGGCGATCACCACCTTGTAGTCGGCGGCCTTGGGCGCTCGAAAGCCGGCGCCGACGAGCTCACGGTTCCAGCTGGACCCGTCGATGGCCCAGGCGCGGGCAATGGACGCGCCCTCCGTCTGGAGCAAGCTGAGCGCCGCGTCCATGGCGCAAGCCGAAGCCTGTGCGTCCCGCGCGAGCAGATCCACCACATAGCCCACGGGGGCTTCTTCGAGAGGTAGCTGCACGACCGCGTAGCCGCGCATGTGTCCGTCGTTGTCGAAGACGCCCAGTGCCCGGAAGCGTCCGGACGGGGCGTCGATGAAGCGCCAGTTGAGGTAGCTCGCGTCGCGCTGGATCATCCAGTCGTAGTCCGCTGCCACGGCGCGCCACAGCGGATCGACAGCGTCGTCAAAGCGCGTCAGGGGGCGTGCTGCAAGCTGTCCGGCGGCGTGGGTCGCCATGCGGCGGCGCGCTCGCTTGCCGAGCCAGCAAGCCCATGGGGTCGCGACGGAGGCCAGCCTTCCCGCGCGCTGGCGCTCCTTGCGCGCGTCCGCATTCGCAGCCAGAACGAAGCTCCAGGGTCGAATGCGGCCGACGGCGGTCCAGCCGAGCTTCCCGGTGAAGAGCGGTTCGGACTTGCGGTTGGGCAACCCGAAGACCGCTGGCCAGCCCGCCTTGGCAGTCGCCCGCATGGCGCCCCGGTCGAGGTCGCTGAACAGGCCCCGGCCGCGCCAGCCCGGGTCCGTCATCACGTCGCCTGTCTGCCCGACGGTGGCCGCGGCTGCCCCCCGCGCCAGAGCTCGGCGGGGATTGCATGCGTACCCAGACACTGCTCGGCCCGCGTCCCGGGTCAGCAGCTGGATCGGTCGACCGTGGGGATTTTGGTCGTAGCGCCAGGCGAGCACCCGCTCCCCGTCACGTTTTCCGAAGCAGAGATTGAACAGGGCGACCTGGTCGTGCCGGTCCCCTGGCCGGCACGCACTGATCTCCTCGATGCCGTCGGTCCCCATTCGAGCAAGCTACACCGGATCCGCAACCGATCCCAGTGCCGGCTGACCGGGGTCCGCTAGCGGTGCCCCTCGAGGCGGCCGAACCTTGTGTTGAGCAGGCGCTCGAGCTTGCCCAGCGCACGGCTCACAGCTTCCATGGGCTGGGCCGCGAGATCCTCCGCCGCGACCGGATCCAGCCCACGTGGGCGCGCCTCGATCTTGCACTGCTTGTCATTGCCTCCCTTGCCCGCATTGACGTCCTGAAGGAACACCTCGACGCGCGTGATGCGGTCGGAGAATCGGTCGAGCACTCGCTCGACCTCTTCCTGGATGCGTTCCTTGTTGGCCTTGACGTGCGGGGCATGGACGTTGATCTGCATGTTTGGTTCGCCTCGGATCTTGAAAGCAGAAATTGGGGGCGTGGGCCATCCCAAGTGCGATTTTAGCCGCTGGCCAGGGCGCTCTCAAGGGGCGCGGGGCACGCCTTTGTCCTATCGACGGGACGTGGGGGCTGAGACCAGTCCACCTCGAAATTGGCACCCAGAAGTCCCAGCGTTTATCATGGACGCCCCCGGGGCCCCTCCGGGGCCCAAACGATGAGCGAGCCCGCTGAGGACCCCAAGGGTAGCCGTGCGCACATGCGCGCCTACCTTCAACGACGTAGGGCAGACGGCCCCTTGAGCACCAGCGCGTTCCTCGAGGCTCGCCCGCCTGTGGACGATGCCCTGCGCGCGTGGCTACAGGCGGCGGAGAGCTGGACCGACGATGAGATCGAGCGGCGTCTGCAGAAGCTCGACGACGAGTCCTCCGGGCTGGACCGTACGGTCCCCTTGGATCGCACGGTTCCGATGGACCAGGCGGACGCGTTCGAGCGCACCACGGCCCTGGGACCGGACGAGGTCGGCGGACGAGATGACCCGCCATTCGATGGCCGTTACCGCATCCTGCGCGTCGTGGGCGAGGGCGGCTGCGGAAAGGTCTATCTGGTCGAGGATCTGCTCCAGGACGATGAGCAGGTAGCGCTCAAGGTGGTGCGCACGGACCTGGCGGACTCCGCGCAATTCGAGCAACGCTTCCGGAACGAGATCCGCGTGCTGCGTGCCCTCGGCCACCCACGGATCCCGCAGATCTTCAACGACGGGAAGACGCCTGCCGGCGACATCTACTACACGATGTCCTTCGTCCCGGGCGCGTCCCTGGCTGACATTCTCGAGAACGAAGCGCCGCTCGAAGCAACGCGCATCGTCCAGCTGGTGCGCCAGATCATCGAGGTGCTCGAGTACGCGCACGCCAAGGGGGTGGTGCACCGCGATCTCAAGCCCTCGAACATCATGATCCTGAACGCGGGCGAAGCGGATGAGCAGGTGCGCGTGCTCGACTTCGGAATCGCGAAGATCCTGTTGCGCGAGGGATTGCTCGAGAACGCCAAGACCATGCAGACCATGGCGATGCTGGGCACCCCGCACTACATGTCCCCGGAGCAGGTCAGCGGCCAGCCGATCGATCCGGCAACGGACATCTACGCCCTTGGAGTCATCGTCTATCAGATGTGTTCGGGCAAGCTGCCCTTCACCGGCGGAGCGGTGATGGAGCTGCTCACGGCACGCCTGCGCAACAAGCCTCCGCAGCTGGCTAACGAGAAGATCCCGTCCTGGTTGCGAGATCTGGTAGCGCGGCTGCTGGAGATGGAGGGACACAAGCGCCCGTCGACGCAGCAGATTCAGGCCATCTTCGAGCGTGGCATGCAGGTGGGCAGCAAGGCGACGCGGCGCAATACGCTTGCCCTCGGTGCTGTGGCCCTGCTGGCCATGGCCGGGGCTTATTCGGTGTATTCACGCGTCTCGCAGCCGGCCGGCGAGGATGGGGAGCCGCATCAGGTATCCCGGGTCGTCGCGAACCTCGTGCCCGCCGAGGGTGCCGTGCCTGTCGAATCGCCCGCGGGCTCCCCGGACGGCGTGGGCGTCGTGGGCGGTGACTCTGGCGAGCTGGCCATCGATGCTTCGGTGGAGGAAGGCAGTTCATCTCCCTCCGATGAAACCAGCGAGGCCCAGGCGGCCAGCTCGGGGGACACAGCACCGGACATTGATGGCGGGGATGAGGAACCGGAGCATCAGGACGGATCTCGGTCGTTCGGCATCGTGCCGATCCCTATTCCCCTACCGAGCGTGAACCTGCCCGGATCGGGTGGTGTTGGACTCAGCCTGAGTCCTGGCGGCGGTGGGCTCGATGCTTCTTCCGCGGCCGGACCCGAGGTCGCATTCGACGGCGACTCCACAATGGGAAACGGGGCGCGGTTGTCTCCCGGTATCGAGCCGCAGGGGGCCGCGTTACCCGCACTCGAGAGCGTCGCGTTCTCGAGTCCGGAAGCCAACCTGATCACGAACCAGCACACCCTCGAAGTCTCGGGCGCATGCTCGCCTGGCGTGGAGGCCGACCTCGCCGTGGGACTGGCCGAGGAGGCCCAGCGTTCCGTCGGAAGGACGCGCCCGGACGGGACCTTCGATCGACGGATAAGCCTGCCCCCCCGGGACGGCGAGTACACCCTCGTCATCGAGAGCGAAGGGCGCCGCATCGGCGAGCGCACCGTGCGCGTCGATCGTAGCGGCCCGCGTATCGTGGAACCCGCGCGCCTGTTAGGAAGCGGGCCTTTCGCCTACGAGGACGGTCCGGTCCAGGCGCAGTTCCGGTTCGATGAGGCCGTCGTCCTGCACACTGCGGCCGGAGTCCAGTCGGACGAGCTACCCTGGGGCTCCGGGGTCGCCAGCTTCCCGCTACCCACCGTGGATAGCGCCGAGCCCGAGGAGGTGCAGGTCATCCTGCGCGCCGTGGATGCGCAGGGCAACGAGACGGAGTTCAGGATCATGGTCAGCGTCTTCAGCGCAGCGCTCGCCAGCCTTGCCGGATCGACTGTGGATGACCTGGACAGTTTCGTGTTCACGACCGGCTCGTCCGAGTTCCCCCCGCCGATAGGCTTCGATCTGGCAGGCGCGCGCTTCCTGATCCCCGATGCGCGCGGAATGACCCGCGTGTGGGCATTGCCCGCGGGCACCCTGCTGATGGGACGCCTCGAGGCTGCGGCGCCCCATCACGTCTTCGGCATCGATACCGGCAAGGAGCAGACGCTGATGGTTCTGGTGTGTGGCGTCGAATCCGGCTCCCTGGATCAGACCCCATTCCTCATTGATCGGCGCGAGGTCGCCTGGGTGCGTTATGAGGCCTTCATTCAGGCGTCGGCCGGAGCGCAGCGTTCGTACCGCGACCTCGGTCCAGAGCAGTCCGGCAGCGTCGTGGCCGGCGTGGAGTGGCGCGACGCGGAGGCTTTCGCACGCTGGGCCAAGAAGCAGCTCCCGACGGCAACACAATGGGAGGTTGCCGCGGGCTGGACGGGCGCTGGCTTGCAGCGCTTCCCATGGGGCGCGGAGTTTCGTCCCGAGGCGATCGGTCTGCGCGCGGTCAACGAGGCCATCCGCAGCAGCGATGGGGATCTGGATCGTTCCCCGTGGGGCGTCCTGTGTATGGGCTCCGGCGTGCGCGAGTGGATTGCAGATCTGCCCTCGGACCGCACCCGGCGTGTCGCACGCGGAGGAACGTCCTACGCGCGCGTGCCCATCGGGTTCACCCTGGTGGACGACTACGAACAGTCCCCGGCCACCTATGAGGAGAGCTACGGCGTGACGAGCGCAGAGAAGACCCTGCGGTTGCTCGAGACATCTGCCAACCTCAAGGACGTTGGAGTCCGGTGCATCATCCCCCTGGAGCGACGCTGATGCGGCCCCCCTTCCACCTGGCCGCGCTCGTGGCCTTGCTCATCAGCGTGGGCTGCGTGAGCACCGCGGACGCGTTGCGTGGCTCGAGCGGCCTGATCCGGGACGAGACGCCGGTCGCGTACCGTATCGCAGTGGCCGAGTTCGAGGTCGCGGAGTCGATCCCGCAGGCCACGGAAGAGAACAAGTGGTACCTCTCCACGCGCAACGGAAAGGCGCTGCAGGCCTTGCTGGTCGACGCCCTGCGCGCGCAGCGAACGGGATCGGAGATCGTTGCACTGGACGGCGATCCACGTGCGACCGGGGTCAACGAGAGCGTGGATCTCGTGCTGGTGCCCCACCTGCGTAGCGCGACCTTTGCCTACGAGGGCGCGTCGGGCCGCGTGTGGGCCTCGAGCGCACTCTGGCTGTTCACCTGGATCGGAAGCCTGTGGGCCGAAGACGCGCGCTACACCGTCGACATGCGGCTGGAGTGCGAGCTGATCGATCCCCACGCGCAGGATGAGTACGTCCAACGGCTCGTCGTGCAGTCCGGTGATGTCGAGCTGCCCTACTGGGATCGCAACGAAGCCTGGAGCACCGGCTTCTTCATGACGATGGTCTTTCCACCCTTCTGGGCGCGCGACGAGGCGACGATCGTCAGCCCATCGCTCACCGCAGCCGCCCTCGAGCAGCTGGCGGCGCGCATCAAGCGCTATCTGGTCGAGAACCACACCGCCCAGGTCCCGGCCGCGCGCTATGCGGATATACGCTTCCACTCCCCCGCGAGCGATGGCGCGCCGGCGGCCTCGGCTGACCTGAGCTGCACCATCCGGACGCGCGAGGGAGTCGAACGTCTGTTGCTCTACTGCAACGGGCAGAACATGAGACTGACCGACCTGCAGGCGGTCAGTAACGTCCCGTCCCTGGAGGCCCAGCTGCAACCGCGCGGGACCTTCGAGTTCGATTTCTCTGCGCAGGGCATCGCGCTGCAACCCGGTCCGAACTTCATCCGCCTGTGGCTACAGCTCGGTAGCGGCGATGTCACCACACGCTCCATCGTGGTGCAGGGAAGCTGAGGCGCACGACATGAGCCAAGCCTTCCTCACGATAGAGATCGCGTCGTTCCTCGGGCGCTCACTCGTGCTCGGCGCTGTTTGCCTTCAGGGATGCGGCCCCCTGGGTATCGGAGCCGCGCTGGCCAGCGGGGGTAGCGATGGACGGGATCCTTCTACCGTCAACTTCACCGAGACGGAGCCCAACGAGACCGGCGGGACGGCCAATGCCGTAGGTCCCGTCTTCCCGAGCCGGACCTACATCATCAGCGCTGCACATCCCGTGGGAGCGGATTTCGACTTCTTCAGGATCGATGCCACCGAACCCGTTCGGGTACAGATGACATTGACCCCAGCAGGCGGCTCCGACCTGGTGCTGCTTGTGGGTTCGCCGGTCGATGCTGGCGGTGCCGGAGCCTCGGAAGTCTTCGTGGTCGACCTGATGCCCGGAGACGGATTCGCGGTCGGCAGTACGGAGTTCAGCGATGGCGCGGCGAATTACACCCTGCGCCTCGTCGGACAGCCCGTACCAGGATCGCCGCAGGGCGAAGACCCACCCCCGCTAGCCACGCAGCAGATGATCTACCTGCGTCTCGGCCAGGATGGCCAGGTGCTGTCGCGCACCGAGATCACGGAGATCACCGATACGCTCAATAGTACCCGGCGGCCCCCTGCTAGCAGCCCGTGGTGAAACTCACGACCCGCTCAAATCCGCCAGGCTCCGCCCTGGCGGCGTTGCGCTTCCTCCGAGTATCCACGAATACGCGTCGTCAGCGCGCCTTGCCAGATCGAATCCTGACGGCTTCGAGCCCGCCGTGACTTTCACCACGGGCTGCTAGCAGCCCGTTGAAAAAGTCCCGTAGCGAGACGAAGCCATCTTCGTCGCAGCAAGGAGTGCGAAGTCGAGCCGTGCTCAGCGGCGGCGGAGAGGGCGAAGTCGAGTAGGGAGTTTTTCCACGGGCTGCTAGTGGTGGTTCGTGACGATCAAACGCTTCGGCGGCGGCACGAGGCCCACCGCGCGGCCCAATCGCTTGCGACCGAAGGCCGGGTTCTCGAGGTAGTACATGCCGCGCTCGTAGAAGCGCTTCACCCTCTGGGGCATCGCGTAGTACCAGCGCTCGTAGGAGCGCACCATCTTCTTGCGCAGCTCCTCGAGTTCGACCTGACTGAAGTGCTCGTGCTTGTAGCCTGAGCGGTTCGAGGACACGTAGTTCTCGGACAGGTCGCTGATATCGATCGAGGCCTGGTAGTTGTCCCAGGATTCGGTGCCGATGAGCGGGTTGAACACCGAGATCCGGATCAGGTCCGGCCCGGCCAGGCGCAGCACCTTCTCGGTCTCGGCCACGTCTTCCGGGGTCTCCCCGGGTGAGCCCACGATCAGGTAGACCTTGGCCCAGATACCCGCGCGGCGCGTCATCTTGGCCGCGTTGACGATCACCTCGGGCGTCAGGTCCTTCTTGAGCACGTCGAGCATGCGCTGACTGCCAGATTCCCAACCGTAGTAGATACGACGGCAACCGGCGCGGTGCATGTGCTTGAGCAGCGGGTAGTCCACGCAGTCGGCGCGCGTGTTGGCGACCCACTCGAACTTCAGCCCGCGGCGCAGGATCTCATCGCACATCTCGTGGATGCGTTTCTTGCGCAGGGTAAGGATCTCGTCCACGAACAGGATCACGCCCGGGTCGTAGGTCTTGAGGATGTGCTCGAGCTCGTCGACGATGGCCTCGGTCGAGCGCACGCGGAAGCCGCGCCCGGTGAGCTCCTTCTGGCAGAAGATGCACTTGAAGGGGCATCCACGCGTGGTGAAGATGTAGACGAGGTGCTCGGGATTGTTCTTGAAGTAGCTCTGCATCGGCAGCAGATGCCGTGCGGGCATCGGCAGCTCGTCGAGCTTCTTGATCAGCGGCGGCGCAGGATTGTCGATCCACATCTCGCCCTCGCGCATGGCGGCCAGACCCGGAATCTCCTGCAGCGCCTTCTCATCGTTGCCCTCAAAGGCCCGGATGAACTGCGGCAATGTGTACTCGGCCTCGCCCTTGAGCACGAAGTCGAAGTGACCACTGTCGAGGAAGACGCCCTGGTCGACCGAGGCGTGTGGCCCGCCCATGATCGTGGTCTTACCCTTCTCCTTGGCGTACTTGGCCCACGCGATCGCACGACGGATGTTCGGAGTCAGCGCGCTGAATCCGATGATGTCGTTGCTCTCGATGGCTTCCTTCATCGTCTGATCGGTCTCGATGCGTTCATCGACGATCGCGACGGGGATGTTCTCCCGCTCCATCTGGGCGGCCAGGTAGCCGACTCCCAGGATCATGGAGAGCGGGTCCTCCTGGACGTGAGGCTTGACGTAGGTCAGCAGAGTCTTGCGCATCGGATATCTTGGTGCTCGATCGGTGTCAGCGGTGCGGATGTGCCATCATGTGTGCCAGAAGGCTACCCCGTGCAGCCGCGGGGCGGTCCTGGTCACATAGCAACTCTACCGTGCGCGTAAGGTTTGCGCAACCTGGCCTGAGTGGCAGCCGATGGCTCAGGGCCTCCATCGACCACAGGCGCGGCCGAGGTGGCGGAATCTTTTTCCGGCCTGCCCAGCCCAGCCCCCCCTCCCCCCCCCCGTGCGGGCCCTCAGCGCGGGCTGACCATGCCCAGGGCGCGTTCGTACTCTTCGAGGTACTCGTCCGTCAGGCGCTGAATCGTGAAATGCTCATTCAGGCGGCTGAAACCCGCTCTGCCCATGCGCGTCGCGAGGGCCGGATCGCGCAGTAGTTCTGCGACGCGCTCGGCGTAACGGGGCACGTCGAACGGGTTGGCCAGAAAGCCCGTCTCGCCTTCGACGATGACCTCGGGTGCCCCGCCGAAACACGTGGCGACGACCGGTTTGGAGTGTTGCATGGCCTCGAGGTTGACGAGCCCAAAGGTGTCGAAGCACAGCGATGGGCTCACGAAGATGTCGCTCGCAGCGTACGCTGCCTGCAGTTCATCCCCGGACAACCAGCCCGTTGGCACAACGCGCTCAGCAACGCCGAGGGCCCGGGCCTGTGGCTCGAACTCGCGCTGGTAGATTTCCTCACGCCCCATCACGATCAGGCGCACATCCGCGAACTCGTCGGACAGGCGCGCGAGCATCTCGAGTAGCTTGCCGACGCCCTTCTGCTCATGCAGTCGGCCCCCGATCGCGATCACGCGCTTGCCCTCGAGGCCCAGTCGCGCGCGGAAGGCGGCCACGTCGGAAGTGGACGGCAGCTCCTCCAGCGTCCGAATGGCATTGTGTACGGTGCGATCCACCTGGATGCCGTTGGCGCGAATCACGTCACCCAGGGCATCGGACACGACGGTGAAGCGCTGCACGTCCCGTGCGAGCACCTCCCTGATGCGCCGGTTGCGGCCAGGCCTGAAGCGCAGTCGCTGGCAGGGAATGCACTTGGAGAGGCGCGCCTGCACGTCGTTCAGGGTGCCGCCGTGTTCCTCGCCACCGTGGAAGCAGGTCAGCTTCTGATAGCAGAACACCATCACGTCGTGGGCGGTGAAGACGACCGCGGCACCGCAGCGGCGTGCCTGGGTCAGGGCGTGGTACCCGAGGTGCGTGTGGATCAGGTTGGCGTGCACCACGTCGGGCTTCCAGCGCTGGAGAATGTGCTCGAGCTCGCTGGTGATGGCGCCGTTGCGCAGGGAGACCCAGGGCCGGAATCGCACGGAGTAGTCCGAATGGATCCGGAAAACCGGCATGCCCTCGATCTCGGTCTCGCCAGCATCCTCACGCTTGCGAACAGCGGAGACCACAGCCGTGTCGTGCCCCAGGGCGCGCAGGCATTCCGCCTGCTGATACATCTGGCGCGTCGACGAGCCGACGCCCGGGTCATCGATCTCGGTGAAGAACAGGATGCGCATGAATAATCCGGGCTAGCTCGCCTGCTCGGCAGCAGCGGGATCGGATGGATCCGCGTCACCGCCGCCCATGTCCTGGCCCTCCCAGACGGCGCGCGTGCGGCTCTTGCGGAAGAAATAACCGATGTAGAAGAAGTGCGCCAGTACCCAGGACAGGTACGCGGACAGGCCCCACGCGGTACCCGTGTAGGGCACGGTCTTGATCAGGTAGATGTTGAGGGGCAGCAGGATGGCGGTACCGAGGGTCGAGATCCAGAACCACGCGCGCAGGGTGTTGGTCGCCACGTAGAAGGCCTCGTGGGTCGAGCCGAAGGGCAGGATCACGTAGCCGATGGCGAGGATGCGGTAGAAGGCAGCGACCGGCTTGGCGTAGTCCTCGGGCAGCAACATGCGCGTCACAGGCTCGACGAAGGGCATCAGCAGCAGGATGCCAGTTGCCACGACGCCGCCCGTGACCAGGGTCACCCTGAAGAACAGCTTCTTGAAGCGCTCGATGTCCTTGAGGCCCGCGAGTTCCCCGAGGGCGGGCACGACGACCCGCGAGACACCGAACATCACGAGCAGTGGCACCTGCATGATGCGCTGCGCGATGTGAAAGTAGGCGACCCAGTCGAGGCCGACGACGCCGCCCACGATCAGGCGCGGGAAGATGTTGATGAAGAGGCTGTGGCTGTTCTTGAGGATGCCCACGCGCAGACCGAGGCGCAGGCCACGGCGCAGGGGCACCTGCGGGATGCCGCGCATCACGTCCCGCACTCCGGGCAGGTAGCCCTGTCCGTCGTGCAACGCGCGGCGATAGATGTCGATCGAGAGCACCGAGCCCACCGCGCACGCCGCCAGGTGCCCGACGATGGCCCCCAGTGGGCTGCCGGTGACCAGCGCCCCGAGGATCACGAGGAAGACCCGCACCAGCTCCTGGGCGATCTCGATCTGGCTCAGGGCGAGCATCCGACGGGTGCCCTGAAACGCAACTCCCGCCACGGTGCGCGGCAACTCGAGCAACGGCTGGAAGCAGAGCAGCCAGGCCCAGAAGCCGATCCTGCGGCCGTAGTCGGCGCCCGCATCGCTGAAGATCCCGAAGATCACCTCACCCAGCCAGGGGATCACGAAATAGCCCAGGGGCACGATCACGAAGCCGAACGCCAGGATGGCCTTGGACAGGAAGGCCAGCCAGCCCGCGACCTTGTCGCGGTTGTCGCGCGCGTGGGCGGCGGCCAGCTGGCTCACCGTTGCGTTGCGCACGCCCATGTTGACGAGGAAGTAGACCAATCCCTGCAGCGCGATGGCCGAGACGTAGGCGCCCTGCCCGGATGCGCCCAGCAGGAAGGCGATCAGGACCGTAGACGCCATCTGAGAGAACTGGCTGAGCACGCCCGCCGCCTGGAGCGTGGCCGCGTCGCGCACGAACTTGTTGCGAAGCCAGCGCAGGGGATGCTTGTCGCTCATGGGCGCACTTCCCCGTAGACCGCCAGCACACGCCGAGCATTCTCGTCCCAGGAGCAGCTGCGGGCGTGCGCGCGTCCCGCTGCGCCGCGGCGCTCGCGCAACACCGGGTCCTCGAGCAGTTCGCGCAGGGCCGCTTGCACCGCATGCGCTTGCTGCTCGACCAGTCGACCGGTCTCGCCGTCCACGATCGCGTCCTCGGCTCCGGAATCGAGGGTGCCTATCGCGGGCGTTCCGGCGGCGGCAGCCTCGAGGTAGACGATCCCGAAACCCTCGAAGCCCCCGTCCGCGGCGGTGATGGGAGTGTGCAGGAAGATCAACGCCCGTTGCAGCAGGTCGATCTTCTCGTCCTCAGTAATATTGCCCAGGAAATGCACCCGTTCCTCGAGACCCGCCTCGCGCACCATGGCGAGCAAGCGCTGCTCGTACTCATCGGCAGACCGCTTGCCCACTATGTAGTGCTGTAGCTCGGGGTGCGATACGGCGACCCGGCACCAGGCCTCCAGGGCCAGGTGGTGGCCCTTGCGCTCCTTGACCTCGCCGATACCGAGCGTGAAAGGGTGCCCGTGCCAGGGCCGTGCGCCGATCTCGCGCGGCGCCACGTAGGCTTCGGCCGCCACGGCATTGGGAATAACTTCCACGGGGGCGAGCTTCGTACCGGACTCCTCACAGAGCTTCAAGAGCCAGCGGCGTGTGTAGTGGCTGACGGAGATCATGCGCGCGAACCCCGCGTAGGTGCGGCGTGCCCGGGCAGCATGTCGCGCCGAAACAAGGGGCTGGATCGTGTAGGTGCCGTGCGCGGTAGCGACGCAGGGCTTGCCTGCCAGGCGCGCCGCCGAGAGCGCCACGGCGTTGTGTGGGTAGTCCTTGATGGCGTGCACGATGTCGGCCGAGCGTGCGGCTCGGTAGGCGCCCCAGGTGCCCAGGGCGTACCAGATCCAGAAGCGCAGCCGGGACATGTAG
>JBLHKW010000118.1:0-17412 GCA_047618565.1 Planctomycetota bacterium
CGCAGCCAGCCCGCGAAGGCGATCGCCTCGACGAAGCGCCCGCGCTCCGGGATCAACACGATGGCCTCGCGCTTGCCCTGCGTGCGGTCCAGGCCGAGCGCCCGGCCACTGCGCATGCGCAGCGCGAAACTCTCCGACGCGGCGCGCTCGTCCTCGCCCGCCTCGCTGAGGTCCAGGGCCAGGTGTCCGCCCTCCTCCGGGAAGGTCCATTTTTCGGGCTTCCACGACTTGATCCAGCGCGCCAGGGCCTTGACCTCTTCCTCGGCGGCGTCCGCCTCATCGCCGTCCACCTGCAACCACTCGAGCCACTGCTCCTGAGCCTGCAGCAGAGCCTTCACCACGCGCTTGAACTCCTTGCTGGAGTCCCCCTTGGTCAAGGAGGGGTGCGGCAGGTAGATGTCGAACAGGCCCAGCTGAACCTGGACGAACTCCTGCGCCAGGAAATCCTCGAAGGTGACGTCACCCGGTGAGTTTTCGGCGCGGTCAAAGCCCTCCAGGAAACTGCGCGCCAGGACCGGGTGGTCCACGTCGGCGCGGGCAGCGGTACTCGCCGAAACGGAAACTAGAACGATGGCGGCGAGGCGAGCGATGTTGTTCATGGCCTTCATATGTGTGTCGAAATAAGTACGCGGAGGGCCAGGTCCAGCGTGTCGATGACCTCCAGGGGAGGCGATCACCCCGTAAGCGTCATCCGACGACCCATACGCACGCAGCATTGACTTGTTTATCGCCATTTACGGCGATCGAACGAAGTCGAAGCCAATCCCGGGACGAATTGGGTCAGGGACCCGGTACCTCGACCGCCCCACCCGCGCCCACGGCTTGCTCGGGAACGCGCAGTTCCCCGCGGCGAGCGCCCAGCGACCAGCGCAGGGGTCCGATGCTGGGCACACCCGCATCCGAAGCCGTCGCATAGGGCACGAGCAGCTGCGCCAGGCCATCCGGGCCGACGAGCGCCGACGAGCGCCATACGCGCTCCCGTGCGACGCCTGGGTACCCCAGGCGCATCGCGCCCCGCAACACCTCTCCGGGATTCCCCTGAGCCCGTACGCGAGCTCCGGGGACGCGCTCGAAGACCGCCCCGACGGGCGCGGGCCCGAGCGACCCGATGCGCTCGTGATCCCGGTAGCGATCGGGCGAGAGGTACACCATCCGCAGCGTCCCCAGCCCGCCCAGCTCCGACGCGTCACCCGCGCCCTGTCCGGCGGGCAACGGCCCCCCCATCTGGGCCGACATGCGCGCCCCCATGCCCTCCAGCCAGAGCGGCCCGCGACCCGCCGTGCCCACGGCCCAGGCATCGAACTCCTGTCCATGCAAGACGCGTAACATCGAATCGAGATTGCGGCGGAAGCGACTGGTGATGACCACGTAGCGCGACCGGTGGCTGTCCATGATCCGTGCCGCAGCAATCTCGGAACGCGCGAGGAAGAAGCGCCACGGATCCAGGTAGCTATCGAGTCCGAGATACGACCCGAAGTTCGTCGCGACCACGGGCCGCTCGCCAGCCCAGACGATGTCGTGCCCGAGATCCCACTGTGCCAGCACGCTGTAGTCCGGAGCCGCGCCCGGTTCTGGAGTCGCCTTGCTCAACCAGCGCAGGAGTTCGCGCTGCCCACGGGCACGGGTCAGCTCCGGCCCCGCGGGCCGCGCGGCGCCGATCTCACGCGCACGGGTCATGGCGAGCGTTGCCGGATGGGCAGCGACCGCCGCGAGGCAGATCAGCAGGAATGCGGACCGCTGAAACCGGATGCGTGTACCGACGGACAGGTAGAGGCGGCCCGCGCCCCAGCCGAGCAGCACGACCTGGCTCGGCAAGACCAGGTCGGCAAAACGTCGGTGCAGACACGCCTGCAGCAGCAGGACGGGAAAGGCGACGATCCAGGGCGCCCACTCGGTGGCTCCGCGCATGCTCGCGCGCAGAGCTAGAACCCAGGCCGCGAGCGCGAGCGGAAGCGTGTAACCGAGGTACTTGAAGAGCGGCAGAGCGCCCTCCGTTGAGTTTGCAAGCGGTCGCGACTCGTTCGTGAAACTCATGAACGGTCCGCCGCCACGCGCCCACACGAGCGCCTCCTCGAGGGGTTGCGCCATGGGCGAACGCAGCACGATGACGACCAGGCCCACCGGCAACAGCAGCGCCATCCAGGGCGCACGCCGCACGACGCCGCGCAGGCCGCGAGTCAGGGGCATGCAGGCAAAGAAGAGGAAGCCGAGAGCCAGCAGGAGCAGATGGACCGTGGTCAGGTTGATGATCGCGGTCGGTGTTTGAAGCGCCCAGGGACTGCCCACTGCGGCCGGCAACAGGATGATGAATGCCGCGCCGTGCAGGGTGGCGCCGAACGCGGCCAGGCCGCGCTGGAGCGCCGGTGCGCCGAACAGACACAGGCCGATGAGCGCCAGGTCAAAGAGCGCCAGGAGCTCGAGCGCGGCGACCCACGAGCCGATCGAGAGGCCGAACAGAACACCGCAGAAGGTGCCGCTGAGGGTACTGCGTGGGACATCCTCGAGGGCTGCGCGACGCAGGCTGAAGGAGCCCCAGACGAGGGCCAGGGTGTACAGCATCGAGACCCACGCGTGGTGGTCGCCGTTGCCCACGAAGGCGTAACGGATCGAGCCGAAGGCCAGGGCGTGGCTCAGACCGGCGACCGCGCCCGCCAGCACGCGCGCGCCCCTACCGCGTGACAGAGCTGCGGCCGCGAGCGCCACGAGCACCGAGCCCAGGGCGGAGAACAGCGCGGGCCAGGTGGCCACGGCGCGCTCGACGAAGCGCTTCCGGGCCAGCTCGTCGTGCGGCGCAAACGGGCGCACCAGGGCATGCAGGACGAGGGTGTAATACGGCGGCCAGGGGATCGCCGCCGCCGGATCGTTCTCGGCGGAGAAGGCCAGATACGGATCGCGGATGGCCACGGGCAGGCCCTCGCGCAGGCTGCGCTCGACCCGCCGCATGTGGTAGAGCCCATCCGGGTCCGAAGAGAACCAGTGCGCGCGATCGCCGTCCTCGGCCAGGGGCTCGTTGCGCAGGTTGTTGGTGCTGCGCACACCGAACGAGAGCAACGCCAGGAGCAGGAGCCAGGGCGCTGTGCGTAGGATGCGCACCATCAGCCGTCGGGTTGCAGGAATGCGGCGCACTCGCGGCGCAGGCGCAGGAGCTCGGGTTGGCGCTCGTTGCAGCGGCGCTCCACGTCGCCGAGCCGGTTCCACTCGTGATCGAAAAACTCGATCTCTCCACGGTCGAGCCACAGGCACATGATGTCGTCGGCCGACACGACGCCGATCGACGACCAGCCGGCCACGACGCGGTCGCGTCGATCGAGCGGCGCGAACAGGCTCTCGCCGAGGCTGTAGTCGGCGCGCCGGGCAGGATCCGCTCCGAGCAGTTCGAGCAAGGAACCCGACACATCCACGTGCGAGGTCGGGCGAGTCTCGAGGCCGGGCTCGACACCGGGGCCCTTCATGAAGAACGGTACGCACACCTGGGCCGGCGAGAAATTGCTGGTGTGGCCCCAGAACCCGCACTCCTGAAACTCCTCGCCGTGGTCCCCGGTCACGATCACGACGGTCTGTTCGAATCCGGCCGTCTCCTCGATCGCCGCCAGGATGGAGCTCGCCGTACGGTCAGCGTGCACGACGGAATTCCTGTAGCGGTTCGAGACGCGCTCGACGAGATCCGGGTCGGCGCCGCGCGCGAGTTCGAGGTAGTCGAAGCGCTCGATGGCGGGCTCGAAGGGGCCGCCCGGATTCGAGTAGGGCTGGTGCGGCGCATCCAGCAACAGGAATGCGAAGAACGGTCGCTCCCCAGCGCGCGTCTCCAGCCACGACGCAAAACTCGATGCCATCTCGGCGTCCCGTTCGTGGGGCTGCTGCGCCGGGTAGTCGTCCTGGACCTGATCCGGGTCGAGATTGGCCCACGCGGTCTGGTCGAACTCCGGGAAACTCATCGATGCGCTCGAGAAGACGCGCATGTCGTAGCCGAGGGCGTCGAGGGTCTCGAGCAACACGGGCGGACGACGCGCTTCCAGTACGGGGAACCAATAGGGGCCGTGCAGACCGTACAGCAAGGAGAACAGGCCGAAGCGCGTGCCGTTGCCCCCGGAGATGTGCTCGCCGAACACGCGCGCGCCCTCGGAGAACTTCCACAGGTTCGGGGTCAACTCGGGACTGAAAGCATCGCGACGCCAGGAGTCGACCACGAGCATCACCACGTTCGGGCGCGGCCCGGCGTCGTCGACCTCGGCCGGCGCATGGGGATAGGCGAGCGACCCGGTCGTCACGAGTTGCGCCAGGGCGGCCGCGCCGTCCGGGGCGGGTGTCAGGTGGATGCGCGGATAGAGCGGCAGTCCGCGGCAGGCGCTCTCGAGATCGTGGTCGCGCGCCGCGTGCGCGGCCGCGTAGCCGCTCTTCTCGACCAGGACCACGGCCAGCACGCACCCGCCGACGAGGGCCACGGGCCGACCCCAGTGCCTCTGCGCCCGGTCCTTGCGCAGCTCCGCGCGCCGCAACAGGAAGCGCCAGAGCACAGCCTGCGCGGCGGTCAGCAACACCAGGGCGAGTGCGACCGGCGCCCAGACCTGGCTCCCGAGGTGGACGGCGTCTGCCGATCCGGGCGTGCTCAGCACGTTCCAGGTAGCGCTGTTCATGTGGTAGCCAAGCAGGCGGTAGACCACCGTGTCGGCGTACAGGAAGACCAGGAATGCCGCGCCGCCGAAGGCCTGCAAGCCACCGGAGACGCGCCTCGAACCCAGGGTCATGTGACAGGCTGCCATCCAGGCCCCGGGGACCAGGGCCCAGGTCGCGACGCTGGAAACGAGTGCGACGGGCAGGAAGAGCCGCACGTGGATCGAGACCTCGGCCGCTGGCTCGTCGAGCCAGAGCCGGCCCAGGGCGACCCCGAGCGCCAGATTGACCAGCCACAGCCCGAGGCTGGCCCGGAGACGGGCCGAGCCGCCTTCAGCGCTGGAGCTGGCACCTGGCCGACGCGCCGTCCGGGGGCCGGGCGCGTCGAGTGATCCGCGAGCAGTGTGCACGGACGCGATTCTAACCACTGCACGAGCGGGAAGCCTCCCCCTGACTCCAGTGGACCCGCGGGCGCGACCTGGCGGCCCGGGTATCCGCGAGGGGTCATGGGGTCGGGATTATCCAGGTCTCGACGGAAGCCTGAGCTGAGGGGCGGACCGGGCTTGCCCAGCGGGCGCAAGCCGAGTATCTTCCGCCGCCGGTTCGACGAGCGGAGAGGTGGCAGAGCGGCCGAATGCGCCAGATTGCTAATCTGGTGACTCCATTATTGGGGTCCGGGGGTTCAAATCCCCCCCTCTCCGCCATTCGCCGAACCCGCCGCCATGCTCGACGCCATGTCACGCGCTCGCCCCGCACGGCCCACCCGCGCCGCCGCCCTCGATGCGGGCGGATCACGGCATCGCCCTGCGTGCCGGCCGTATGTTGCACTGGCCCTGGCCGCATGGCTCGCGCTCGCAGCCTGCGCCCCACAGCGCATCCTTACCGTCGAGTCCTACCCCCCCGGCGCGGTGGTCCGGCTCGACGAACGGGTGATCGGGCGCACGCCCCTGGACTACCCCTTCGATCACTACGGGCAGCGACGCATCACCCTCTACCTGCCCGGCTACCGAACCTGGTCACGCCGGCTCGAACTCTCGCCCCCCTGGCACGCACGCTTCCCGATCGACATCGTGACGGAGCTGCTGATCCCGATCGGCCTACGCGACCAGCACGAGGTCTGGGTCGTGCTCGAGAATGACGAGGTGGTCGGGGGTCACCCGGACCTCGGCCCGCTGCTCGAGCGTGCACGCGAGATGCGGGCGCGCGGAGCGCAGATCCGCGAGGAGGAAGCCAAGGCTACGGGCGGTGCGAGCGAGGGTGAGACCGAAGCTCCCACGGATGACGTGCCGGAGGCACCGCCCGAGGAACAACCGTGAGGTCGGAACGTGGCGCGGCCGGCTACTGGCGCGATCGCCCGGTGACGGTCATGGGCCTGGGCCTGTTCGGCGGCGGCGCCGGGGTCGCACGCTGGTTTGCCGAGCGAGGCGCACGGGTCACCGTGACCGACCTGCGCGACGCCGAGGAACTGGCTCCGAGCCTCGCGCAACTCGAGGACCTCGAGCTGCGCATGGTCCTCGGTGGGCACGATGAACGCAATTTCGTCGAGACCGAGTGCGTGATCGCGAACGCCGCGGTGCCGCCGAACAACCGCTACCTGGCCAGGGCGCGCGAACACGGAGTCGAGGTGACCACCGAGCTGGGTCTGTTCGTGGAGCTGTGCGCTCTGCCCCAGATCTGGGTCAGCGGCACCCAGGGCAAGAGCTCGACCGCGAATGCCCTGGCACAGTTGCTGCGGGCCTCGGGGCGCGCCGTGCGCCTGGCGGGGAACATCGGACGCTCGTTGCTGGCCGAGCTGGCCGAAGGTAACCGGCCCGGACGGGTGCAACGCAGCTCCGAGGACACGTTCATCGTGGAGGTGTCCTCCTACCAGCTGGAATGCCTCCCCGCGGACATCGCAAGCCGACGCGCGCAGTCCAGGGTGCAGACGATCGTGATCACGAACGTGCTCGTCGATCACCTCGAACGGCACGGAACGATCGAAGCGTACGTGGACGCCAAGGCGCGCCTGTTCGAGGCCCTGACCACCGGTGGCAACGCGCTCCTCCCGGCTGGAGACACGCGCCTGAGCGAGCGCGCGCCGGCGGATTGTCGGACCGTCGAGCACGCGCCAGAGAGCGCGCCCGAGCTCGGCCTGCGCGCCGGCCGCTTCGCCCTCGGCGACGTGGACCTCGGCAAAGTGGACCAGCTGCAACTGCCCGGGGAATTCCAGATCGCCAACGTCCTCGCGGCCCTCGGAGCCGCTCACCTGGCGGGAGTTCCCGCGCCGGCCCTGGCGGCGACCCTCCCACATCTCGAGGGGCTGCCCCACCGCATGGAGCACCTGGGCACGCGCGACGGCCGATATATCATCGACAACGGCGTCTCCACCACGCCGGACTCGACCCTGGCCGCCCTGGACTCCGTCCGAACAGGATGCACGCTGATGCTGGGCGGGCGCACCAAGCGCGGACTTGGATTCGAACAGCTGGCAGCACGGGCGGCACAACGCTCGGCGCGCGTGATCGCCTTCGGACACGGCCGCGACGAGATCGGCACGAGCTTTCGCGAGGCGCAGGTGGAGGTGACCTGTTGCGCAACCCTCGAGGACGCGGTGCAGAATGCGCTGCAGCGGACCCCGGTCGGTGACACGCTGCTCTTCTCGCCCGCGGCCGCGAGCTTCGACGCCTATTCAAATTTCCGACAGCGCGCACTCGCATTTCGTGCCGCGCTGGAGCACTGAGCGATGGAAGCCGACGACATGCAAGACCTCACGGCGCTGCTCTCGGAACGCCTCGCGCCCCTGCACGGATGCATGCCTGTGCTCGTGGCACAGGCCACCCGGCGCGCACTCAGCCTGCATTCGGACGCGGTCTCGGTGGAACACCTGGTGGGCGCCGCCATGCAGGATGAGGACTGTGCGGCGTACAGCGTCGTCGAGCACGCGTTCGCGGATCCCGAGACGATTGCGCAGGAGCTGCTGGCGCTGTCCACCGGCATCATGGTGGTCGCATCCGGATCGGCGCTCCCGTTCTCCCAGCTGGCCGTGGAGGCGCTCGCGGCCGCCCACGCAGCGGCGGACACCGAAGTCGACGTGACCGCCGTCCTGCGCCACAGCTGCGAGGTGCTGCCGGACGACCTGGGAGCGGACCTGGCGCGCATGGGATTCGATCCGGCGGGTATCGCACCGGACTCGACGTCGGGACCCGGAGGTGCACCGCGTGCCGCAGAGTCCAGTTTCTTCGCCCTGTTCACCGGCGATGCGAGATCTGTCCTCAGCCAGGCCAATCGCAAGGCTGCGCGCGCCGGCGAGCCCTCGATTGGACCGGCGCAGCTGATCCTGGCCAGCCTCGAGGCCGACCACGAGCTCCAGGTCCGCAGCGGACTTACCGTGACCCGCGCGCGCCAGTCCCTCGCCGGAAAGACCCTCGACCTGAGCGAGATCCCCGAGCGCGCGATCCCGCCCGAAACGGCCCTGCTCGATTTCCTTGCGAACCTGCCCACCGGTTCCGGAAGCCTCGAGCTGCTCGCCGCCTGCCACGGGGAGCATGGCACCGCCGAGCTGAGCGAGCTGCTGGGCCGCCACATGGTGACGCCTGCGCTGCTCGAACGCTGCGTCGGGGCTTTCCCGGAGCCCGCCCCCGGCGCCGAGTGACCGCCACGGGGGTCAGAGACTCCCGAGCGAGGATCCAGCCGTGGCTCGATCCTGGTCGATCCTGGCAGGGTGGCGCCCCAGGCCGGGAGCAGGCCTGGATGCTCGAACCGAGGACCTGGCAGCCTTCTGAGCTCGCGGGGCTTCCCGATGGGCGGGCGCGAGGCTATACCTTGGAAGGCCGGGCAGGCGAGGCATCCATGATCTGCAAGAACTGTCAAAAGAACGTCGCGACGGTCCACCTGACGGACATCCTCGAGGAGGAGACTCCCGGGGAGCGTCCCCAGGTCGAGGAGCGGCATCTGTGTGAGATCTGCGCCCAGGCGCTCCACCTGCCCCACGCCTCGCCACAGCCCAAGTCGATGGCCGACATCTGGAAGCTGCTGCACAAGTCAGCCCAGAAGGCGCGCAAGCGGCGACCGACCCTGTCCTGCAAGGAGTGCGAGACCACCCTTGAGGAGCTTCGTCAGCGTGGCCGCCTCGGCTGCGCCACCTGCTACGAGGTCTTTGCGGGCTATCTCGACGAGCTCCTGGAGCGCATGCACGGCGCCCGTGAACACTGCGGCCGCCTGCCGGGCCTGGCCCAGGCGAGCGTGGAGCGGCGTGAGGAGATCCGCGGGCTGAACCGCGAGCTGGAACAGGCGATCGACGCCGAGGCCTACGAGCTCGCGGCGGGAATTCGCGACAAACTCAAGGGTTTGCAGGCCGGCCCGTCCGCGTCCGAAACCGAGACGCTCTAGCCCACGGCAGAGCGCCCCTGGGCCGCCTCCGGGGGCCCTACAGGACGGTTGCTGGCCTGGGTCTGGTCATTCTTTCCACGGGTTGGCAAGCTCGTCTGACTACCTTGAGGCTGGTCAGGCCTCCGCAAGCGTCGCCCGTGGCTGAGAACCGATCCTGGGTCGGATCAACCTCGGAGCCCTTGAACGCCGAAGAGTAGGGCCCAAGGTAGGTATCCCGAGCAGAACCGCGTGTCGGCCACGTCCGCACGCCCCAGCCCCACTACTTAACACGACATGTTCGACCGCTTTACCGACCGCGCGAAGAAGGTGATGAATCTGGCCAGGCAGGAGGCCCAGAGGTTCAATCACGAGTATCTAGGAACCGAGCATGTGCTGCTCGGCCTCGTCCAGGAGGGCTCTGGCGTTGCTGCCAACGTCCTCAAAAACATGGGTGTGGATCTGGACAAGATCCGCATGGAGGTCGAGAAGATCGTCAAGACGGGTCCGTCGATGGTCACGATGGGCCAGCTGCCCTTCACCCCGCGAGCCAAGAAGGTGCTCGAGCTCTCCATGGAGGAGGCCGGCAACCTTGGACACAACTACATCGGGACGGAGCACCTGCTGCTCGGTCTCATCAAGGAGAACGAGGGCATCGCCGCCCAGGTTCTTCTGAACCTCGGCGTGAAGCTCGAGGACGTGCGCGAAGAGGTGCTCGACTTCCTGGGTGCGGACACATCCGAAGACGAGGACGAGGAGACCGGCCTGTCCGAGGACTCGCCCGGCACTTCGACCTCGAAGAGCAAGACACCCGCACTCGACTCCTTCGGTCGTGACCTGACCGAACTCGCCAGCGAAGGCAAGCTCGACGTGGTCATCGGACGCGAGAACGAGATCGAGCGTGTGATCCAGATCCTGTCACGTCGCACCAAGAACAACCCGGTACTCCTGGGCGAGCCGGGCGTTGGCAAGACCGCCATCGTCGAAGGACTCGCACAGCAAATCGTGGGAAACACAGTGCCGGAGATCCTGCGCGGAAAGCGCATGGTCGTTCTCGACCTGGCCCTCATGGTCGCGGGCACGAAGTACCGCGGCCAGTTCGAGGAGCGCATCAAGGCCGTCATGACCGAGGTGCGACGGGTCAAGGACGTGATCCTGTTCATCGACGAGCTGCACACGCTGGTCGGTGCCGGTGGCGCCGAGGGCGCGATCGACGCCTCCAACGTGCTCAAGCCCGCCCTCTCGCGCGGTGAGATCCAGTGCATCGGTGCGACCACTCTGGACGAGTACCGCAAGCACATCGAGAAGGACGGCGCGCTCGAGCGTCGTTTCCAGGCCGTGAACGTCGAGCCGCCGACCCCGGAGCAGACGATCGCGATCCTCATGGGCCTGCGCGACCGCTACGAGGCGCACCACCGCGTCGCATACACGGACGAGGCTCTCGAGAACGCTGTCGAGCTCTCGAACCGCTACATCAACAACCGCTTCCTGCCGGACAAAGCCATCGACGTGATGGACGAGGCCGGTGCGCGCGTGCGCATCCAGGCAATGGTGCCGCCGCCGGACCTGCGCGAGCTGACCGACGAGATCGAGCAGCTCGAAGGTGCCAAGGATCAGGCCGTCTCCGAGCAGGACTTCGAGAAGGCCGCCACGGTCCGTGACCAGGCGTACCAGCTCAAGAAGAAGAAGGAAGAGATTCAGGGCACCTGGCGCCAGGAGCAACAGGAGAAGGAGCAGGTCGGCGAAGTGACCGCCGACATCATCCAGGAGACCGTCTCCAAGATGACGGGCATCCCGCTCACGCGCCTCGAGAAGGGCGAGCGCGAGCGCCTGCTGCAGATGGACGCCGAACTGGCCGAGATCGTGATCAACCAGGAGGCCGCCATCGCCGCCATCGCACGCTCTGTGCGCCGGTCGCGCTCGGGCCTCAAGGATCCGAGCCGCCCGATGGGTTCGTTCCTGTTCCTGGGCCCCTCGGGCGTGGGCAAGACCTTCCTGTGCAAGCAGCTGGCCAAGTTCATGTTCGGTGACGCGGACGCGGTCATCACCATGGACATGAGCGAGTACATGGAGAAGCACAACGCCTCGCGGCTGGTGGGCGCGCCCCCCGGCTACGTGGGCTACGAGGAAGGCGGCCAGCTAACCGAGAAGGTGCGCAGGCGCCCCTACTCCGTCGTGCTGCTCGACGAGATCGAGAAGGCCCACCCGGACGTCTTCAACATGCTGCTCCAGATCATGGAAGAGGGGCGCCTGACCGACTCGTTCGGCCGCCATGTCGACTTCCGCAACGTGATCCTGATCATGACCAGCAACCTCGGTTCGCAGCAGATGAAGGCGGGCGCCCAGCTCGGCTTCGGACGCATGGACCAGAGCAGCCAGGACCTCGACCAGAAGAAGAAGCGCATGAAAGCCGACGTGATGATCGAGGTCGAGCGTCACTTCCGCCCCGAGTTCCTCAACCGCCTGGACGAGATGATCGTGTTCAACTCGCTGCGCCACGAGGACCTGCAGAGGATCGTGCACCTGCAGCTTGCCGAGGTGCGCGAGCGCCTGGCCGATCACCACGTCTCGCTCGAGCTGTCCGAGCCGGCTCTGGACTTCCTCATCAAGCGTGGCTTCCACGAGGACTACGGCGCGCGTCCGTTGCGTCGCGCCATCGAGCGCTTCATCGAGGACCCGCTCGCGGAGCACCTGCTGCGTGGCGACTTCGACGAGGAGACCACCGTCTGGGTCGGTCGCTCGGAGGAGGAGAACGTCGAAGAGGCGAAGCTGACTTTCAGCAGCACCAAGCCGACGGAACCGACCAAGCCGGTCGCGGCCTCAACCGACTGAGCGCAGCCACAAGCTGATCCCAACTACGCGGCCGCGGTCCCCTGACGGGGTCCGCGGCTGTTTTTTTTTGCCCATCTCCCGCGGCCGCCCCCGCTCCTGCAACCTTGCGTTAGGATGGTCCAACGGTCCTCCCCTATTTTTTGAGGTTGTAATGTTCTGTCCGCGTATTTCGAGCACGCTGTTTTTTAACTCCATCCTCTTCCTGGTCAGCGCGTCGATGACGAGCATGGCCAGCGCCGCTCCGGGCGAACGCGCGAGCTTCGCGTACGTCGCGAACGCTGACGACGACACGCTTTCAATCTTCGCCATCGATGCGGACTCCGGACGCATGAGCAACGCCGGATACCAGGCCGCAGCCAGCGGCGAGGAAGCGCCGCGAGCCGTCGTGGTGCACCCGAACGGCGACTACCTGTTCGTCGCCAACGCGGACACGGCGAACCTATCCACCTACACGATCGACCCCTCGAACGGACGCCTCACCGCCCTGGCTCCGACCGCCACGGGCATCGGTCCGCACGACATGGCGCTGGGCGCGGACGGCAGCTACCTCTACGTGACCGCCTTCGGTTCGGACGCGGTGTACACGTACTCCGTCGATGCCCTCTCGGGCGCGCTGACCCAGGTCGGAGCGCCTTTGGGTGTCGGAGCCGGCCCGGATGCGATCGCGATCGACCCGCTCGGACGTTTCGCCTACGTGACGACGCGCACGGCCATGAGGGTCGTGATCTGTGATATCAACGGAGCGACCGGCGCGCTGGGCCTCAGTGTGCCCGCGCTTCAGATCAGCCCGGGCGTGCCCGCTGACGTGGTCGTGGACCAGGACGGCACCCATGCCTACGTGTCCGTCGAGAACTTCGACCTGCTGTTGATGTACTCGATCGATGGCGTGACGGGCGCTCTCGCCTCGATCGGCTCACGCGCAACCGGCGCGCAACCGAGCGACCTGGCACTGCGACCGGGCGGCGCGGCGCTCTATCTCATCAACGTCGGCGATGGGAACATGACTGGCTACGCGCTCGACGAGGTCAGTGGTCTCGCCACGAGCATCCCGGGCGACATCACGACGGGCCTGGGCCCGGACCAGGTAATCTTCGACCCCTCGAGCCTGAACGCGTACGTGACCAATGCTGGTTCGCGCGACATCTCGTGCTACACGATCGACGGGTTTACCCAGGCGGCGAGCACGGACCGCCGCATGCGCGGCCGAAACACGCCGGGTGCCATCGCGCTGCGGGATAGCGGAGCACTCACCCAGCACGGGCGTCACCTGTACGCGCTCAACGGCGGAGCGGACACGATCTCCAGCTACGTGATCGACCCTGACACCGGCGACCTGAGCAGCGCCGCCGCGGACGTCAGCACGGCCGCAGGAGCGGTCAGCCTCGCGGCTGACCCGCTCGGCCGCTTCCTCTATACCGTCGATGCCACGGCCGACAGACTGAGCACGTACGTCATCAATCCGGGCACCGGCGCCCTGAATCCACTGGCGACCATGCTGGCCCTGGCCGGCACTCCGATCGCCGGTGCGGTCGACCCGTCGGGCCTCTACCTGTACGTGGCGCTGGGCGGCCTCAACCTCGTGGTCTCCTATTCGATCGATCAGGCCACGGGTTTACCCGCAGTGCTCGATACGCGAGCCATCGGCGACAGTGTGACGGGCATCGCCGTCGACCCGACCGGCCAGTTCGTCTACATGACGCGTTCGACCGGACACATCGAGGGCTTCCGGGTCACGGATGGCGTGGCCACCGGCGTCAACTTCCAGATCGGAGCTCCGAGCTTCCCTCAGGCGATCCGCTTCTCTCCGACCGGTGAGATGGGCTACGTCGCATTGCGGAACATCGACCTGATGATCCCGTTCCTGATCGACGCGGCGACCGGTGTACCGACGCTGGTCCAGCCCGGCAACACGACCGGCGACCAGCCCGGTGGCCTGGCCTTCCATCCGTCCGGCGCCTTCGCCTACGCGCCGATGCGCGAGCCCGCGGGCACCGGAGCCCTCGAGACCTTCACCGTGGACGCGCTCACGGGCGACCTCAACGACCTGGTCTCGAGCGCTGCCGGAACGAATCCCAGGGACGTGGTCGTCGATGCGAGCGGCCGCTTCCTGTTCGTCGTCAGCGAGAACAGCAACGACGTCACGTCCTTCGCCATCGACCCGTCGACGGGCGCACCCGTGAGCGCCTCGAGCGCGAGTGCGGGCAGCGCGCCCTTCGCGCTCGTCATGACGACGACCTTCGTGGCCCAGACGCCGCCGGATTGCAACTCCAACGGCATGCCGGATGACATGGACATCGCCATGGGCACCAGCCTCGACTGCAACGGCGACTGCATCCCCGACGAATGCGAGACGGACTGCAACGCCAACGGAATACCCGACGACTGCGACCTGGCCTTCGGAGGCCTGCTCGACGTCGACATGAACGGCGTGCCCGACGAGTGTGAGTGCGGATCCGCGACCAACTACTGCGTCACGAGCCCGCACACGGCCGGGCCGGGGGCGATCATGGGTTACGCCGGCACGCTCGACGTCGGGGCCAATAACCTGTCGCTGCTGGCGCTCGAATGCCCGCCCGAGAAGTTCGGGATCTTCTTCTACGGCACGAGCGAGATCCAGGTGTCCTTCGGCGAGGGTTTCCGCTGCGTGGGTGGCATGACCTACCGCATCAACCCGGCCACCATGAGCAACATGGGGGGCACCGCAACGCGCCCGGTCGACCTGACCCGCGGCCCCTTCGGCTCGGGCAACGGAATGATCCTCCCGGGCTCAACCTGGAAATTCCAGTTCTGGTTCCGGGACATCAATGGTGGACTACCGGACCTGGGCTTCAACCTCACCGACGCCCTGAGTATCACCTTCTGTCCGTAAGCCCGCCCGCGGGCGTATCCGCCATGCTGCTCTGCCTGACCCTGGTCCTGTCCGCAGCGTTCCCCGCGACCGCGCAACGATCCACGGCGAAGAGCGCCGTGGTGCAGGACGCGCGCGCCAGGGCAGAGGCCCTGGCGGAGGATCTGAAGGACAGAGACGCGGAGGTTCGACTGGCGGCGCTGCGCAACGCCGTCGGGATATCCGATGCGCGCGGGGTGGCCCTCGTGGTCAATGCCCTGCGCGACAAGGACCGTTCGGTGCGCGCTGCAGCGATCGAGGCACTGCGCTTCTCGCGCCATGCGAAGGCACTGACCGGACTGCACAAGATGGCGGCGACGAAGGCGCCCCTGCGGGACGACCCCGACACGCACGCGGCGCTCCTGCGGGCGATAGGGCAGCACGGGAGCACGAGTTCGCTCCCGACCCTGACCTCCGAGCTGCTCGTACAGCCCGATCGACGGGTGTCGCGCGCCGGCATCCTCTCGATCGGGAACATCCGCTCGAAGAAGAGCGTGTCCGAGTTGTTCTCGCTGATGCGCTCCGCCAACCGGCACGGAGTGCAGAACCACATGACCGAACTGCGCCTGGCGCTGGTCGTGCTGACCGGCGCCGACCGCGGGCTGTCGCAGGACGCCTGGAACACGTGGTGGAACGACGAAAAACGCACGCTTGAGGTCAAGCAGGACCTGCCCCTGTTGACGCCCAGGGACCGTGGCCGCTGGGAAGCACATTGGGGCATCCAGCGCCGTCAAGAACGCACGCTGCGGCGGCACGAGCGCGGCAGTGGGGATCCGGAATGAGCGAGCGCATGGAGCCTGAGCAGCAGGACTTCGAGCCCGAGGACTTCGACGCCGAGGCGGGTGATCTCGCCCTCGACCGCGGAGTCCGGCTCTTCAATGAGGGCGAGTACCACGCCGCCCACGAGGAGTTCGAGAAGTGCTGGCTGAAGAACGAGGCCGCGGACGCGGACTTCTTCAAGGGACTGATTCAGGCTGCGATCTGCATGCACCATTTCCAGCGCGCCAACCTGGACGGTGCGCGCAAGCTCTACAGCGGACACAGGCGCCTGCTTGGCGCCTACCTGCCGACACACCGGAAGATCGACGTGGCCGCGCTGGTCAGCGCCATGCAAGCGTGCCTTCGACCGGTGCTGCGCGCCGCCGCGGGCGAGACGGTCGAGCTCGATCGAGCGACTAGCCCACGGATCGACCTGGACGCAGGCGCGGACGAAGAAAACTGAGGCAAGGCGCGACCCGTGCGCACAGCGCGGGTCATGAAGGGGTGCGCGAGGTACCGTTTCACTTGCAGCCGGGTTCAGCATCGTGGCCCACGGCCCTGGACCTGATCGATTGCCCACCGGATGACCTCTGGGGTGCGGGCCAGCTCGAGGCTCTCACCCAGGGCCCGCGTATCGCGATCGTCGGTTCGCGGGGCCCGACGGCCTACGGGCTCGACCAGGCCACGCGCTTCGCCGCGGCCTTCGCACGCCAGGGCTGGGTGGTCGTGAGCGGCCTGGCACGCGGTGTGGACCAGGCCGCGCATAGGGCAGCGCTGGACGCCGGTGGAACGACTGTGGCGGTGCTCGGATGCGGTGTCGACCGCCCGTGGCCAGATGGGCCGCTGGCCCGCTCGATCCGCACGAGCGGGCTGCTACTGAGCGAGTTCTCCCCCGGCACGCCTCCGCGCCGTCACCACTTTCCGCTGCGCAATCGCATCATCTCAGGCCTGTCGACCGGCGTACTGGTGATCGAAGCCGCGCGCAGGTCCGGGTCCCTCATCACAGCTCGCTGGGCGCTGGACCAGGGCAAGACCGTCTTCGCCCTGCCGGGCCGGGTCGACAACCCACTCGCGGCGGGGACGCTCGCCCTCATCCGCGACGGCGCGACCCCGGTCGGCTCCCCCGCCGAGCTACTGGCCGACCTGATCGGCACCCGCCCGCTGCCCGAGGCCGGCGCACAATCTCACGCCGCGCCGGAGACTGCGCTCATACGTGCACTGCGCACGGACGCCCTGACCCCCGATGAGCTCTGTCGCCGGCTGGGCATTCCCCTGGCAGAAGTCCTGGTCGAGCTCGTCCAGGGCGAGCTCGACGGATTCATCGCGCGCTCACCGGGCGGACTGTTCCGGCTGATCGAGCACCGCTGATGCGCGCAAGATCGACACGGGTCAGTTGACGGAGGCGACCGTGTGCTCGAGGATCAGCATCACGACCGCGATCAACGCACAGCCACCGAGAAAGACGAGCACTCGCCGGGGCAGCGCCCGGAAGGCGGCCTTGTCATCGGCCTCGCTGAAGAACGAGCTGATCGTGACGATCACCGTTCCCGTGAAGGCGAAGAGCAGCAGGTGAAAAGGTAGGTCGTTCACGCGCTCGCTCCCGCTCGATCCGTCGGGCTCGCCGCCCGCTCATCGGCAACCCCGGAGCCCGCTGGCGTCGGTCCACCGTACGCGTCGAGCATCGACAGCACGTTGAGCATGCCCGCGATACAGCCGAGCACCACGCCCCCATCCGCGTAGGGAACATCCCCCGTGATCGGTGCATGGCCGTGCAGGAACTCCCCCAGAATCGCCGGCGTCCCGAGCAAGAACTGTCCGGCCCAGTAGTAGAAGTGCCGCTCGCGGTCGAGGTTCGAGCCCTCGGCCAGGATGCAGCCAACGAGGAACAAGCTCACCAGCAGGACAAAGGTGATCACGCCGCGCAGACGCCGCCCCTGCAGGAACTGACCCAGGCCCGGCAGCACCCAGCTCGCGAAGGC
>JBLHKW010000119.1:0-17106 GCA_047618565.1 Planctomycetota bacterium
GGCGAAGGCCGAGTATGAATTCACACGGCTCAAGGACGGCGATGCGCTCGAGTTTGGCGATGTGCGCTTCCGCGTACGGGAGACACCCGGCCACACACCCGAGGGCATCTCGGTGGTCGTGTACGACCTGGCCAAGAACGATCGCGAACCGGAGGCCGTGTTCACTGGCGACACGCTCTTCGTTGGCGACGTCGGACGGCCCGACCTGATGGCGTCGGTGGGAGTCAGCGCCGATGAGCTTGCGGGATGGCTGTACGACTCCCTGCACCATAAGCTGCTCGAACTGCCCGATGAAACGGTCGTCTACCCGGCGCACGGAGCGGGATCGATGTGCGGCAAGAACCTCAGCAGCGAGACGTTCTCGACCATCGGCGAGCAGCGACGATTCAACTACGCGCTGCAACCCATGACGCGAGACGAGTTCAAGGCCGTGGTGACGGCCGAGCAGCCCGAAGTTCCGGCCTACTTCGGCTATGACGCGAAACTGAACTCCATGGAGCGCGCGACGCTGCAGGAGAACCTCAAGCGCGTGCTTCAGCCGCTCTCCATGGACAGGCTACTGGAGCTCCGTGCAGACGGTGTGCAGGTACTGGATGTCCGTGATTCCGCTGACTTCGCAGGCTCTCACATGGCCGGTAGCATCAACATCGGACTGGGCGGCAAGTTTGCGACCTGGGCCGGCACGCTACTCGACCGGGAGAAGAAGATCGTGCTCGTGGCCGAACCAGGGACGGAACAGGAAGCGGCCATGCGCCTCGGACGCATCGGGCTGGACGGACTGGTCGGCTACCTCGATGGCGGCATGGGTGCCCTGGCGGACCATACGGGCCTCATCGCGACCACCGATCGAATCACCGCCCGGGCACTCGCGCGACAGCTGGACGGACCGCTGGCCGTGCCCGTCGTTGATGTACGCACCGAGAACGAGTGGGAGGATGGCCATATCGAGGGCAGCCTCAATCTCCCCTTGCCGCACCTGGTGGAGCGCATCAGCGAGCTACCTGGCAATGCGGGCTTCGCGCTCGTGTGCCGCAGCGGCTATCGCTCGTCGATTGCCGCGAGCCTGCTGCGCGAGAACGGGCTCGAAGAATTCCGTGACACGGTCGGCGGCATGGACGCGTGGACGGCCAGCAGTCTTCCGACGACCCACCCCGAGACCCCTGCGTGTCAGGGCTGAAGCGAGTCCAGCTGCAATGACCCAAGCCGTAGACAAGAAACACTTCCAGGTCCTGATCGTCGGGGGCGGTACAGCTGGCTTGACAGTCGCCGCGCGCCTGTGTCGCGCACCACAGGCGCCCGAGATCGGAATCATCGAACCGTCCGAAAAGCACTACTACCAACCGCTCTGGACTCTCGTCGGAGGCGGCGTGTGCAAGAAGGAGGTGACGCAGCGATCACAGCTCTCGGTCACGCCCAAAGGCGCGACGTGGGTACACGACGCGGTGGCCGAGTTCTTCCCTGAAGAGAATGCCGTCTCCACGGTGTCGGGGCAGCGCTTGACCTACGACTACCTGGTCGTGGCCCCGGGCATCCAGCTCGACTGGGACAAGATCCCGGGCCTGAAGGAGAACATCGGTACGGGCGGCCTGTGCAGCAACTACTCGTACGCGACGGTCGACTCCACCTGGGAAAACATCCGCAACTTCGAGGGCGGAACCGCGATCTTCACGCACCCCAACACGCCGATCAAGTGTGGCGGGGCACCCCAGAAGATCATGTATCTGGCGGCCGACTACTGGCGCAATAACCCGCCCAAGCGTGACTACGAGATCATCTTCTGTATCGCGACCCCCAAGATTTTCGCGGTCGAACGCTACGCAAATACGCTGCTCAAGGTAATCGAACGCTACGGCATCGAGGTGCGTTACCAGCACGATCTCACGGCCATTGACGCGAGCGCGCGCGATGCCACGATCAAGCGACTCGGCACCGAGGATGAGATCACGCTGCCCTACTCAATGATGCATGTGACGCCACCGATGAGTGCGCCGGACTTCATCAAGCGCAGCCCTCTGGCGAATGAGGGGGGGTGGGTTGCGGCTGACAAGGAGACGCTGCAACACCCGAAGTTCAGCAACGTCTTCGCCCTCGGCGATGCATCCGCGTTACCGACGTCGAAGACCGGTGCCGCGATCCGGAAACAGGCTCCAACGGTCGCCGCCAACCTGCTCTCGGCGATGGACCAGCACCCGCTCAGCAGCCGATACGATGGCTACACGTCGTGCCCACTGGTCACAGGATACGGAAAGCTCGTGATGGCCGAATTCGACTACGACGGCAATCCGCAGGAGACGTTCCCCATCGACCAGAGCAAGGAACGACGCAGCATGTACTTCGTCAAGAAGCACCTGCTTCCGAGGCTCTACTGGGACGGCATGCTCAAGGGTCGCGCCTAGCAAGCACCGCACACTCTCGAGGCGCCCGGCGCCCGAACACAACTCACTTCACAAGACAGGCAGAGACCATGAAGAAGAACCTTGGATCGATCGACCGCATGCTCCGAATCGTGATCGCCGGCGCCGTGGGCGTGCTCTATTACCAGGGCACGATCACGGGCACGCTGGCTCTCGCTGGCCTGGCAGGAGTTCTCGCGCTCACGAGCTTCGTCAGCTGGTGCCCCCTTTACCTGCCCCTACGATGGTCCACCCGCAAAGCTAGCAGCGCGTTGGAAAACTCCCTACTCGACTTCGCCCTCTCCGCCGCCGCTGCGTCGTGCTCGTCGAGCCGTGCTCAGCGGCCCTACAGGGCCGCCTCCGCCGTCTCGACTTCGCACTCCTTGCTGCGACGAAGATGGCTTCGTCTCGCTACGGGACTTTTTCAACGCGCTGCTAGGGGCTGATGAAGGCGCCCACATTGAACGGACTGGTCGAAGCCTGGCAGCTGGATTCGGGAGATCCCGATGATTGGCTGCTGATCGACGTGCGGACACCCAGGGAGTTCCAGGATGCCCACATCGACGGATCCCTGAACGCCCCCCTGGGTGCACTTGCACAGGGCGCAGCGACGATCCGATCGCGTGCGATGGGCAAGTACGTGGTACTGATCTGCAGAACAGGACAGCGAGCGGAGAAGGCGCGCAAGCTGCTGCGGTCCGAGAGGATCAACGCCTTGCACGTTCTCAACGGCGGCATCGTCGGCTGGGATCAGGCTGGCCTCCCCCTGGAGAGAGGTGAGTCGGGGATGTCACTCGAGCGACAGGTTCGCATCGCTGCGGGCGCGCTTGTCGTGATCGGCGTCGCGCTCGGCTTCATGCTGGACCGTGGATTTTTCGGTCTCTCCGGAATCGTCGGGGCTGGCCTCGTCATCGCCGGAATGACCGACACCTGCGCCATGGGCATGTTCCTGGCCAAGATGCCGTGGAACAACAACGCCGCCGCCTGCCGAAAGGAATAACGACATGCTCTGGGCCCTGGCGGGCGCCCTGGTGGTCGGCCTTAGCCTCGGGCTAATGGGCTCCGGGGGCTCGATTCTCACCGTCCCCGTCCTGACCTACCTCGTGGGCCAGGACGAGAAGATCGCCATCGCCGGTTCACTTGGAATCGTGGGTGCCATTAGCCTCGTCGCCGGGGTGCCGTACGCGCGCAACCGTCTCGTCGACTACCGCAGCGTCCTGTTCTTCGGCGTGCCCGGCATGGTCGGTGCGTACCTTGGAGCCTCACTGTCACAGTTCGTGTCGGGCACGACCCAGCTGGCCGTATTCGCAGCGTTGATGCTCGTTGCGGGTGTGCTCATGCTGAAGCCCTTGCGGGACCAGGAAAAGGACGGCCACGCTCCCCGGAGTGCCTACAAGGTCATCATCGAGGGGCTGCTGGTAGGCATCGTCACGGGCTTCGTCGGTGTCGGCGGCGGCTTCCTGATCGTCCCCGCGCTCGTCCTGCTCGGCGGGCTTCCGATGCACCGCGCTATCGGCACAAGCCTGTTCATCATCGCCCTCAAGTCCTTCACGGGCTTCTACAAGTACCTGGAAATCCTGGGCGGACTCGAGCTCGAGCTGGACTGGAACGTTCTCACCACGTTCGCCCTGATCGGCATTCTGGGCAGCTTCGTTGGCAAGGCCGTCAGCACGAAATTGCCCCAGGACGTCCTCAAGAGGTCCTTCGCTGTGTTCCTCTTCATCGTCGGAACGTTCATCGTGCTCCAGAGCTGGCAAGGGCTGATGGCCCCAACAGCCTCCTAGCCCGGATAATTCATGAAGCGCGAGCCAAAACGCGTCGATTCGGCTTCTGGTGGTGCTTCTCGCGCGTTGGCCCCACGGGGCCGCGTTCGGGAATTGCGGAGGGCGCAGCCCGAGGCAAACCCGTACGGACGATCCTGCGGATCGTCCGATAGCGGAGAGGCGACCCTTACGGGTCGTCGAGGATGCCAACGCGCGAGAAGTGCCGCCAGAAGCCGAATCGACGGCGAAGCCGGCCGGTCGTCGCGTTTGGGCCGCGTCTTCATGAATTATTCGGGCTAGCAAGGCCCCTACTGGTACGCGGCCGGGAAGAGTCCCCGCCTGCGACCGATGACGGCCGTGCGGTCCACGTCGAGGTCGGTGTACGCCGTCCGCGCGCCGTCGGGCCAGGTCACCGAGATGCGCTGGATCGTTGTGGCCTCGCCAAGGCCGAAGTGCAGCATGAAAGGCAACGACGACTTGTAGCCCACGCCTGCCAGCACTTGCTGACTGTATTCACCTTCGGAGGTGGTGACCACAACCCGCGCCCCGACCGCGTTCCTGTTACGCCCCGGCTGGCGCAGGAGCACCTTGACCCAGGTATTCGGTCTGCTGTTCTGGTTGACGAACACCCGGATCTGGTCCAGCGCGGCCGAATGGACGATGTCCAGATCACCGTCGTCGTCGATGTCTCCCATCGCAACGCAATAGGACAGGTTCGTATCGCCAAGGCCCACGAATACGGCCTGGTCGCTGCAAGGCCAGCCGTTCGCGGAACTGTAGAGCCGGTCCACGTCGCCGAAGTTGCAGACGTAGAGATCCAGTGTCGCGTCGTTATCGAAATCGAAGAAGACGGTCCCCCAACCAGTGGAGTCCGAGGTGACCCTGGCCTGGAACGCCGACTCCCGAAACGTCGTTCCGTCGACATTGAGGAACAGCGGGTTGGCGCCGATGTTGGAGCAGTACAGGTCCGGGTAGCCGTTCTGGTCGAAATCTCCTACGGCGACGCCCATCGAATCCGCATAGGCGTGGGTGTCCGACTCTTCCGTTGCATCGATGAAGGTGCCGCCGACGTTCTCCCACAGATAGTTGTGACGAATGGTGCCCTCCTCGCCCTTGTCGTTCGAGATATAGAGGTCTGGGTCGCCATCGAGATCGTAGTCGAACCAGATTGCCTGCCAGGCCTGGAGGTCTCTGTTCTCGATCCCGACATTGCCCATGATCTCGAACGTTCCGTCGCCGCGGTTGCGGTAGAGCTTGTCGGCCGACGGACTGCTGAGCTTCGAGTTGTTGGCCAGGTACAGGTCGAGGTACCCGTCGCCGTCGTAGTCGGCCCATGCACAGCCTGCGCCGAAGCCGAAATCGGCGACGCCGGCCTGCAAGCTGACGTCGATGAACTCGAAGTCGCCCACGTTGCGCACCAGCCGGTTGGGAGTGTTGGCGTTCGAGAAATACAGGTCGACCAGGCCATCGCCGTCGTAGTCGGCGGCAGCGACACCCGAGGCCGAATTGTACGGGATCGGCTCCAGCCCACTGGTCGTCGTGCGATCGATGAAGATGCCCGTTCCGTCGTTCTCGTAAACGCCGACAACACCGTCGGCGCGACCTGTCACGACCAGGTCCAGGTCCAGGTCACGGTCGAGATCACAAAGAGCCATGCCCTGACCCGACGTTCCGCTGGCGATGATGGAATAGTCCACGCCACGCACAACAGCCTCTTCGGTGAACGGGTCCTGCATCGCCATGGCGAGCATCGGAACGCAGATGAGCCCACGCATCTGGTCCATGACCGTGGCAGGCTGGGCGGCGGGTCGAGTCGGCACGGTGGCCAGCGTGGATATCATCGTCCTCCTCCGGACAAGGAATCGTGTCGAGCGGACCCCATCGTAGCGGCGGCAGAGGCGAGCTGTTGCTAAATCTCGCCAGCCGGAACGCGTGGCGCCGCTGACCGCCCTGGATGGGTATAGTCCACCCCATGCTCAAGGGTTCCCCCGCAGTCATGGTCCTCCCCTTCCTTGCCGCATGTGTCATCGACGACGGCGCCCAGCCGCGCGTCGACATTGACATCCAGGCGGCGAGCGCCGAGGTACACCGCGGCATGGTGCAGACCGAGAACGGCGTGCTCGCCCCGGCGACAATCCTCAGTCTTCCGGCAAAGGAAGAGGGCACGTTGGTCATCATGACGCAGGGCAGCCTCGAGCTCTCCGATGACACGGGCGACGCCTGGCGGCCGGACGGCCATTCGGGCCGCCTCGCACGCTTCGACTGGAGCGTGCTCTACGAGCAACGGCTCGAGGACGTGCTGCTAACGTTCGGACTCGTCAGCTACAACCTGCCCAACGGCCTCGAGTTCCCGTTCGGCGAACGGGGCTCGACGACAGAGCTGCTCTTCGAGGCTGGAGTCGACGTCTGGGGAGTGCAACCCGCCGTGCGTTTCAACTACGACGTCGATGAGGTCGAGGGGCTCTACCTGCAACTCGCCGTGGCCAAGGGCGTGCAACTCGCACAGGACTGGCACCTGGCCCTCGACCTGGGCCTGGGCTGGATGGACCAGGAGCAGGCGTGGTGGAACTACGCGCAAATGCCCGACGCGAGTGGGCTGGCAGACCTGCGGGCTACGGCCGAGCTGTCCTACACCGTCGACCAACACACCTCGGCCGGGCTCGAGTTAGGCTTGTCGGAAGTAATCGACAGCGACTTCAGAGACTGGTTCGATCTGCTCGGCGTGGACCCGTCCCAGGTCTGGGTTGGGCTCGGCGTGCACTGGTCGTACTGAGTCCGGCGCGGCCGGGCTCACAATCCGCGCAGGACGAAGTTGCGCCAGATCACGTTGCCCTGTGCTACCAATGTGAGCGTGGTCGCCGGGCCGGTCAACTCCAGCGCGGCCAGCTTGATGGACGGCAGGCTGGATCCCTCCGGCCCGATCTGCAGCCGTACTCCGACGCTCTCCGAGTCGATGCGGAACGGAATCCACTTGCCCCGTTCAAAGGACATGGTCTCGGGCCCGACGCTGTCGCTGGAGACCCGGCCCTCACCCTCCGGCTGGCTCACAACCCAGCTAGCCGCACCTTTGCGATCGACCAGGTTCACCGCGAGCTCGAGCGCCCGACCGCCAGCGAAACCGATGCGCAAGCCGCCCCGGAAAGTCGAATCCTTGGGCTGTCCGTCGATGGGAAACACGCGGACCTCACCCGTCAACTGCCACGAGCCACCCGGAACGTGGCGGGTCGCTGTCGCCACGCCCGACGCGATATGGGCCATGGGCTGGGAGTAGTCCGCGCTGAACCCCTTCCAGACATCGGTCGGGTTCGTTTTCCATCCATTCAGGAGCTGTTGCTCGTCCTCCCAACCCGCGAATAGAGTGGTCTCGCTACCGGGCGTAAGCGCCGGAGCCTGCCCCCCAGGTTGCTCCATCTCATCTGCGCTGGACGCATCCGCCGGTGGCACGATCACGGGCGCTTCGATCGGCCTGGCCTGGCTCCCCGGCCCGACCGTCGGATCCCCCGGTGCCACAGTCCTGGACCCGGGCCCGACGAACCACGTTGTCGCGACAGCCACCAGCGCCAGGGCGCCCAGCACTCCGACCAGCCTGCCGCGGCGTACGGACACGGGCGGAGCCTCGGGCAGCGCGAGCTCGGCATCGATGCGCGCGATCAATTCCGCGTAGCTCTGGGGTCTCCGCTCGCGGTCGCCGTCCATCATGCAATGAACGAGCTCCGCAACCCCCGGCGCGATGCCCGGGACATCCGCCCGGATATCGGGAGCGGGCTCCTGCGCCTTTTTCTTGAACACCTGCAAGGGGCGCAAGCCGCGATAGGCCGACTTGCCGGCCAGGGCAAAATAGAGGACGCAGCCCAGGCCGTAGATGTCGGCGCGATGATCCACCGAGTCCGGGTCGTCGAACTGCTCCAGGGCCATCGTCGCGGGCGTACCCATGACGGATCCCGGCACGGTCAACCTCGCCTGTCCGTCCTGATCACCGGTTACGCGCGCCAGGCCCAGATCGGCCAGCTTCGGCTGGAGCGCCGACCCGTCGCCGCCGTCAGCGCGGCACGCTTTTAGCAGCACGTTCTGCGGCTTCACGTCGCGGTGGATCACGCCGTTCCCCAGCGCGTACTCCAGAGCGCCGGCCACATCACGAGCCAGCTCGAGCGCCTCACGCGTACCGAAAGCACCCGAGGACTGGATGCACGCCGCGAGGTCCGGGCCGTCGATGAACTCCATGGTGATGAAGCAGTGGCCGTCCGCGCTGATCCCGGCGTCGTAGCAGGCGACGACCGAGGGGTGCTGCATACCTGCCAGGAGCCTTGCCTCGCGTCGAAACCGATCCGCGAAATTCGCGTTCGCGCCGCTCGCGAGGACCTTCACGGCCACATCACGATCCACGTAGGTCTGCCGCCCGCGATAGACCGTGCCCTGCCCGCCCTGGCCGATGACCGCGCCCAAAGTCACCCCCGGAATCTTGGGCAATGAGCCCGCAACGGGCACGCCCGACGTCATGTGCCGGGTGGCGGGGTCAGCGCCATCGGGATCCAGCTGCGCCGCCGCGTCGATCGCGGGCAACATCAAGTCGAGCCGCGGCGCGCCCGAGACCGCCTCCCCGAAACGCTCGCCAAAGGTCGTGTAGTCCTCAGCGGGATCCGGTTCCTTCGGATCCTCAACCGGTCCGTGGTCGTCCTTCGGTGCCATCAGTACGCGGGCCCGGTCTCTTCGAGTTTCTTGAACAGCAACTCGACCGACGGCCGGTCAGCTTCGTGTTCACCGATATACGCGAAGCGCACGATTCCTTGCTCGTCGAGAATGAACGTCGACGGGACCACCTTATCGCCCTCGAGGCCCATCTTCTTGCCGACGATGACGTCCTGTTGATAGAGCAGGCCGTATGGAGGAAGGTCCGTGTCTCCGAAGCTCTGGCAACTGCGCTTGAAGGCCGCCAGGGCCTCCTTGCTCCCCGGGTAGAGCACCATCAGGCGCGCATCGAGTTCCTCGAAGCGCTCGAATGCACCGGCGTCACACAGGGCGATCGTCTGCTCCGTGCAGTAGATGCACACACCTCCGCCAAATCCCTTCAGAACCACCAGAACGACCCTTTGCCCGCGCAGGCTCTCCAGGTCGACGGCGACGCCGAACGGGTCGATGTACTCGGTCAAGGGCAGACGCTTGCCGACGAAGTCGCTCGCCCGGTCCAGATCGCCGACAGGATCCGCTTCGGTCGACTTGCCCGGGGCGCGCCTGCTGTAACGCGACATGAGCTCGGAAGCATCGACGTCGATATTCGTGAAGATCTCCAGGAAGCGCTCTGCCTCGGCGCGTTGACGCTCCGTCCACGGCTGCACGTTCACCGGGACCCCCGGCTCGTTCTGGACCTCTGCAAGCTGTTCCTCCGAAACGCTATCCTGCACCGCGAGGGGAGCCTCGAGGACGGAGCCAGGGTCCAGGTCGGACGAGGCCTCGGCAAGCCAGCGACCAAGCGCCGGACCCAGGTCGGCGGGGTCCGCAAGACTCGCGTCCGACCACTCGCCCACGAACGGCACGGACGGACTCTCCCCCGACGCGCTCCAGAGACCCTCGCCGGTTGCGCTCCACACGGACCATTCACCGGTCGGCCGCCCGCCGGCAATCACGCCCGCCGCCAACCGGTCTCCGTTGGCGTCGAACACGACACTGGGCCCCGCGATCACGCCCTGCTCGAACGCGGCCTGTAGACGCGCCTGTCCGCTCCGATGCTGCACCAGCCAGAGGCCCTGCTTCTCGCTGCCGCGCAGCAGTCCCTCGCGGCGCACGGTTCCGTCGGACCACTCCTCGGAAACGACCTGCAGGCCGTCCTCGAGCCCGAAGTCTCTATCCGAGGGCGCGCCCGCCTCATCCCAAAAACTCCACACGCCGACCTTCTGACCCTCGAGAAACCAACCCTCGGCCTGTGCGCTGCCGTCCGGATGCCAGTAGGTCCAGCGATGGGATTGAAGGCCATCCTGGAAGTGCCCGCGTTGCGTGCGCTGTCCGCGCTTGTCCCAGAAGAGCCACTGCCCGAACTCGCGCCCTTCGTGGAAGTAACCCTGTGCCTTGGGGGAGCCGTTGGCATGCCAGTAGCGCCAGAGACCGACGCGACGCTCATGGGCAAAGGTGCCTTCGTATTCCTTGTTCCCGTTCGGGTGCAGGTAGACCCAGGGTCCGTCCTGCACGTCATCCTTGTAGCTTCCGAACGCGCGCTTCTGGCCCGAGTCGCCGTAGAAGATCCACTCACCCTGCTGCAGCCCACCGGCCACCTTCCCGCTACCGCGGGAGAAGCCTTCAACCCAGCTGACGAGGCCATCGATCTGACCCGTGACCGCCGTCACGACCGCGCAGGACGTCAGCGCGGCACCAGCCAGGCACGCGATACGGAGGTGTCTCATGCCAGCAGGATAGCGAAACAGCTAGCCCGGGTCGCGCAAGAGCCGCTCCCGGGCCCGACCGGCGGACAGGCCCGTGCCGGGCTATGGTAGATTCAGACTCAAATCCTCCATCTATTCGGCCCCGTTCACGAGCGTTCGCTGGTCAGCAGCGCGCCCCGGCAACTCCCATGCGCCAACAAACGACCCTGCTCGCCTTCGCCCTCGCGCTTCCGTTTTTGGGATGCAGCAGCGGGCTCGGGAACAACATCGACTGCAGCTCGTCCACGGTCGGGTCGCGAAGCGGAAACCTCACGACGGGACTCTTCTTCGGTTTCACGTTGCGGCAGCCGGTAACGGACCATGCCGCGGCGGGTGGCCTGATCCCGGGATCCACGAGCCTGCGTGATCGCAACGTCATCTTCTACGCGTTCGAGAGCGCGTCGCCAGCAGATGACGCAGGCGCGCCCGGGGCGGGTGCGCGCCTCGACCGGGACGGGCATGCCGACCCGAACGGGCAGGCCGACGTATTCGTCGCCGCCGTGGTTGGTGAGGCCATTGACACGCGCGCGTTCAGCTACTCGCTTGCAGGGAAGTTCCGGCATGCGCGCTGCACGTCATGCCACAGCCTGGCCGAGGCGGACACTACCGTGTTTCCGATAGACGGCGATCACCCTGGATTGCCGGCCGGCGACCCCGGACTGCAAGATGTGCAGGAGAGCCCGACTAACCTGTGCATGAAGTGCCACCGCTTCGCACTCGATGCTCTGCCCGACCAGGGCTCCCCGCTCAATTTCGCGTGGCGCAATCCGCCGGTCTCACTCGGGGCAGATTTCCGCAAACTCACGACAGGCCAGATGGCAGAGCGCGCGCGCACCGCAAACGACAACCACTTCGAGCGCGACCGCCGCGTCACCTGGGCTCTCAGTTCAGGGATTTTCACCCAGATCTCGCCCGGCTACGCGGACAACCCGTTCGATCCCAACGCAACCGGGTTCGTCACCGGCGGGGCGGATAATGACTGGGATGGCGCGACAGAGGCCTTCGACAGCGATGGACGTCGGCGCCTCATCCCCGGCGGCAGAACAGCCTTCTTGACCGAAGCGGAAGCCTTTCGATGCGGAGGGCCGACGGACACGCGCGCGGCCATCGCAGACGTGGCGCTCGTCAGTCGCCGCTCGGATGTCGCACAGTCGGGCAGCGGAACGTCGACCCAACCCGACCTGACGTACGTCCCGAATGACGCCTACGTGCCCGGTGGCACTGGCTCTGCCGGCACGCTCTACGTGGCCTTCACCTCTGATGCAAACGACCTCGTAACCGGCGTCGTGGGGTCCCTATCGCAGGTTTATCGCGCACGCTTCGACGTGCGCATCCGATCGGACGGCAGGCTGGACCTGGTCTACGGGACCACCGAACTGGTCTCGAACGCGGGTGCAGCGGGCGGCAACCAGGACTCCGACTCACCGTCGATCAGCCTGCTCGGCGACCGCATCGCCTTCGCCTCACGCGCCACGGACATCGACCTGCTCGGCCCGCCGATCCAGCAGATCTACGTAAGAGACCTCGCCAACGACACGATCGAGCTCGTGAGCACGGGCGGCACGCTCGACTCTTCGTCACCCGTCATCGATCCGAGCGGCACGGTGGTGGCGTTTGTGAGCCGGTTCCACTTCGACGGCGGCTCCCCGCTGGGTCTGGACGACGTCTACTACGCTGAACTCCGAGATCCGATCACCAGCGGCGTGATGTTCGTGCGCCGAGCGAGCCGGCCCAATCCCGCCGGCGGTAGCGACAACACTGGAGCCAGCCGTCAGCCGGAGGTCATCCGAAACGCAGACGGTGAGATCCTGGTGGCCTTCGCTTCCACGAACGACCTCGACACCGCCACCCTGGGCGACCCGGTCCCGGCCGAGAACGTCTACCTGCACCGTGACAATCTGGGCATTCGCTCGACGGCCCTGGTGAGCATCGCCCAGAACGCGCTCGGTGCCACCGAACTCCCTGACGGATCCTCGAATGCTCCGGCCTTCGTCGGCGGCCCGGATCGACTCCTGATCGAGACCTCCGCCACCAACCTGGACTCGGCCTTTTTGCTGCCGCCGGATCCGACGTTCGGGGCGAGCGCCTTCGCGAGCGGCGATGAGAACGGTGCGACAGACGTCGTGATGCTGACCGGCTTTCTGTCCGGCGCGGGCACGGTGCGCGGCGAGGCCATCAGCGTGAGCCCCGCGGGGGCCTTCGGAGATCGAGCGTCCGTGGCGCCCCTGGCCGGAAGCTTCGCGCTTCCCGCGGCCTCGGCACCGAGCAGGTACCTGGGCTTTGCCGGTCTACGGACCCTCGCCCGAAACATCGGCGCCGCCGACAACCACGCTGGGCTGGCGCCCGCCGATGCCACGCCCTGGCTCTCGTTCATCGACGACCAGGTCATCCCGCAGGGTCCCTTCGCTGCGATCTGGTCCTTCCTGGGGCCGAAGTGCCTGAGCTGTCACAACGAAGGCTTCGCAGACAACAGCTTCTCCCTCGGCAACGGCAATCCCCACACGGCCTACGAACGGCTGATCAGCGGGACCACCAACGACGGTCTCTGCGCGAACGAGCCCTACGTCGTTCCCGGAAACCGAGCGCTCAGTGTTCTGCAGCAGCTTCTTACCAACACGTCCGTGTGTGGAATCCAGGTCATGCCGCCACCGACGTCGCCGGCGTTGTCGTCCGCCGAGATCGACGCTGTCGGAGCCTGGATCGACGCGGGCGCACCGGAATAGGGCCCGATCGGACGGCCACTACACGGCCGGACTCGATCCCGGCCAGCTCAAGGGCTCGCTCGCCCTCACCGACGATGCCTGGTCTACACCTCGCTCAGTCCGAGTGTCTCGCCTGCGTCCGGTCCGGCCTCGGCTTCGATCAGTCTGCGCACCGACTGCAGGTGTTCCCAGGCCAGGTGCTTGCGTTGGTACTTATTGAACAACACCTCGTGGAGCTCCACCAGATCCTCGAGTAGCGGCCGATCATGGGTGGTCCATTCCTCCTCGCCCTTGCAGCGCGAGGTCAGGGCCCACTTTGCACCATGGAACTGCGCGCGCACCTCGCGCGAGCGCCCGTCGGCCGTGCGAGTCTTCCAGCCATGGAGGTTGCGCGTGCGGTTCGACATGGTCGAGCAGAGCATACTTCCGGGCACACCCACTGTCACCGCGCCGGGCTTCGCGACGCATTCCGGGTACAGTAGTGGGCGCCATGAGCCGTCTCGATCCAACCGAACCGCCGTCGATCCCCGAGCGTGAGCCCGAGGAGGGCACGCCGCTCTACGTGCACCTGCCGTTCTGCGCGGCGAAGTGTCACTACTGTGACTTCTTCTCGGTGCCAGATGCCGGCCAGGACGTGGACGGGATGATCGAGACCATGCTGACGGAGATCCGGCGGCGTGCGCCGCGGCGGCCGCGGACGGTGTTTTTGGGTGGGGGGACGCCCTCGCTGCTGTCGATTCCGCAGCTGCGGCGGTTCCTGGATGAGCTGCATGCGCAGACCGGGTTTCGGGACAGCGCGGTCGAGGTCACGGCGGAGTGCAACCCGGAGAGCCTCGATCGGGACAAGGCGCGGGCCATGCTCGACCTCGGGGTGAACCGGCTGTCGATCGGGTTCCAGGCCCTGGACCAGGGGGTGCTGGAGCTGTTCGGGCGGGTGCACGCGGTCGAGGACTCGTTCCGGGCCTTCGAAGCGGCACGGGAGGCGGGGGTCAAGGCGATCAATATCGACATGATCTACGCCTGGCCGGACCAGACCCTCGAGGGCTGGGTGGCGGACCTGGAGCGCGTGCTGGCCCTGCGGCCGGAGCACCTCGCGGCGTACAACCTGACCTACGAGGAGGGGACTCGCTTCACCACTTGGCTGGAAGATGGACGCCTGAAGAAGTCCCCCGAGGATCTCGAATTGGCGCTCTTCGAGACCGTCCGGAGCGCGGCCCAGGAAAGCGGCATGGGCGCCTATGAGATATCTAATTACTCCGCAAATGGTCAAGAATGTGGTCACAACCTGAATTACTGGGCCAACGGCCCGTACGTCGGCGTGGGCCCCAGCGCGGTCAGCTACACCCACCTGCGACGCGCGGGCAATCCGCGCGGGCTGAATAGCTACCGGAGAGCGGTAGAGCGGGGGGGGGATCCGGCTGGCTGGGACGAGATGCTGACCCCGGAAGCGCGGCTGGCCGAGACCTGGTGGCTCGGGCTGCGGCTGAAGGACGGCATCGACCCGGTCCAGGCGCGCGCCAGCGCCCAGTTCCCTCAGAGCGCCAGCGATCCCTGTGTCCGTGAGGCGGCGAAACTGGTGGACCACGGGCTGCTCGAGGAGCATGCGGGGCGGTTTCGCCTGACCGCCCGTGGGCTGCCCCTGGCCGACTGGGTGGCGAAGGAATTGCTCGTTCCTGGGGACTGAAGAATCTACGCCTAAAGTAGGGCGGGTATGAATGGTCGAATACGGATCAGGCGGGTCCCTCCCCCGCACCCCCGATTCGATGCCGACCCCCAAGCTCCAGAAAAAACGCCGGCGCAAGGCCCGCACCCGGAAGAGCTTCTTCATGCGCGGGATGGCGGTGCTGCTGCCCACCGTCATGACCATCGTGATCGTGGCGAGCGTACTGCAATTCGTCAGCACGTACCTCACCTCTCCGGTCAACCGATCGATCTACGGCTTCCTGGAATGCAACGGGTTCGGCTGGAACCTGCTCTCCCTGATGGAGATCGATCCGTACGCACGGGAGTTCGTCGACGAGAGCCTGCTGCCGGTCGAGCTGGTCGACATGCGCGACGAGATGGGCGGCATGGGCAGTATGGAGTTCGGCGCGGCCCTTCAGACTTACCGCGACGAGCAACAGACCTTCCTGCGTGACCATGGGGCGCTCCTGATCGACAGCGAGCGCTTGCGCGAGGCGACCCAGGCCCAGGTGCCACCGATCCTGGGCGTCCTGATCTCGGCCATGGTCGTGCTGACCATGGGCTACCTGGCCAGTGGCTTCCTGGGGCGGCGCCTGATCGCCGGGGTGGACCGAGCCTTCTCGACGATTCCCGTGGTGCGCTCTGTCTATCCGTACAGCAAGCAGGTTGTCGACTTCTTCATGTCGGACAACGAGATCGAGTTCGACACGGTCGTGGCCGCACCCTACCCTTCAAAGGACGTGTGGGCTGTCGGCTTCGTGACCGGAACGGGCCTGCGCGGATTGAACGAGGCGCTCGATGGCGCCCTCGTGTCGGTGTTCATTCCGACCTCGCCCATGCCCATGACCGGATTTACCGTGTACATCGAATCCGACCGACTCATCCCGCTCGACATGACCGTCGAGGAAGCGCTGCGAGTGACCGTCTCCGCCGGCGTGCTCGTGCCCGACGCCCAGGCTGTCGCCCGCGCCGACCTGAGCGCATCCACGGACCAGCTGCCTGGCCAGGAACGAGCCGCGTGAACTTCGCCGACCGGCTCGATGAGGCGGTACGGAAGAAGAACAGCCCCTGCCTGGTCGGCCTCGACCCGCACCTGGATCGCCTGCCGCCGCAGTTCGCCGCGGCCCACGATCCTGACGCGAGCCGTGCCGACGTGGCGCGCGCGGCGGGCGACTTCCTGTGCGAGGTGATCGAGCTCGCCGCGGAACACGTACCGGCGGTCAAGCCGCAATCAGCGTTCTTCGAGGAGCTCGGGGCGGACGGCGTCGTGCAGTGGGAGCGCGTCGTACGCCACGCCAAGGAGCACGACCTGCTCGTGATCGGAGACGTCAAGCGCGGCGACATCGGCAGCACAGCAGCCGCGTACGCGCGCGCCTTCTTCGGCGGCCACAGCTGGAGCGACCAGGCCTCGTGCTGCGACGCGATCACGGTCAACCCGTACCTGGGCACGGATTCGATCCAACCCTTCCTGCAAGCCTGCAGCGAGCTCGGCACGGGCCTCTTCGTGCTGGTGCGCACCTCGAATCCATCGAGCGCCGAGTTCCAGACGCGGAAGAGCGACAACGGCGACACCCTGGCCGAATCGGTCGCCCAGGCCGTCGTGCGCTGGGGCGCTGAACTCATCGGCGACAGCGGCCTGTCGTCCGTCGGCGCCGTCGTCGGCGCGACCCACCCGGACGAGCTCGCCAACCTGCGCGAGCGCATGCCCGTCGCACCGTTCCTCATCCCGGGCTACGGAGCCCAGGGAGGCAGCGCAGCCGACATCCGGGCCGGCTTCCTGGCAGGTGGCCGCGCGGGCCTCGTGAACTCCTCACGCGGCATCCTCTACGCCTACAAGCAGGGCGCCGCAGCCGACTGGAAGGCCGCGACCCAGGCCGCCATCGCCACGATGACGACCGACATCCGCTCCGCCCTGGGGATGTAGCCTGGGCGCCGTAGCGCCGGTCAAAGGCGAACGTACCGAGCCAGGCACGAATCCGACGGGCATCCCGCCCTGCCGCCGCCCTCCTGACAGCGCGCCATCGGTGCCGCCCGTCGCTGGCCACCGTCCATCCCGGAGGTTTCCTGTACAATAGGGGCTTCCCCCCATGAGCCCGTCAGACTCGCAGCGTCCCGCCGACCGTTATTCGAAGGTCAAGGCCATGCTCTTCGAGGC
>JBLHKW010000120.1:0-17079 GCA_047618565.1 Planctomycetota bacterium
CAACCGCGAACTCCGGACTGTCCTCGCTCTCCCTCGGCTTGATTTCGGCATTCCACGCCGCCGGGCTTCCTCATTGCCCGGGTCTACGCACCGGCAATGGCTGCTCATGAATAGACCGGGCTAGCCCTGGACGATTCGACCCCAAGGTGCGAGCTCCGTTGCCGTGAGTTCGCCGGGAGTTAGAGCTACCCGGACGGGCTTCAGGAGACGGCGACCGGGCTCCTCGAGAGCCTGGGATACGCCTGGGCAGATAAGAATTCCAAGGGGCCGGCAGAGGTGGGTCGGCCTTCGGTGCGACCCGACGGCGTTGATCATCGGTCAGTCGGAGACGTCGCCCCTTGAACTGTTCCTTTAGAGCGCGGTTCTCCTCTAGAGCGCGGCTCTCCTCGATCAGATATTCGAGCACCTCGGCTTGGCGGCGGTTGATGAGGCCGGCGAGCGATGCGATCAGGACATGGAGCCGGTAGATGTGGGCCATGACGGCCATTGTCGCGCGCTCACAAGCCCAGGATCGTTAACGAGTTGTGTTCGGCCGAATAAATGCACCCTACGGGGTGCATTTGAATGCAGTCCTGTGCACCCGAGTGCATCAGTGAACCCCAATAGCAGCACCGAGAACGCGGTCTCGGGTGCAAGGGTGGTGGAGGCGGCGGGAATTGAACCCGCGTCCCGGAACGGCCGTGCGGTCGGCGTCTACGTGCGTATTCTGTGATTAGTTCTCGTCGAGGGGACACTCACAAACAGGCGTCCCTTCTAACCAGCCTCAGAAATTTCTCGCCAGCTCGCCCTGAGGCGCACCTTGCCGGCCAGTCCGCTGTTTTCGTCTTCCGCGGGCCGCGGACACTCCCACGGAAGACGGCGACCTAATAATTAGGCTGCGAGTGCAAAGTTGTCGGCAAGTAAAATGCCTTTCCCGGGAGGATTTACAGGGGCACCTGGGATCCCTGGCACGCAACCGAAAGACGATCAGAACCGGTCGAAACCAGTGCGCCCCCTTTAGATAGCCAGTTCACCGTAGGCCACGCTGGCCGGGATGTCTACCGGTACTTTCGGGAGAAGGTGAAAGCGCCTGCTAGCGTCGGCGGTTCATGGCGCGGTCCATGTCGCGCTTGTCCGAGCGCTCGCGCTCCGAGGCGCGCTTGTCGTGCAGCTTCTTGCCGCGACAGAGGCCCACCATGACCTTGACCAGGGAGCCCGAGAAGTAGACCTCGAGCGGAACCATGGTGATTCCGCGCTCACGGGCCTTCTTGGCCCACTGCAATAGCTCCCGGCGGTGCAGCAGCAGCTTGCGCTCGCGGGTCGGCTTGTGGTTCCACATGGTCCCGTGGCTGTATTCGGGGATGTGGGCCCCGAAAAGGAACAGCTCGCCGTTCTTGGAGTGCACGTAGGCCTCCCCGATCGAGCACTGGCCGTCGCGCAGGGACTTGACCTCGGTGCCCTGGAGCTGGATCCCGCACTCCAGCTCCTCGAGGATCTGGTACGTGTGCCGCGCCTTCCTGTTGCGGGCGATGGACTTGCGATCGGAAGGCTCGGACATCCGTGCAGTGTACCCGGACACCCCGCTTGACTCGACCCACCTGCGGTAAGCAGGCTATCGCCATCGCGGGGCAAGCGCCCCGCACGCCCCCAGGGACCCCGAGGAAAGCAACCCGTGAACGACCCCACCGATCTCTTGATGGACTCCCTGGAAGGCTCTGGCGAGGGCTTTGTCGAGCTGCGCTACCACAAGCGCCGCAGCCGCTCCCTGGCCGTCGAGAAGGGGCGCGTGGATCAGGCCAAGATCTCGGAGCACACGGGGGTCGGGGTGCGCGTTCTGGCGGACGGCACCTGGGGCTTCGCGAGCACGGACCGGCTGGAGGTCGGATCGGTGCAGCGCGCGATCGAGAATGCGCGCAAGGCGGCGCGCTCGTCGGCGCCCGCCAAGAGCGAGCGCGTGGAGGAGCTGCCCCAGGTCGAGCTGGCGCGCGGCCGCTTCGACGCACCCGGGTACGAAGAGCTCGAGCAGCGCGACCTGGAAGAGAGCCTCGAGATGGTCCTGCAGCTTGAGGCGCAGACGCGCAAGGCCTCGACGAACATCCAGAGCGCGAGCTGCGGATACACCGAGCTCTTCGAGGAGAAGGGCGTGGTGACCACCGACGGCGCCAAGGCCTGGTCGCGACTGGTGCGACCTGAATTCAGGATCAGCGCGGTGGCCCAGGACGGGGCCGAGCTGCAGCGCGGGTCCGAGTCCGTCGGCGCCACCGGTGGCTGGGACTGCCTGTTCCGCAACGTCAGCGCGGCCGAGATGGGCGACAAGGCGGCGCGCATGGCGGTCGACCTGCTCTCGGCCAAGTACGCCGAAGGAGGCCGCAAGCGCGTGATTCTGTCGCCCTCCCTGGTCGGGCTGCTCACGCACGAGGCCATCGGTCACACGGTCGAGGCCGACTTCGTGATCGCGGGCTCGTGCGCCGCCGGCAAGATCGGCACGCGCGTCGCATCGGAACTCGTGACGCTCTGCGACTCGGGCCAGTCCGAGTACCACGACGGCGCGGGCGGTACGATCTCCGTCGATGACGAGGGCGTGCTCGCCGGCCGCACGACGATCATCCGGGCCGGGATGCTCGAGAACTACCTGCACGACCGCGAATCCGCGGCGCACTTCGGTGTGGCCCCCACCGGGAACGCGCGCGCCTGGGAGTTCGATGACGAGCCCCTGATCCGCATGCGCAACACGTACATCGAGCCGGGTGATTCGAGCCTGGACGAGATGATCGCGTCGATCGAGGACGGGCTCCTGCTGGACGGTCCCAAGAACGGACAGGCCGACGCCAACGGCGAATTCATGTTCGGCACGCTCCAGGCCTGGCCCATCAAGAACGGCAAGCGCGGGGAGATGATGCGCGGCGTCAACATCTCTGGAACGGCCTTCGACGTGCTCAAGACGGTCGATGCGGTCGGCAGCGATTTCCGCTGGGACCTGGGTTCCGGCCACTGCGGCAAGGGCCAGCCAGCCAAGGTGGACGCGGGTGGGCCATGGCTCTCCTGCGAGGTGATCGTCGGCGGGAGGACAGCATGAGTTCGGTCAAGGAACAGGGCGTCTTCGAGCCCGCGCTGGCCGAGGCCACGCTGGAGGAGCGCTGCGCGCACCTGGTTGAGCGCGCCACGGCCCAGGGCGCGGATGAGGCCGAGGTCTACGGCACCTGGAGCGAGAGCATCAGCGTGCGTTTCGAGAAGGGCGACCTGAAACTGACCCAGGTCGACGAGAGTGGCTCCGTGGGCCTGCGCGTGTTCAAGGACAAGAAGCTCGGCTTCTCGTCCACGAACCAGACCGGCGAGGACTCCCTGGCGGCGGTCGCGCGCGACGCGCTGACCCTGGCCAGCTTCTCGATCCCCGACGACGCGAACGTTCTACCTGGCGCGCGCCCCGTACCCGCGGCTGCGACCCTCGTGACCCCCGCCGCCGCATCCTTCTCGGTCGAACAGACCGTCGAGGCCGCGCGCGAAATGTTCGCACGCGCCACGGCCGTCGACCCGCGCGTGGCGATCGACACGGCTGACCTGAGCATCTCGCGCGTGGTGCACGGCGTCGTGTCGAGCCGCGGTGTACGCGCCAGCGAGAGCGACGCCATGCTGTCGTGCTCCCTGTTCGGCATGGCTGTCGACGGCGACGACGTGGGCGGCTTCGATTACTGGGGCGACTTCGCACGCGACCCTGCGAACTGGGATGCGGTGCGCGACGCGGTCGTCGCGAAGTTCACCGATGCCGTGCTGGGTAACCTCGACGCGCAGCGTGCCGAGACCTACACGGGCGCGGTGCTGTTCGCGCCGCAGGCGCTCGTTCCGGTATTGATCTCGCCCCTGCTCTCGGCCTCGAGCGCGATCGCGGTCCAGCGCGGCCGCAGCGCGCTGGCCGAGAAGGTCGGGAAAGAGATCGCCTCACCCAGCCTCTCGATCGTCGATGACCCGACCGACCGCAGCCTGGCCGGAGCCACGAGCTTCGACCGTGAGGGCACGCCCGTCAGCCGCTTCAACGTGCTCGAAAAGGGCGTGCTCCAGAGCTACCTCTACAACGGCTACGCGGCCCAGGTGGAGGGACGTGAGTCCACGGGCCACGCGCGCGGCGGAGCGCGCTCGGTACCCGGCCTCGGTGCTCACTCGCTCATCGTCTCCGGGGGCGATGGCGGCGATCAGGACGCCCTGCTCGCGCGTCTTGGCCGGGGGCTCTTCGTGCAGCGCTTCTCGGGCAGCGTCGATCCCGCCTCCGGGGATTTCTCGGGCGTGGCCAAGTCCGCACGCTGGGTCGAGAACGGCAAGGTCGTGCGCTCCCTGCGCGAGACCCTGATCGCGGGCAACGCCTTCGAACTGCTGCGCTCGATCGACGCCCTGTCCACCGACACCCTCTCCCTGGGCGGCTCGATGCGCGCCCCGTGGGCCATCGTCGACGGGCTTTCGGTGACGGCCGGATGATTGCCCCGGCCAAGTGGCACGGGGAATACCCCGGGGAGCGCCCCGGGGAAACTCACCAGGGTCGCCGCACGACTGCTTGACCGGGGCAGGGGATCCGCGTAGTTTCCTGCGCTCGCACTCAGCCCGGGTGGCGGAATTGGTAGACGCGCATGGTTCAGGTCCATGTTCCCGTTAAGGGAGTGGGGGTTCGACTCCCCCCTCGGGCACCACTCATTTCTTCAGGCGACGCCCCTCTGGCTGCCTGAGAAGACGGCTGCTGAGCCCCGGTTTGCGGGCCTGACCCAGGCGCACCTGGCATCGATCGATGAACGATCCGACCCTCCACGACTCGGCCGAGGCCAACGCAGCGCCCAGCTTCCGCGCACTGCTAGCTGCCAACCTGCGCGTCGTGCTCTGGGCCTCCGGCCTGGCGCTGGTGTGCTTCGGCGTCTGGAGAGGCCTGCGGGGCCTGTTTCCGGACGTCCAGTGGCTTCAGTAGCCGCTCACATGCCCGCGCCACCGGGGGCGCGGTAGACCAGGATCGCACGGCCGCCCATCTCGCCCGGAAGCTCGTGCTCCCAGACGGTGTCGAGCTTGAAACCGAGGCGTTCGGCTTCCCGTTCGGCAGCGCGCACCTCGCGCGACCAGGTGCTGCCCTTGAGCATCACCAGGTCCTGGAGCGAGTGGCGCACCTTGCGCAGGGTGCGCACGTTCTCGCGCACGGAGCTGACCGCCCGCACGAGGACGACGTCCACCCGCTCGCGGGCGAGGTGATCCTCGGCTCGGGACCAGACGGCGCGCGTGTTGCGCAGCCCGAGTTTCTCGATGCGCTCGTCGACGAAGGTGATCTTCTTCTGGGTCGAGTCTACAACGGTCATCGACAGGTTGGGTTCGGCGAGCGCCAGCGGGATGCCCGGAAAGCCGGCGCCCGTGCCCAGATCGAGCACCTTGCGCGCCATCAGGGGCACCAGGCGCGTGACCCGCCAGGAGTCCAGGTAGTACTTGGCCGCAAATTCCTTGGGATCCAGAATCGTGGTCAGGTTCATGACCCGGTTCTTCTCGAGGGTCGCCAGCGCGTGGTCGGCGCAGGCACCCAGGAACTCCGGGGAGATGCCCTCCTCGTCGGCAAAGGCCCACTCGAGGGCCGAGAGCATCACCTGGCGGCTCGGGACGGGGGTGTCGGGGTTCTTGACCACCTCCTCCTCGTCGGCCTTGGCCTTCGCCTTGGAGATCACGGGGCCGTTCTCGCCCGCGCCCTGGCCCTCCTCCTCCTCGGCTCCTTCGTCCTCGTCCTCGTCCTCGTCCTCGTCGTCGTCCTCGCCCTCGACGTCCAGCTCTTCCGCGAGCCCGGTGACCTCATCCTCGGACGGTCGGCCCGAATCGGGCTGCCCGCCCTCACCGGGTTCGTCCTGGTCATCGGGCTCAAGCCCGTCCAGGCGTTCTTCCAGAGCCTCAGCGTCGTCAGCCTTCATCCGGGATAGGTTCCAGCCTGGGGTGGGTACGGGCGAGATGTGGGGTGGCAGGGCAGCAGGGACTCGAACCCCGATCCTACTGATTTGGAATCAGTCGCTCTAACCAATTGGAGCTACTGCCCTTTGCGGCAGGGAAGGTTACTGGCGACCGGCGGGCCCGGCAAGCCCAGGACCGCGGAGATCAACCCCTTTCGGCCGTGGGGCCCGGCCGCTACAGTCTCCGCTGGCGCCTCCGGGGCCCATTGCCCTCCCGCTACCGCCACCCAGCCCCCCCATGACCAGCCAGAGCCCAGAGGAATCGGATTCCGGCCGTCGGATTCCCGAACCGCACCTGGCGGCCGGCGGACACCCGATGCGCCGCGTGCCTGCGGACCGGATCGACCGCGACGCCCTCGACCGCAGCGCCCAGCGGGTCGTCCAGCGCCTCCAGCGCCACGGGTACGAGGCCTACTTCGTCGGCGGCTGCGTGCGCGACCTGCTGATCGGGCGCGTCCCGAAGGACTTCGACGTGGCGACGAGCGCCGACCCGCGCGAGATCAGGCGGCTGTTCAAGAACGGGCGCATCATCGGCCGCAGGTTTCGGCTGGTGCACGTCTACTACGGCGACCAGATCATCGAGACCTCGACCTTCCGGCGCGAACCGGAGGCGCAAGAGGGCTCCGACAGCGACGACCTCCTGATCACCGAGGACAATGTCTTCGGCACCGCGGTCGAGGATGCTCTGCGGCGAGACTTCACGGTCAACGCGCTCTTCCTGGACCCGACCGAGCACGTCATCCTCGACACAGTCGACGGCCTGACCGATCTCGACGCGCGCACCCTGCGAACGATCGGCGACCCGGTCGTGCGCCTGGCCGAGGACCCGGTGCGCATCATGCGCGCGATCAAGTTCGCGACGCGCCTGGACTTCCGCATCGAGCCGGCGACCTGGACGGCCATGTGCGAGATCGCCCCGCAGCTCAAGCGCGCGGCCGCACCGCGCGTGCTCGAGGAGATCCTGCGTCTCCTGCGCTCGGGAGTCAGCCTGGGCGCATTCCGCATGTTGCGCGCATGCGGCGCGCTACATGTACTGCTGCCCGTACTGGACCGATTCCTTGGACCGCGCAATCCCGACGACGCCGAGACCCTGGAGCGTGCGGAGCGCTTCTGGCACCTGCTGGAGGCACTCGATACCGAGGTCCACCGGGGTTTCCAGCCCAGCGCGCCGGTCGCCCTTGCCGTGCTCTTCATGCAGGTGGTCGCCGCCGAAGCCACCCGGCGCCAGGAGGCGAGTGGCGACGACGAACAGCCCCTGGATCTGGTCGGCGCGTGCTGGGATGTGATGGAGCCGGTCTGCAGCGCCGCGCGCATGTCGCGCCGTGACTACGGCCGCGCGCGCCGCATCATCTCCCAACAACCGCGCTTCACCGAGCCCCAGGGCAAGCGCTTCAGCCCGATGTTCTTCGCGCGCAGCGAGGAGTTCCCCGAGGCCCTGGACCTGTTCCGGTTGCGCGTCGAGGCACGCGGCCAGGGCTGGGACATCTACGAGGGCTGGAAGGCGCGCATGGAGCGTGCTGGCGGGGCCAGCGACGACGAACTGCTGGTGGAGCGCAAGCGCGTCAAGCGGCGTCGGAAACGGCGGCGTCGCGGCGGACGGCGCGGGTCATCCGCGAGCCCCCCCGGCACGGACAGTCCTGAGCGTGCGTCGAACGACGAGTAGGCTTTCTCGTGCGCGCGCCCGACATTCCGTGAGTTCCACGCCGCGCGCCTCGGCCCGGGGTAATGTTCTTTGACTCGAAGAGGAACCTGGATTGGGGGCAACCCCCTCCCACCCCCCCCTCCCCCCAAACGCTGGTGCGTGTCGGATACGGTGAATCCGATTCGCGGCGGAGCCAGCACCCGGGAGGGAAGCCCCCAGCGCGGGAAGCGATCCAGGCGAATCAGATGGTGCTATGCACCGCCCAGCGTGACCTCCTTCATCACGCCGGGCAAACGAGTCTGGGGTGGCCTTCATGGCCGCCCCTTTTCTATTTAACGCGCCCCATGGCCGCGCCCCATGAATGGACGGGTGACTCGTTTGGTGACCCGCAGCGCGGACGCTACAATCTCGCCCCCATGCTCCAGGTTCGCCCCATACACGCCGCGCTTCGACCGTTCATCAGTGCCCTGCTCGTGGTTCTCGTCGGCGCCCCCGCGTTAGCGCGACAGGACGAGGAGGGTGCGCCACTGCCCAGCACGCGCGCCATCAGCGCCGCATGGAAGAAGGCCAGGAAAGGCGCGCGCAAGGAGTTCCCGAAAGCCCTGACAGCCCAGGTCGCAGAGCTCGAGACGCACCAGATCCGCCTCGTGCGCGAGGTGCTCACGGCCGCCGACCTGAACCTCAAGAAGGTGCCCGAGCACACCGAGGCGCCCGCGTACAAGGCCAGGAAACACGCGCCCAAGAGCAAGGCCAAGCACAAGGTGGTCAAACCGGGCTCGCCCGCGGCGCGCGGATTCAAGCGGCGCATGGAGGCCGACATCCCGCAGCGCGACCTCGAGCCGGCCTGGGCGTACGACTACGGCGCGGGCCAGATCGTCCAGATCGTGGAGGACCCGGACGATCCCGAACGACTCTTCAACAATGCGCTCGCCGGCTACGCGCCCCAGCTCGACCTGGCCGAAGCCCTGCTGGAACAGGCCCTGGATGACGGAACCCAGGCCGTGGTCGCTGCCGCCTTTGGGCACGCCTACAGCGACCGCAGCGGTCACATCTACCCCGAAATCACGATCTACGACGCCTGGTGCTCGGGGCGCGAGATCGAGATGCCCGACGTGATGTGCCTCGGGATCGTGCACGACGTGCTCGATGACTGGGACACCTGGAGCGCCCCTATCCCCGGGCCCAAGCAAGCGAAGCTCTACGCGACCATCGAGGACCTGTTCACGGACCTGCGCCGCTTCCGCGGGCTGCGTCACGCGCTGTCGCGCTGCTACTTCAACGGCAGCGCCGTCCTGCGCGACGACTACGAGTCACAGCTCGGCACCTTCCAGGCCGTCTGGATCCTGTTCGAGGAGAGTCAGGATAACCTGGCCAGCACCTTGCCCGGGCCGGACGACTGGCGCGACTGGCTGGTCGGCACGGCCGAGGTCATCGACGAGGACGAGGACTGGGCCTGGGACGGAGGTCAGGAACGGATCCAGAGCCTGGACAACGACCGCGAAGCCCTGCGTGCCTGTCTGGTGCGCGCGCTGCTCGAGTGCGACATCCTCAAGTAGCCCTGAGCTCCGAGTGGCTGGCGGCTTCCGGGCCGAGTCCGGATCGAACTCAAGGACGGCGCGCGAGCACGTCCCGGGCGGCGAGCTCGGCGCAGGCGAACGCGGCCTGAAAATTCAGACCACCGATCGGCCCGTCCAGGTTCAACAGCTCGCCGAATACGTACAATCCGGGCTGTGCATTGACCTCCATGGTGCGCGGATTGACGCGGGCCAGGTCGAGCCCGCCCGCGGTCACCTCGGCCTTGTCGAATCCGAGCGCGCCGTCGATCGGAATCGGCAGACCCTTGAGGGTCTCCACGAGCGCATGGCGCTGCGCCTTGCCGAGGGCCACGACGCGCGGATCCCCGCCCGGCAGACCGGCCTGGATCACCAGCGCACGCAGCATGCGGCGCGACGGACTGTCGGCCAGGACGCGTGAGAGGCACGGCGCGCCCTTGGCGCCGGCTCCGGCGATGAGGAGATCGCGCAGGGCCTCGCGCGACAGGTCCGGGTACAGGTCGAGGAACAACGTGAAGGACTCCGCTGCCGCGCCAGGTGGCGCGGCAGCCCGTGCGACCGTCACGTAGCGCGACAGGTCCATGGCCGCCGGGCCCGAGACTCCCTGGTGCGTGAACAGCAACGGCCTGCGGCGGCGGCCGAGGACGGCGCCATCGGCATCACAGAGTCGCGCCTCGCCGCTGGCCCAGGCGATGCCCGTCAGCTCGTGTACCCAGGCGGCAGGACTCGAGAGCGGAACCAGCGCCGGCACGCGCGGCTCGAGCGGCAACCCCAGGCCTTCCAGCCATTCGTACCCCTCGCCGATGGTGCCCGTCTTCGGGTAGCTGGCGCCCCCCACACACAGGAACAGCGTGCGCCCGATGGCACGCCGGCCGTCCGCCAGCTCGACCGCCCAGCCCTCGTCCACACGTGAGACGCCCACGACCGGCGCCTCCAGCACGATCCGGGCGCCGCTGGCGCGCACCTGTTTCTCGAGCGCGTCGCGCACATCCTTCGCGGACTGGCTCTCGGGGAAGATCTTCTCGAGCGGCGCCTCGACGGTGGGAACGCCCCATTCCGCGAAGCTCTCGCGCACGGAGTTCGGCGGAAGCGTGCGGAAGGCGTGCCGCAGGAAGCGTTCAGCGCGCGCGCCAAAGAGGCGCGCGGCCCCATCCGGATCCAGGGTGGTCGTCAGGTTGCAGCGACTGCCGCCGCTGGCCAGGATCTTGCTGCCCGTACGCGGGGTCTTCTCGAGCACCCAGGCCTCTGCACCGCCGCGCGCGGCGCACTGGGCAGCCCAGAGACCCGCCGCGCCGGCTCCGACGATGAGCAGCTCGCGCGGCTGGTCGCAAAGATCGGACACATCCATCGAACGACGATCAGCCCCCCGAGAGGCTCGCCTCCCAGCTCTTGATCTCCTCGAGCGTGCGCGGGCCGCGCGGCGGCGTGTCATCGTCGAGCTGATCCAGGTAGCCCTCCGGCAGGCGCACACGCTGGCGACGGTTGCCCTTGCCGCGGTTCGTGCGCAGGGCGTGCAGGGGGAAGGCCTCTTGCGGGTCCAGTGATGCGAGGTGCTTCTCGAGTTCGGCGATCGAGGTCACGCGCTGCAACTCACCGCGCACGCGCGCGGACCCGCGAAAACCCTTCGTGTACCAGCCCGTCCACTTGCGCATCTGGCGCATGCCCATGTCGTCCCCGAAGAGCGCCATCAGCCGGCGCGCGTGGTCGATCATGATCGGAATGATGGCGCCCATGCACGGCGGCGCGTCGGGCTCGACGCCCTGGAAGACCTGCGCCAGCTCGCGGAACAACCACGGCCGACCCAGGCAGCCGCGGCCGACGATGACGCCATCGCAGCCGGTCTCGCGCATCATGCGCAGGGCATCCCACGCTTCCCAGATGTCGCCGTTGCCGAGCACGGGCACATCGACCGCCGCCTTCAGCTCAGTGATGGCCGACCAGTCGGCCTCGTCGGCGTAGAGCTGGGCCGCGGTGCGCGCATGCAATCCGACGGCGCTCGCGCCCTCCCCTGCGGCGGCGCGCCCGGCTTCCAGGTAGGTCAGCAGGGTCTCGTCGATGCCCTTGCGCATCTTGACCGTGACCGGCACGTCGCCGGCGTTCTGAACCATGGCGCGCACCAATCGCGCCAGGAGCCGCGGCTTGAGCGGGATCGCGCTCCCGCCACCGGAGCGCGTCACCTTGGGCACGGGGCAGCCGAAGTTGATATCGATGTGATCGACGCCCTGGGCCACGAGTACGCGCACGGTCTCGCCCAGATCCACCGGGTCGGCACCGTAGACCTGGACCGAGCGCGGCTTTTCGTCGGGATCCGAGCTCGCGAGCAGGGTTGTGAGGCGATTCCCCATCAACAGGCCGCGAGCCGTTATCATCTCCGACACGAACAGGCCCGCGCCGAAATCTCGGCAAAGGCTGCGAAATGCGAGGTTGGTGACGCCCGCCATCGGTGCGAGCACCACCGGCGGCCAGACCGACAGGGAGCGCAGCGCAAGGGGCGGAAACTCCCCGGGGCGCGCGAGCTCGACCTCGCGGTTCAGGTCGCTACAGATTCGTGTCGTCTCGGTCATCGTCCCACGCGTAGCCCGATCGGGGGCAGCGCCACCCGCAGGATACAACAAGCGAAACCGCATGCGCTCCATCATCCTCGTCGTACTCGCCCTGCTCGTCCTGGCCGTGCTCGGAGGCGTCGGCTTCATGTTCCTCGGCGGCGACGACGCCAGCCTGGCCAGCGGGGTCTCGGGCCCGGACGAGATCCCGGCTGCCCCGGAGCACGCCCCAGCGGAGATGGAGCCGGTTCCGGACAGGCCCATCGACACGCCGCCAGCCGCGGCCAAGCCGAGCCCCAAGAAGGACGCCCGGGCCGCCGAGACCCAGGCGGCCAGCGCGCGGGCCGCCGCGGCGGCCCCGGCTCCCGAGACCGCGTACCAGCAGCAGTACGCGGACCAGAGCCTGCAGGAGCTCAATCGGACCGCACGCAAGCTCTACGCGGAGCATCGCTCGGCGATCCAGCAACTCATGGAGACGCGCTACGCGAACGCCTTCTACGAGTCCTATCCCTACGAGTACGACGTGGACGGCGAACGCCTGGACCCGTCGGACGTGATCCCGGCCCCGCCCGCGGGGGAGCACCGCATCCGGCAGATCTTCGAGGACCCCGAGGTCGACGAGTGGCGCCTGGTCGAGCTACCGCCCTCCGAATATCCCGACCTGTACAGCGGCTACGCGGAGTGGAAATGGGTCTCGGATGAGGCCGAGCAGCGCGCGGGCGGCGCGGCCGACGATACGAACTACTGAACCAGCCGGAAGACGCGCACAGGGCTGCCCGGGAGCCTCGCCGCCAGCTCGAAACGCGGGTCGGCCGTGGCCTCCGCCAGGCTGAGCCCCGAGCGCGGCACGGGCAGGACGATGTGAGTCACGCCGTAGCGCCGGGCGACCTCCAGAATCGTCTCCAGGTCGTCGTTGGGGACCTGGACCGCTCCGTAACCGGTCGACGTATGTAGCTCCCAGGGATGGCGCGTCATCAGCACCGGCTCGGGATCACCCGGCGCGCGCGAGGCTTCCACGGCCCCGTGCAGGGCCTGCACCTGGCGCCCGATGTCGTTGTGGATCTCGACCTTCTTGCGCGCGCGGCCGAGGCAGTCCTCGACCTGCGGGAATCCGAGCGCCACCATCGCGAGCAGAGTCACCCAGGACCAGGGCACGCAGCGGTCCAGGGCATCGAAGCCGACCACGATCAGGAAAGGAACCAGGGCCAGGCCCGCCTTGAGGAAGGCGCCCTCGGTCGCGACCGCGGTTCCGACAGCACCGTAGAAGAGGATCTGCAGCGCCAGCAGTGCGACCGCGGCCAGCACGACCGGACGCCGCTCGCGATCACGCCAGACGATGCGCACGACGCCGAACACGACCAGGCCCCAGAGCGCCCAGCCGAAGAAGCTGCGCAGGATGACCCCGTTGCTGGCGAAGACGGCGCGCTTCGAGCGCCAGATGTTGTCCCAGCCCCAGGCCCGGTAGGACTGCCAGTCGAGGGGTTTGGCGTAGGCGTAGATGTCCTCGTAGCTGCGCGCGAAGATCGTGCGCGACAGACTCGAGGGCAACGGCGCTCCGAGCTGGACCATGTTGCACAGGAAGATCGGCGCCATGGCCAGCAGGTAGGCGCCGGCGGCCATGAGCAGCGCGCGCCGCTTGGCGCGCCAGTCCCGGGATCCGAGGCAGATCGCGAGGCCCACGGTCGGAGCCAGGAACAGGCCGTCCTGGCGCGTCGCGTGCGCCAGCGCGGCGAACAGACCCGCCCAGGCAAAGGAGCGCGGCACGCGCGCACCGCGCGCGGTGCAGGCCAACGCCGCGGTCACGAAGGCCGTGTAGAAGATCGGCGCGTTGGTTGAGGTCGAGAAGTTGAACAGGTTCGGCTCGAACAGCACGAATGCGCACGCAGCGGTGGCCGCAAGCTTCGATGCACCCAGCGCGCGCGCCACGCCGAGGGTCGCCACGCCAGAGAGCAAGCCGAACAGGATCGCCATGCCCACGGCCGACAGCAGGCCGCCGCCCAGGACCAGGGGCAGCGCCATCAGGACCGACGAAAACACCATCCAGTAGTCCCCCGCCGCGTGGGTCAGGGAGTCCGGTGGCGACAGGTAGTGCCAGATGTAGTCGATCTCCAGCCGCCCGCGCTCGGCCAGGTTGCGCGCCACGTCGAAGTAGAACGCCGGGTCCCCGTGACCTGGATGCTCCAGCCCGCTCGCGATGTGAACGCGCCACGCGAGAGCGCTGCCGAAGAGCACGATCAGGCTCAGCGGCCACAGGGCGCGCGCCCAGGGACCGGACGCTTCGGCGGGTGGATTCGACGCAGGCACGGCGCGCGCTACCCGTCAGTCGTCTTCGCCGGAGGACCTGGAGGGCGGCTCGGGCACGTCCGTCGGCGGCGGCCCTTCGCTGTCGGCCGGCACATCCGCAGGCTCGGGAGCGGGCGTGGGTTGCGCACTCGCCTCCGCGGCCTCGACCGGCTCCACGTAGACGCGCTTCGGATCCAGACCGAGGCCCGGGCCACCGAAAGCGTCCGCCTTCTCGACGCGCATGACCGTCTCGGTCTTGCCCGTGCGCCGGATCTGGAACAGGGGCACGCCGAGCTCGTCAAACCCGGCCACGATCCAGCCGTCGGTGGTCTTGACCTTGTGGGTGTGGTCATTCGCACCGACCTCCAGCCACCAGCGGTCGGTGCCCACGTCCAGGCCGCGGAAGGTCAGCACGAAGGACGGCCCTTCGATGAACTGCTGCGCGATCAGCATCGGTGTGAGCACGCTGCTCACATCCACCAGCGAGATCGGCTCGCGCGCGCGCTTGCTGTCGATCACGATCTCGCCCAGACGCCGCTGTACGTTCATGATGCCGCCCAGCAGACGGCCCTCGACCGTGTACACCTCGCCCGCGTCGATACGCAGGTCGAAGCCCTCGAGGCGGCCCTCGTAGTAGCGCTGGACGAGCTGCAGTTCGGAGCCCTGCTTGCTGGCGGTATTCGGAATCCGCAGGCGCGTGCAGTAGGCGGTGCGTCCATCGTAGGTGCGCACGACGGCGAAGGATTCTGCGCTGACCCGCTGGCCGTAGGCCTCGACGATCGAGCGACCGCTGAGGATCGTGTCCCCGTCGGGCACGTCCGGCGGGTCGACCTCCAGCGGCAGCGCCAGCTGCTCGCGCACCTGCACCAGAGATGCCTTCAGCGCGTCCAGCTTCTCGTCGAGCTCGGCGCGCTCGAGGACGCGTCCGCGCAGGACGACCGTCTGCGGGCGGCGCAGGCCGTCGAGGGAATCCCGTGGATCCCCGTCGACCACGAGCAGGTCCGCGACCATGCCCGCCGCCAGGGTCCCGCGCTGCTCCCCGATGCCCAGGGCCTCGGCCGCGCCGGCGGTGGCCATGCGCAGCACTTCGATCGGCTCCAGGCCAGCGTCGATCCACTGTTCGAGCTCATCGTGCAGGGCCGTGCCCGGCATCAACCACGAATTGGGCGCCGCGCTTCCGGGCACCAGGGGCACCCCCGCATCGACGAGGCGCTTGATGACCGCGTACTGCATCGTGAGCGCGCGATCCGTGGACTCGAAGAGCAGGTCCTGATTCGCCGCTGTCCAGGCCTCGCCCTCGGCACGCCAGCCGATCTCGTAGTGCGGGCTGATCAGATCGAAGGCGGCCGGATCGCGTTCGGCCAGCAACCGGGCGTGGACCGCCAGCAAGGGCGTGATCTTGAGCTTCGAGGACTGCACCACCTCCAGCCCTGCGCGCACGTTCTCGAGGCTCGCGTCGTGCCAGCCGAGCCCCTTCGGAAGCAGCGCGTGGAGTCCGAACAGCCCATCCTGGGACTTCTCGATCAGATCATCGAGCGCGACCGCATCCGGCAGCGGTCCCCAGACCTGCAGGCCGCGCTCGTGGGCCACGGCCAGGGTGCGCTCCCATGCCTCGCGCGGCAGGCCCTCCTGGAACGACAGGAAATCGAGTCCCAGGTCGAGCAATGCGGCCAGTTTGAGGTCGACCTCGGCCGCCGTGCGCAGGACCGCCGCCTCGGTCGTCGAGGGCGGATCCCCATCCAGGACCGGGCCGGCGACGAACAGCGCGGGGCCCGGGGCACGCTCGCGCGCGGCTGCCTTGCGCTCTTGGAGGATGCGCCCGACCTGATTGCCCGTGTCCCGCACGAGGGTCACGCCCGCGGACACGTAGAGCAGATCGTGGTCCGGGTCGTGGTTGACCATGCCATCGATCAAGCCCGGCAGGATGTGCAGGCCGCTCACATCGATGGTGCGCGCATCCTCGGCGACCGCGAGGGTGCCGACGGGACCGATCGCGACGATGCGCCCCTCGTCGATCGAGACGTCGGCGACGCGCGCGGCCACATCGGCCTCCATGGAGTGGACGGTGCCCCCGCTGAGGAGGATCGACTGGGCTAGCAGCAGAGAGATCATGGGTGTCATCAGGGGGTTGGGTCGCCCCAGGTATACGCTTTCGCGGCAACGGAAACCCCGATCTGTCCGCAACCATGACGGGTCCGGGCCGATCTCCCTGGGTGGTTGGGGGCGGAGGTGGGATTCATCCGGGCTGGCCGGGGAACGCCGCCTCCTGGATCGCCCGGGCGCGCCGGCCCGCTGGCCTGGATCATCGATGGACCGCGAGCCCAAACGCGTCGATTCGGCTTCTGGTGGTGCTTCTCGCGCGTTGGCCCCGCAGGCGACCCTTACGGGTCGTCGAGGATGCCACCGCGCGAGAAGTGCCGCCAGAAGCCAAAAGGGAGGCGAAGCCGACCGATCGTCACGTTTGGGCCGCGTGTTCATGAATTATTCCGGCTAGCATGGCCCCATGCCCCTTCCGCGAGTCCAGCTCATCGTCGACGACATCACCTCCGGCCCCTGGCTCCACGGCCGCCACGTGCGCCAGCCCTCACCGGAGCTCGACCGCGGCTGCCTGGTCGAGGTCCTCGACCGCCAGCAGCGCTTCGTCGGCCACGGGCTCTACAACCCGGCCTCCGACATCCGCGTGCGTTTCCTGTCCCGTGGCCGCCGCACGGACATGTTGCGCCCGCGGGAGTTCCTGCTCAAGATGCTCAAGGCCGCCGATCGGCTGCGGCGGCACACCCTGCGCCTCCCGGACATCACCGACGCCTACCGCATCGTGCACGCCGAGGGCGACGACCTCTCGGGCCTGATCGTCGACAAGCTCGGCGACGTGATCGTGTGCCAGTACCACGCCCTGGGCTTCTGGCGCCTGCGGGAGGAGGTCGAATGGGCCATGCGCGAGCTCTATCCGCTCGCCACGGTGATGCACAGCATCCCCAAGTCGGCGCGCAACCGCGAGGCCTTCCCGGACACGGGCCCGGTCCAGGAGCTCGAGCCGCGCTGGATCCGCGAGAACGGTGTCGACTACATCGTGGCCCCCGGCCGGGACCACAAGACGGGCTGGTTCTGTGACCAGCGCGAGAACC
>JBLHKW010000121.1:0-16834 GCA_047618565.1 Planctomycetota bacterium
AGTGCTGATCGCGTCGGGTTTCGACGAAAGGTCCTAAACCCACCCCCCCTCGTACGCCGAAGGGTCGGCTATGTACCGCCGGGGCACCCACGCCCCCCCCGAGTGCGGTCGGCTGAAACAGCGAGCGAGGACTGTGTTTCGTAGAAACAAGAGCGTAGTAGGGCTCGATCTCGGTAGTTCGGTGGTCAAGGCCGTCGAGATCAGTCTGGACGGACCCGAGCCCGTGATCACGGGCTTTGCACGGGCCGAAATTCCTCCTGGTGGAGCGGTCGACGAGGCCGTTAGCCAGGTGTTGTCCGAAGGTAACTTCCGCAGCAAGCGGGTAGTTACCGGTGTCTCGGGCCAATCCGTCGTGGTGCGCTATGTGCCCATGATGAAGATGCGCGACTCTGAAGTTGCGCAGGCCATCCGGTTCGAGACGGACAAATACCTTCCATTCGATCTCGAGGAGGTCGTGATGGACTGTCAGGCGCTGCGCGGTTCTGGATCCGAAGAGTCGGACCAGATGACCGTGATTCTGGCTGCCTGTCGCAAGGAGCTACTCGAGCAACAGCTGAGTGTCGTGCAGGGGCAGGGACTGCGGCCAATCGCCGTCGACCTGGACCTGTTCGCGCTCGCCAACGCCTGGGAGCTCTGTGGACTTGTCGATGACGAGGCTGGCGATGAGGGGCACGAAAAGGCCACTGCGCTGGTGGACATCGGTGCCACCCATGCCTCGATCAACGTGGTCACGGGCGGCGAGAGCTGCTTCAGCCGCGAGATCAACATCGGCGGTCAGGACATGACTCAGGCCGTCGCAAGGCGGCTGGGCGTGGAAGGCTTCGAGGCCGAGGCCATCAAGCGCTCGAGTGAGTCGCACCAGGCCGAAGTCACCAGCGCGATCATGCCCGTCCTCGAGGATCTCTCGAACGAGCTGTCGCTCTCCATCGATTACGTCGAACACCACGAAGGCGTGACCGTGAACGAGATGCTGCTGTCTGGCGGCGGCGTGCTCGTACAGGGTTCGGCTGCATACATTGAACAGATTACCAATCGGTCCGCGCGCACCTGGAACCCCCTCGAGGGACTACGGGTCGACGTCAATCGCGTGGATGTGGAGGAGCTTGAAGCCTGGGCTCCTTCTCTGGTAGTCGCCGTAGGCCTGGCATCGCGGGTGCGCGTCGAATGATCCGGATTAACCTTCTCCCCGAAGAGTACCGTCGCAAGACGCGTACTCCCCTGCGGATGATGGCGGCCATCGTGGCCATCGTCGCCGTGAATGGCTCCTTGCTCGCCTACTGGTCGTGGCTGTCCTTCGGCATCCTGACCCAGGTCGAGACACAGCATGCGGTGCTGCGTGTGGACATGGAGGGGCTCGCGCCCCAGGTCGAGTACCACGATGAGCTGAGGGCCGAAACGTCGGTCTATGCTTCCCGTGAGACCACCCTGGCCGAGATCACCAAGAACCGCATTCTGTGGACTCGCAAGCTCGACGAGTTGATCGACGTGGTCAACCTGGGCGGCGATGGCGTTCGTCACTACATCTGGCTCGACGACCTCACGGTCAAGCAAGAGACAGGTGGACGCGGCGGGAGCTTCGGTAGCCTCAAGGCGGCCGGTCACTCCGGTTCCGCCAAGTGGGACCAGGTCGCAAACTTCCTGGAGGACGTCGAGGATCGCAGCCTGAGTGGGTTCCTGGACACCTTCGCGACACCGTCCTCTCCTGAGGGCACCCAGAACCCCCCCGATCCTGAACTGATTCCCAGCGAGGCGTGGTCCTTCCCCTTCGCAGTTCAGATCCTCAGCCCCGAAGAGCGCTCCGCGCAAACGGAGGAGGCGCTGTGAGCGAGTCCGGCAAGAAATGGGCCATCATGGTGAGCGTCAGCTCACTCCTGGCGGCGGGTATCGGCTTCATGATCTACATGAAGATCGAGGAGGTCCAGCAGGCACGTGTGGCCGTCTCGACACTCGAGACCGAGATCAGTACGGCGCGCAACACGATCGCTGGTACCGCGGCTCTCGAGCGCGAGGTCATCGTCCTGCGTGAGGTCGCCGACGTCATCGAGGAGATCCTCCCGGACTCCGAGGGCGTCAACAACCTGATCCGTACCTTCCACGAGTACTTCGGCGAGGCACAGGTCACGGCGACGTCCTACAAGCGCAAGCCCGACACGTCGCGCGGTCGCAAGACCGGCGCCTTCGACAAGGTCGCGTACACACTCACGCTGGAAGGCGACATCTTCCAGTTCATGGACCTGCTCGACAGGCTCGAGACCCACAGCCGTTTCATGGCTGTACCGGGCTTCAAGCTGACCTCCACCGATCGCATGCAGATCGAGGACGACGGCTTTGCGCGGCACCGAATCCGGCTCGACGTCGAGACCTACCGCTACGAGCCCCAGTCGACGTCAGAGGCCACCTCGATCGAGGCCTACGACCGCAAGCGTGACCTGCTGGCGGGCGAGATCAATCGCCGCCGTCAGGCGCTGACGCTGGCTCAGTACAACTACCGCGGCTCCCGCGGTCGGCGAGATCCCTGGATCGACCCGCGTGTGCCCGCCAACGCCACCAGCGAGAGCGCTCTCAGCGTTCAGGAGCAGATGGACCTGGTCGAGGATCTGAGGCTACGCCTGATCGAGGCGGAGGCACAGTGGACCGCCATGGAGAATGCCGAGAACGTGCTGGCGGTCATGATCGCACGCCGTGATCTCGAGGAAGTCCTGCTCAAGATCGAAGAGGAGCTACGCCGCACAGAGGCTGCCGTTCTGATCACCTATGTCCCTGCTCAGAAACGCATGAAGGTCGACGTCTACGACCACCTGGACGAGCTTCGCGCCAAGGTCACCGAGAGCACCGGCGTGCTCGGGCCCAGCAAGGAAGCGCTCGAGCAGATCATGGCAGCCATGGACCGGAACCTCGAGGCCGGCGAATACGAACTCGCGTTGGATGCCTTTGCAACCATCGAACGCAGTCTGCCGCTCGTGAAAGGAGACCCGGTTCGTACAGCCCTCGCGAACCAGCTCCAAGAGCGCGCAGAAGACGCCGAAATACTCCATGAGTTCGATCAGATCGATCTCGATATCGGAGGTGTGGCACTTATCGAAGGGCTTAACCCGTCCATCCTCATCAACAGTCGATCCCTTGGAATCGGAGACATCATCAGTGAGCTCGAGATTCTTGAAATCCGCCCCAGTGAAATCGACTTCTTCTTCCGTGGTGTGATCCTTACCCGGGTCTTCTAGCCCGGTACCGCCCCCCCCCCCAGTCCCCACTGGGCAGGAGAGACTGTGAACATATTCAGACGCGTCCCCATTCTAGCTCTATTCGCCGTGTCCCTGGCTCCTGCCGCAATCGCGCAGGTCCCCAGCCTCGACGCACGCGTGAGCATCAACGTCATCGAACAGGAGCTGTCGCAGATCGTGCAGCACCTGCGCGAGCGTTCCGGTGCAAACATCGTGCTGCTCGAAGGAGGTGACAGGGTTGTTCGAGACCTCCAGATCAATGATGTCTACTGGAGAGACGTACTCGACTATGCCGCTGAGCTGGCCGGGTGTGTTGTCGAGGAAGACAAGAGCGGAGTGCTGACTGTCAGCGCGCCGCCGCGAGTCACCTTCGAATTCCCCAACGCCGATATCAACGAGATCATCAGCACCATCGCCAAGGTCAGCGGCGCCAACGTCATCGTTGGCCCTGAGGTCGCCGGAACGCTCTCCGTGCGCCTGAACGACGTGCCGTGGCGCAATGCACTCGAAGAGGTTGTCAAGACCCGTGGCTACGTCGTGGTCGAGGAACAGCGCAATATCCTGCGTGTTGTCGACCCGCTGTCGCTCCAGAAGCAGCTGATCACGCGCAGCTACCAGTTGCGCTACATGCGGCCGCGTGGGAACTACATCCCCAAGATCAAGTCCGAGTTCATCACTGGCAAGCCGTTGGCGCCGGTAGGGCAGCCGGCCGAGCACTTCACGGTGCTCGACGCGTTTCGTGCGGCCCTGACCCAAGGCGTGGGCAAGCTAGACTACATCACGACCCAGAACGTGATCATCCTGCGCGACACTGCTCAGGTACACGAGCAGGTGCAGGAGATGCTTCGGCGCCTCGACGTGGAGCCGGCCCAGGTGTTCATCGACGTGCGTTTCGTGTCGACCACCAACACGGACCTGTTGAACCTCGGTATCGACTACGGTGACGGCGGCCCGCAGATCTCGGTCAGCGGTGGCCAGATCCCGGTCGTCCTACCCTTCGACCTCGGTGCCGGCGGCTTCGAGGACGGGCTCATCGCGAACACGGGCGGCATCGGTCCGTTCTCCGATCCGACCTTGAGCGACAGCAACGTGCTCATCCCGGACACGATCTTCGGAGCCCTGTCCTTCACCCAGCTTCAGGCCACGCTGCGCTTGCTGCAGCGCGACACGAACTCCGAGGTGATCCAGGCCCCCAAGCTGATCACGATGGACGGCAACGAGGCCACGATCTTCGTGGGTGAGACCGTCCGTTACGCCGAAGCCAAGTCCGAGCAGGGTCAGGCCGGTGGTCTGCAGCTCTCGGTCGAGGAGGCCGGCGGTTCGCCTGTCGAGGTTGGCTTCCAGCTGCTGGTGCGTCCGTACGTGATCCCGGGCTCTTCCAAGATCATGATGGAGGTCATCCCCAAGGAGACCAGTCTCTCGGGTAGCTCGGGCGACACGACGCTCGCGCCCCCGGGCTTCGACATCTTCACGATCGGCGCTGCCGGTCTCGAAGGCTCGATCGCCTTGCCGCGGACGCGCTCGTCGACAATGGTCACCAAGATGCTCCTGGAGAGCAACCAGACGGCGGTCATCGGCGGCCTCTCGACGGACGTGGACGCGGAGACCCGCTCGCGGGTGCCCTTCGTCTCGCGCATTCCGATCCTGGGTGAGCTGTTCAAGTACAAGACCGAGTCGCGCGAGCGCCGGAGTCTGCTGATCTTCGTCACCCCGACCCTCGTGCACTCCGCCGAGGACACGGAATACCTGCTCCAGAAGGAGCTCAGCCGGCGCCAGATTCGCCTGCACGACGAGCTCGAGGCCCTTTACAACGGCGACGACCAGGGCTGATCCCCCGGCACCAGCTTCCCATGCCCCCCCCCGACGAATGGGGGGGGGGCTGCGGGGGCCCTCGAACTCCAAGGGTTGGTTGATCTCCACCCGCGGGTGCCAGTTGCGCCCACCCTGGCAGGCCCTGCGGGGCCGCCGATCAGACGCCGGGAGGGTTTTCTCGGCTTCCCCTTCGACTCGCCCTGTCGGATTCGACAGCATAGGGGTCAGTGAGGGATTCCGACTCCTCGAGCAAGAGTAGGGCAACCGGCGCAAGTCGGTTCCAGCTGGTCACTTTGGCCAGTTTCGTTTCGCGCGCCCGTAACCGGGTCGCGGCGGACCGTGGAGTGGGATACGACGCGTCGCGTCGTGTGTCTTCGGGCACCCCGAACCAGAACAGAATCAGACCCCGGGGATGCCCGTCGGGCAGTCCCCACGGACCACGAACACAAGGTCCGGCCATGGAGCGCTGGATGAGTAACAGCCACCGACTTCGCTCGAGACCCACGGGTCTGCGGGCGGGCCCGTACCGGGCGCCTGAGGGCGTCCCTGGTATCGCGTCGGGCTGTGACTTGTCCACAGGGTCCCAGAGCTATGCAGCGGTCGTCACCGATGGTGGCGTTCCGTTCCCGTGTAGCCCTGTGCGACTAGCCGCGAGCGCCGGACCCAGGAACAACCACAATGATGGAATACGATCTTCCGGGCGAAGCGTACCCGGAGAACGGAGCGGGGGACTTCTCCCGTGATTCGTTTGACCAGGACTCGTCTGCGGCCGACACATCGGACCTTGGATTTGGCGCCGGCGTAGAGGGCGGCAAGGCATCCGGAGCGCCACGGCGCAAGCGCGCGCCTCGGCGTCGCAAGCGCTCCACGAGTGCAGCGGCCAAGGATGCCGGTGCTGAGACCGGCGGCGAGGCCGAACCCAGCTCTGCGGGGTCCGATGCGCCCGCGGCTGCCCCGAAGAAGGCCAAGGCCGTCAGGAAGCCCCGACGGCGATCGCCGCGCACCTCCCGTGAAGACGGCGACGGTGGCACGCAGCCCAAGGGCGATGCCGAGGACCGGCCGGCCACACAGGAAGGGTCTGACGGTGCCGACGGGCAGCGAACGGCCAAGAAACGAACGCGCCGCAGGCCGGCTCGCAGGCGGGCTCGGTCGGGGGACGGGGACGGGGAAACCCAGGGAGCCCAGGGAGCCCAGGGAGCCCAGGGAGCCCAGGGAGCCCAGGGCGGACAGGGCGGACAGGGCGGACAGGGCGGAGGATCAGCCCGGGGCGGAAGCCGACTCGAGTGTCGCGCAGGGTTCCGAGCTCGATGAGGACGGTGTCAAGAAGAAGCGCCGCCGGCGCGGGACCCGTGGCGGGCGGCGGCGCAAGAAGGCCTCGTCATCCACCTCCGAGGCTGTCATCGTCGAGGCCATCCCGGGCGAGGAGGACGACCTCCCGGAGCGACCCAAGAAGGCCACGAGGAAGACCAAGAGTCGCTCGCGCAGGAAGAAGGCGACCCGCAGCGATGCTGACGAGGGCGCCGAGGATGAAGACGAGCGCGAGGACGAAGGCGAGGACGAAGGCGAAGGCGAGACGCGCACCCGTGCCTCGAAAGGGCGCACCCGTACGGCCGCCAAGAAGGCCGAGGAAACGGTGCAGGACCAGCACATCCTGGTCAACGCGATCGACCGCGAGGAGAAACGCGTTGCGGTGGTCGAGTCGTCACGCATCGTCGACTTCTTGATGACGGTCGACAGCCAGAAGAGTCTCGTCAACGACATCTACCGCGGCCGTATCGTCAACATGGAGCCGGCCATCGGGGCGGCCTTTGTCGACTTCGGCCAGGGTCGCAACGGCTTCCTGCACACTTCCGACGTGCTCTCGATGTACGGCGAGAAGGGGTTCGAGCTCAGCAATATCTGGACCACTCCGATCGAGGATGATGAGTGGGAGGGGAGTTCCGTCGCCGACGATGTCGACGACGACGAGGATGCGCCGGCCGAGGCCAAGGACGACTCGAAAGAGGAGCCCAAGGCCAGGTCCAGCAAGAAGCGGCGTTCCTCATCATCGCCACGCCAGGCCCGCAAGCGCGAGCCCATCAGCGACCTCCTGTCGGTCGGCGATTCCGTGGTCGTGCAGGTCACCAAGGACGCCATTGGCGACAAGGGCCCGACGCTCACCACCTATGTCTCGATGCCGGGTCGTTACCTGGTCTTGATGCCGTCCATGGCGCGCACGGGCGTCAGTCGCAAGATCCCCGACGATCGCGAACGCCGGCGTCTGAAGCGCATCCTGTCCAGCATGGACCTGCCCCCGAACATGGGCGTGATCGTGCGGACGGCGGGCGTGGGCAAGACCAAGGTCGAGCTGCAACGGGACCTGGACTACCTGATGGGCCTGTGGGACACCTTTGGCAAGCGCCTGAACTCGGGCCGCGGGCCGGTGCCCCTGTACCAGGAGTCGGAGGTCGCGATCCGCACCATGCGCGACCTGTTCAGTGCTCGCACCGAGTCGGTCATCGTCGACGACCCCATCGTCCACGAGCAGCTCGTCGACTTCGCGAAGAAGCTGATGCCGGAGCAGGTGGACCGCATCTGCCTGCACGACGGCGATCGGCCGATCTTCCACCACCACGGCATCGAGCAGGACTTCGAGAAAATCCTGTCGCGCCGTGTCGAGCTGCCTTCCGGGGGGTCGATCGTGATCGACCAGACGGAGGCCTTGGTGGCCATCGACGTGAACTCGGGCCGTACGCGTACCGACGGTTTCGACTTCGAGAACGTGGCCCTGAAGACCAACCTGGAGGCTGCACCGGAGATCGCACGGCAGATCAGGCTACGGGACCTGGGCGGGATTCTGGTCTGCGACTTCATCGACATGACGCGCACGTCGAGCATGCGCACGGTCGAACGCACGTTGCGAACGGCCATGGTGGGGGATCGTGCGCGCAGCAAGCTGGGCCGCATCTCCCAGTTCGGGCTGCTCGAGATGACACGCCAGCGGCTCGGGCCCGGGATGAACAAGAAGGTCTTCGAGATCTGCCCGCGCTGCCGCGGCACCGCGCGCGTGCGCTCGGTCCCGTCGCGCGCGGCAGCCATCCTGCGCCGGCTGGGCTCCGCCCTGACCCAGAAGGGCTTCGCTACCATCGAGGTCCGGGCCCATCCGGAGGTCGTCGAGCTCCTGGACGGCGAGCTGGTGGACTACGTGCGCGCGCTCGAGCACCGGTTCGACCGCAAGATCCTGATGACGGGGGTCGTCGACCAGCCCGAGGACAGCGTCCTGCGCTATCTGCGCAATGATGGGCGTGAGGTCCGACCCGGGGGGCGCCGGAAGCGCTAACGGGCTGCTAACCGGTCATCCGGCCCCATTTCGGCGTCCTGTGCAGTGGGCCCGGGTCTCCGTGGGGGGGGCTGGCGCGGACTGGTGTCCGGAAAATGTGGCGCAGGGCCTTCCCATGATTCCGGGCCCTCGCTAAGCTTCTTCGCTCTCGTCCGTTCAGTAGGCGCCTGCGGGAGGCATCCCACCGCAGGAAAACAGGGGGAGGAACCCTTGTACGCGATCATCAGCGACCGGAACAATCAGACAACCGTACGGGTCGGAGACGAAGTCGTCTGCGACCTGATGGATTCCGTAGAGCCCGGCAAGGAAATCCAGTTCGAGACAGTGCTCCTCGTCGGTGGCGACGGCGCCCCCAAGGTGGGCAAGCCGACCGTCGAAGGCGCGCGCGTCACCGGTGAGGTGATCGGCGATTCGAAGGGCAAGAAGATCGTGGTCTTCCGCTTTCGGCGTCGCAAGAACATCCGTCGCAAGACGGGTCACCGCCAGAATTACACCCGCGTGCGCATCACGGACATCCAGGGCTGATCGCCCGATTCATTCAGCCTGACAGGAGATTTAGCTGTGGCACATAAGAAGGGACAGGGATCGACTCGCAACGGGCGAGATTCGAACCCCCAATTTCGTGGCGTGAAGCGCTACGGTGGCCAGGCGGTCACCGCGGGCACGATCCTCGTGCGCCAGTGCGGTACTCGCTTCAAGCCGGGTAAGAACGTCGGCCTGGGCAACGACTACACGTTGTACGCCCTGCTCGATGGGACCGTTCGCTTCCAGTCGGAGCGGCGCGTTCACGTCGATCCGTTGGTCGGGGCCTGATCCAACGTCCGCTGGCCGTCCTGGCTGGTGTGCGGTCGGTGGTCGTGATGCCCTGGAACTCCGGGGCCTGATCGGCGCCAGACGTCATGTTTCGCGACGAAGCGATCATCGAGGTGCGGGCAGGCAGGGGCGGCGATGGACTCGCTTCCTTCCGGCGGGAGAAGTATGCCCCGCGCGGTGGCCCCGATGGGGGTGATGGCGGCGACGGCGGTAGCGTCGTGCTCGTCGCATCGGAGGACATGAACTCGCTCCTGAGCGTCGGGCGCGTACCGCGCTACCACGCCGGCAACGGGCGCCCCGGCGGCCCCCGCAAGCGCACCGGTTCGCGCGCGGAGGACCTGGTCCTGCGCGTGCCCGTCGGGACCCAGGTCTACGACAACGAGCGCGGCAACTTTCTGCGCGATCTGGCGGCCGATGGCCAGCGCCTGGTGGTGGCCCAGGGCGGGCGGCACGGCCTTGGCAATGTGCGCTTCGCCAACTCGATTCGCCAGGCACCGCGCCAGACCACCAAGGGGCGGCTCGGCGAGGAGCGTGGCTTGCGGCTCGAGCTGAAGATCTTCGCCCAGGTGGGCCTCGTGGGGCTCCCGAACGCGGGCAAGTCGACGTTGCTCTCGCGCTGGACCGCGGCCACACCGAAGATCGCGGACTACCCCTTCACCACCCTCTCGCCCGTCGTGGCGATCGCCAGCCTGCCCGACTTCGATTCACTGGTCGTCGCGGACCTGCCGGGGTTGATCGAGGGCGCCGCGGACGGCCAGGGCCTGGGCCATCGTTTCCTGAAGCACGTGGAGCGCTGCCGGGTGCTGTTGCACCTGGTCGATGTGACCCCTGTGGCGGACCAGAGCCCGGTGGAGGCCTATCGGGTCGTGGAGAACGAGCTGGCCGCATTCTCGTCGGAGCTGGCCGCAAAACCACGCATCGTGGTGGCATCGAAGGTGGAGAGCGAGGAGTGCGAAGCCGGCATCCAGGAGCTCGAGACGGCCATTGGAGAGCCCGTAATGCGGATTTCTGCCGTCGAGGGACGCGGTCTGCAGGAGCTGCTGATGGCCGCCAACCGCATCGGGATCTCGAAGTAGGGTCAAGCCGGGCAGGCCCACGGGTCGATTCAGGAGACGTTCCGATATCGCTGCACGCCAGAGGTGCGCGGTGGCCGTTTCCCGAACGTGTGGCGAGGATGCCCCTTTGAGCGCTTCATTCAACATTCCCGACGACGAAGCGAGCTTCAAGGCCGTGACGCCCAACTCGCAACCGCAGCAACAACCGCAGCCGCAGCCGCCGCAGCAGCCGAGCGCGCCCTTGCCTGCACCGGTTCCGGGCATGCGTGCCGTTCCGATGCCCATGCGGCCGGCCGCGCAAGCGCCTGCCAATGGCGCACAGCCGGCCGCGCCGGCCCCTGCAGCGGGTAACGGAGCTTCCGCGCAGCAGTCGTCCAAGGGGCGCGTTCAACGCCTCGTCGCCAAGGACAACCCCGCTCAGGCGGACGCGGCGGCTGCCGCATCCAATTCGTCGCCCCGGCACCAGGTCGAGTCCTGGCTGGCCGTCATGGCGAAGAGCAACGCGAGTGACCTGATCCTCCGTGCGGGGGGTCGCCCCTCCCTCCGTATCGATGGCAAGATCTCGTTCCTGCCGGGTCGAGTGCCGGGCCCCGGGCCGCTGCTCGAGGTGCTCGAGGGTGTCATGGGACGCCGCCGCATGGAGGAATGGCGCAAGACCGGCTCGGCTGACTCTGCCATCCATCTGGATGGACTCGGCCGTTTTCGCCTGAATGCCTACAAGCAGATGGGCGAGCCCGCAGTCGTCATCCGGCGCATCGGCGAGAATCCGCCATCGCTCGAGCAGCTCGAGTTGCCGACCACGGAACTGCGCGACCTGGCCATGCGCAAGCGTGGCCTGATACTCGTGACCGGCATCGCCGGTTCGGGTAAGTCGACCACGCTGGCCGGGATGATCCAGTACATGAACGAGAACGTCGAGCGTCACGTGGTGACGCTCGAGGATCCGATCGAGCTGATCTTCCGCGAGAAGAACTGCATCATCAGTCAGCGCGAGATCGGAACGGACACGACCTCGTTCCGCGACGGCCTGCGGCACGCGCTGCGTCAGAGCCCGGACGCGATCCTCATCGGTGAGGTGCGTGACGCCGAGACCGTCGTTGCAGCTCTCGAGGCGACCGAGACCGGCCACCTGGTGCTGTCGACCATGCACACGGTCAATGCGGCCCAGACCGTGGACCGCATCCTCGGCTTCTTCCCGGCCGAGCGCCACGCCCAGATCCGCCAGCGCATGGCTTCCAACCTGGCCGGCGTGCTCAGTCAGCGACTGATCCCGCGCAAGTCCGGAGGCGGCCTGGTTCCGGCCTTCGAGCTCATGATTCCCACGCCGCACACGCGCGAGTTGATCGAAGAGGGCAACACCACCGAGATGGCCCGCGTGATCGAGGCCGGCGCCGAGTCTGGCCTGATCTCCTACAACGAGTGCCTACGTCAGCTGGTCGAGGCCCAGAGGGTCGACCTGAACGACGCCCTGTCCGCCAGCGACCGTCCGGACGAGCTGCTGCTCGCCCTGCGCGGCATCCGGGCCAGCGCCGACAGGGTCCAGTCGCCGACCGAGGCCGGTGCGGCGCCGCCGGCGTCGGGCGATCCGGCCCGCGGACCGGATTCCCTGCGACTTTCGAGACGCGGCGGGAATAGGGGCTTCGGTCCGACGTCGTAGCCCCTGCGAGCCCCAAGGCTCGCGCCTGTCCAGGTGCCCGCAGAGAGCACCGATCCTCGACCACGGCCTGTGAGTGGAGTGCCACCAGGTGTCGAACCGCTGGCCACTTGATCCATTCGTGGCCGGGGCCGATAATCGGCCCTCCCCGCGCACGCCCAGGTGCGATATCCTCCCACGATCCAGGGCGCGCGGAGACTCCGATGAACGTAACCACCATCAAGGCCGTCTGCTGGTCGACCTCGGTCGCTGCCACGCTCTACCTGTCCTACCACGTGTGGGACTTCTACGAACACCTCGATCAGAGCACGGCGACCGTCGATCCGGTCGCGGTCAAGACCCTGCTCGACGAGAACCTGGATCTGACGATCCAGGTTGCGGAGCGCACCGACTACGGGGACATCAAGCGCACCTACGTCGACATGAACTGGACCGGCCAAAAGGCCGTGGTCCCCACGCGCGTGGTCGAGAAGGGCCCGGTCGAACCGGCCGGTCCCGTGTACGTGCCGGTCGCGAGTCTGCTCTCGATCCTGATGATTCAGGTCGACCTGGGGGACTCTGCGGACAGCTGCATTCTCGTGCGCTATCTCGGCAACGGGATCACCGCCGAGCAGGGCACGCTGAGCGAGGGCGAGACCCTGCCCGCGCCGCACGATGGCATCACGCTCAAGAAGATCGACGTCGATGGCGTCGTCTTTAGCTTCGCGAATGAGGCGCGCGGCGATGAGACCCTGTCACCTGCAGCGGGCGGTGGTGATGAGGCCCTGATCGTGCGCGTCGGGCCTGGCGGGGAGCGCCACCCGGTAACCGGCGGGTTCAGTATCCCCGTGGCCAAGAATCAGGTCGCCTTCCGTCCGGAGGAGACCACGCTGGTCGGTACCAACAAGTACCGCATCGGAACCAAGGACGCGGAGTACCTCGGCCAGAACTTCGCTCAGGTGCTGACGCACGAGGTGGGGACGCGCGTGCACTACGACGAGCGGACCGGAAAGCGCAACGGCGTCGAGGTCACGCGCGTGCAGCCGGGCTCTGTGGCCGAGCGTCATGGCGCCCAGGCGGGCGACATCATCAAGAGCATCAATGGCCACCCTGTGACGAGCAAGCAAGAGGCCGTCAAGTTCGTGAAGAACAACCAGGACCGCTATTCGGTCTGGGAAGTCGTGGTCGAGAACCTCGGGCGCGAGCGGACCGTCGTCTACGAGAGCCCCTCGGACTGACGCCGGATTGCCCATGGACGCTCCCTTCGTGGCGCTCGACCTGGGCAACCGTCGCTTCAAGGCGGGTTGGTTCAAGGGCACGGGGACACTCGAGCGCGCCCTGAGCCTGACCTACGACCAGGTCGGTTCCCAGTGGGGGCCGTGGCTGGCTCTCGGGCCGGCCGTCGGCCATGCGGTGTCGTCGGTGGTCTGCGACCCGGCGCGTGCAACGGGCATCATGGCCCTCGTCGAGGCCGAGCTCGGATTGCGTGTCGAGGTGAACCCCGCGCCAGGGTTGCAGATGGCTGTGCGTTCGCCCGAGACCGTGGGACTCGACCGCTTGTACGCTGCGCGCGCCGCACTGGCGCGCGGGCTCGAGGCGGCCGTCGTCGTCGACGTGGGGACTGCGATGACCGTGGATGTCGTCACGCGCGCCACGACCGATGGCGCCTCGGCCGGGACCTTCCTCGGCGGCGCCATCGCACCCGGGCCCGAGCTCGTGGCGGAGGCCCTGGCCGGCCCCGAACAGCTCTACGGGGTCAGTCCGCGACCCGATGCACCCGCCCTCGGTCGAGACACCCGCGCGGCGCTCGAGGCGGGCGTGGCGCATACAGTTGCGGGGGCTGCGCTGCGCCTCGCCGATGGAGTGCGTTCGGAGAGTGGCCTGGAACTGGCGACGCTCGTGCTGACCGGGGGGGCGCGTGGGTTCGTTGCGCAGGCCCTGGCCGCTGCCGGCTGGGAGATCGTCGAGGCGCCGCACCTCGTACTCGAAGGGCTGGCAGCCTGTGCCCGATCAGTCGGACAGGCTTCCACGTGATGCGCATCGAACAGTGGACGGCGCCCGCATCGGGCGGAGTGGCCGTCGTCGTCCTGCGTGGTTCCGGCGCGCGCGAGCGGCTGCGCCGCATCGGGGTGGAATGGGGCGATCCGGACGGGTCACCCGACCCCGGTCCACGCCTGGTCCGGCTCGTGAGTGGCGGCGAGCAGCTCGACGAGGCGCTGGTGCTGCAGCGCGCTGACGACGGGTTCGAGGTTCACGTCCACGGCAGCCCGCCGCTCGTGGCGCGCGTGCTCGCCATCCTGAAGGGCCCCGACGATGGGGCCGTGCCGCCGGCTTCGGAGGCACCCCCGTCGAGCCCTGCCGAGCGTGCCTGGGGGCGCATGTCGGGCGCCGCGAGCGAGCTGGGCGCGCGCATTCTCCTGGATCAGGCCGAGGGCGCTTTCGAGCGCGAGATACAGGGCCTGCGCGGCCTGCCGGCGGCCGAGCTGATGGCCGCCGTCACGACCCTGCAGGAACGCGGGCGGCGCGCGTCCTACCTGCTCGATGCCACGACGATCGTGCTGACAGGACCGGTCAACGCGGGCAAGTCGACCCTGTTCAACCTGCTCGTCGGGTCCGAGCGTACGCTGGTCAGTCCCGAGCAGGGGACGACGCGCGATGCGATCGCGGAGCGGGCCCAGCTAGGTCCGTGGCCCGTATTGCTGGTGGACACGGCGGGTCAGCGCGACCTGCCAGCGCCCGAGACCGGGCAGGTGGCCGATGCCGCCGCCGTGGAGCGCGCCGGCCAGCAGCTGGCTGAATCCGTGCGTCGAGAGGCGGACTGGGGACTCGAGCTACGTCGGGCGACCCGCGCCGAGGTGGACCTCGAGCCGCAGGAGGGGGGCGCGGCGATTCTCTGGACCTGTTGTGACGAACTCCGCGGCGACCCGTCTGACTGGCCGGTGGGGGGGGTCTCGGCCAAGGGCGAGCCCGCGCGCGCCGTTGCCGCTGTGCAGGCGCGATTCGAGGCGCGTTTCGAGCTGCTCTCGCCGCATCCGGACCTGTGGCGGCCCGGACGCGCGGTTCCTTTCGAGCCGGGCCAGGTGCTGGCCCTGCGCGGGCTTGCCGACGCCGCGCGCGCGGCCGCCGCCGGCGCCCCCGCGCTGCCCGGGAACCCTGGTGCCGAATCCTGGCTCGAGCGCCTGCTGCATTGATAGACGCCCGCCTTGCGGATACTCTCTGCCCCTGAGGAGCGGCCCCCTTGCATGTGGGACCTCGGCGCCCAACCCGGGGCCCGGGACAACTACCAGGCCGTGCTCAGATGACTGCGATCAGGCACCTTGTTTCCATCGACGATCTCTCCCTGGACGAGATCAGTGAGCTATTCGAGTGCGCGGACAGGTTCGCCGAAGAGCCGCGCGGGCACCCAAGCCTCTGCCGCGGGCTGATCTCCGCCAGCCTCTTCTACGAGGCTTCGACCCGCACCCGGCTGTCCTTCGAGTCCGCCATGTTGCGCCTCGGTGGGGGCGTGATCACGGCCGCCGATGTGATGACCATGAGTGCGGCCAAGGGCGAGTCCCTGGCGGACACGGTGCGCGTCGTCGGAGGCGCCTACTCCGACGTGATCGTGCTGCGCCACTCGAGTGACGGCGCCGCACGTCTGGCGGCCCAATATTCGCCGGTGCCCGTCATCAACGCGGGTGACGGAAGTCACGAGCATCCGACCCAGACGCTGTGCGACCTCTACAACTTGCACGTCGAGCGCGGGCGCATCGAGGGGCTTGACGTGGTGCTGGCCGGGGATCTCAAGTACAGCCGGACCGTGCACTCCTTTGCGCATGCGCTGGCGCGTTTCGGCGCGAACATTGTGTGCGTCCCGCAGCCGGGCTTCGAGATGCCGAAGTACGTGCTCGAGCGTCTGCGCGACGAGTTCAACGTCGAGCCCGTTCGCGCGGACGCCCGCAGGCTGGGCGATCTCGCAGCCAGTAGCGATGCCGTTTACCTGACGCCCCAGAAGCCGCACCAGCTTAGCCTGTTCACCGACGCCAAGGGCTGGGAGGTCGAGCGCGTCGATGCGGTCTACATGACCCGTCCGCAGACGGAGCGCTACGACGGGGGCGAGGAGAAGGGCGGCGACTACCTGCGGCTCGAGAAGCGTACGATGGCCGCCGAATCGCTACGCGACGCGGTCGTGATGCATCCCCTTCCGCGGCGGGATGAGATCAGCTCCGAGATCGACGGGGACCCACGCAGCATCTACTTCAAGCAGGCCGCTCGCGGCGTCCCCATACGGATGGCGATCCTGGCATCGCTGCTCGGGCAGCTGGACCGCAAGGCCAGTGGACCGAGCGAGCAGCGCAAGAGCTGGCCCGTCCGGATCGGTGAGAACCCGTGCCCCAATCCGACGTGCATCTCGCGCACGGAACGGCGCCACGTCGACCCGGGGTTCTGGATCGCTTCACGCTCGCCGCTGCGCGCCCACTGCGCGTACTGCGATCGAGTTCTGCCCTTTCGGATCGTGGGTTGTTCCTCGACCTTGAACTACCACCAGCCGGAATCGACGGCCTTGCGCAAGGTGCGCCCCGACCATCTCGTCTTCCTGGACGACGAGCAGCGCGCCTCCGACCTGGGCTTCCGGCCCGCGGGTCGCTAGCAGGCCGTTGATAAAGTGCTTCGGCGCCAGGCCGCCAGCATCCGCTTCGGTGTGGAGCCTGGAAACGCAGGCGAATCGGTGGATTCGGCGAGGTTTTCGGGCGCCGCACCGGAGTGGAGGATGCCGGCCTGGCGCCGAATGACTTTATCAACGGTCTGCTAGCCCGGATAATTCATGAAGCGCGAGCCGAATCGACGGCGAAGCCGGCCGGTCGTCGCGTTTGGGCCGCGTCTTCATGAATTATTCGGGCTAGCAGTCCGTCGGAGTTGTGTGGCGGTTCGCGGGGGCCCCCAGTGTGCGATTCCGCTCCCTCCTGGGTCGTCAGAGCACGTTCCTGGGGCCGCAAAGTCT
>JBLHKW010000122.1:0-16603 GCA_047618565.1 Planctomycetota bacterium
CTCCTGGCGGCTGGACGGATCAAGGTCATCGCCACGCGTGCGGGCGAACCGGTCGGCAATCAGATCGTGCGCGCCAGTTTCACGGGCGACAGCGAGGAGCCCGTGTCCCCGGAGATCGCGGTCCTGCGCGGCGACGGACAGACCGAACTGACGGGGCTGCACGTCGGCACCTGGTCGATCAAGCTGGCGCCCATGGGCAGCCCGGGCGGTGAGGGAGCTCCGGAGCAGACCATCGAGGTGATCGCTGGCGAGACCAGGGAAGCGCTCTTCGAGCTGCCCTGACCGATTGCAGCGGGCAGCGCCCGCGCAGTTCGGTAGACTCAGGCCGTCGGCGCGCTCCATGCGCCGGCGGCCTTTCCCATGTCCTCAAGCTCCAAGCGCGAATTCGACGCCATCCTGCTCGACCTCGACGGCACGCTGCTGGATGCGGAGAGCCAGATCCGCCCGCGCAATATCGAGGCGCTGCGTGCGGCAGAGGCGAGTGGCGTGCGGGTCATGGTGGCGACCGGTCGGTCCAGGATCGCGACGCGACCCGTGCTCGACAGTCTGGGGCTCGACGGTAGCGCTGTCGTGTTCAACGGCGCAGGGCTCTACTGCCCGCAGACCGATCAGATGCTCGAGGAGCGCACGCTCTCGAACCGGACTGTCGAGCGACTCCTGGCCCTGGGCCAGGAACTGGATCTCTTGACTCTGGTGATGCTCGCCAATAGGAAGCTCTCGAGCGTTCCACGAACCGAGCACGAGCGCGAGGCGCTGGCCGGTCTGCAACTGGTAGAGAACGTTGGCCGCGACGAGCTACGCCAGGACTACACCATGCGCATCAGCTTCCTGGGCGAGCATGAGGCCGGCTCGGAGGACCTGGTGCATCGGGTAGAGGCGTTCGTTGGGCAGCCGATGTACCTGACCCACTTTCCGCTCGCGATGCTTCCGTCTCAGCGCGGAAGCACGATGCAGGTGGTGGATGCGCACGCGCCCTGTAGAGGCAAGGCAGAGGCCTTGCGCGTTCTGTATGACAGCGCGGGCATTTTACCCGAGCGCGTCGTGGCCGTGGGGGATGCGTCCAACGACGTGCCCATGCTGCAGGCCGCAGGTCTGGGGGTGGCGATGGCCAACTCGACGCCGTCCGCCACCGACGCCGCTGATCGCGTGATCGGTGACCATGACTCTGACGCGATCGCCGACCTCATCGGCGAACTCTTCCTGGGCTAGCTCTTCTCGCCCTTCGACTCGGACTTCTTCGGCTTGTCGGCCTTCGCCTTCTTGGGCGTCTCCTTGGCCTTCTCGTCCGCCTTCTTGCCGTCCTGATAGGACTTGGAGCGGTAGTCCGTCTCGTAGAAGCCGCTGCCCTTGAACAGGAAGCCCGCGCCCGCGCCGATCTGACGCACGAGCTTCAGCTTGCCGCACTCGGGGCACTTGCGCTTCGCCGACTGGGTCATCGAGTGGAAGATCTCCATCTCGGCCCCGCAGCCATCACACTTGTAGTCGTAGGTGGGCATCAGCCTTCCACGGCCTCGTCAGCTGCCTCGCCATCCGGTTCGGACTCGGGCTCCGGGCGTGCAGCGACTCTCACCTGCGCGAAGCGCAGCACGAGGTCCTGGTGCATCCAGCCGCTGCGAACCACGTCCAGGATCTGTCCCGGCTCGTGCTCGTCCGTCGCGATGGTGGCTACGCCCTGGTGCACGGCCGGATCGAAGGCGCCGATCACGTCGATGGCCGTGACCGCCTGACGCTTCAGTGCGGCCATCAGCTGATCGCGTGTCATCTGGACGCCGACCAGCAGGTTCTTCGCATCGGCTGACTCGCACTGGGTGGTCAGGGCCATGTCCAGGTGATCGAGCACCAGCAGGATCTCGTTCAGGAGCCCCGCCTGGGAGCGCCGCAGGGCTGCGTCCGTATCGGAGATCGCCCGGCGCTTCAGGTTCTGATAGTCCGCCTGCGCGCGCTGCCAGTGCTTCAGGTAGTCGTCGCGCTCGCGCGTGAGGGTTTCGAGTTCGGACTCGGGCGCGCTGGCTTCGGACGCCGTGTCCGTTTCGCTGCTGGCGCCGTCGTTGCTCGGCTGGTTGCCCCCGTCGGTCTCTTCGGGCGACGGCTCTTCTCGAGTCGCGTTTTCGTTCATGTTACTCATCCGTTGAAGTAGTTCATGATCTTGTCGAGGAACGACTTGCCGCCGTCCTGCTCGTCTTCGATGGTCTTGAACTCCTGCAGGAGCTCTTTCTGTCGATCTGTGAGTTTCTCCGGGATCTGCACGAAGACGCGCACCAGCTGGTCGCCGCGACCGCGGCCTTCCATGTGTGGCAGTCCCTGTCCACGGAGCCTGAACACCTTGCCGCTCTGCGTGCCCGAGGGGACCGTCATGTCGACCCGGCCGCGCAGGGTCGGGATCTCGATCTTGTCGCCCAGGGCCAGCTGCGCGTAGGAGAAGGGGACTTCGGTCAGCACGTCGGGGCCGCTGCGCTGGAAGACCGGGTGCTCGCTCTCCTGGATCACGCAGTAGAGGTCGCCGCGCGCCATGCCGGGCATGCCGGCGTCGCCCTCGCCCGTGACCCGCAGCCGGACTCCCTCCTCGACACCGGCCGGGATGTGAATCTGGATCTCGGCGCGGTCCTGCTTGCCGCCGGTTCCATCGCAGTCGCCACAGGGCGATTCGATCACCTGGCCCGCGCCGCGGCAGGTTGGGCAGGTCTGTGCCATGGTGAAGAAACCCGCATTGCGTGCGACCTGTCCACGGCCGGCACAGGTCGCGCAGCTCTTCTTGCCGGTGCCTTCCTTGGCGCCCGAGCCCTTGCAGGTCTCGCAGGCATCGCGACGCTTGAGCGACACGGTTTTCTCGACGCCCTCATCGATCTCTTCGAGGGTGAGCTCCAGGACGATCTTCAGGTCGCGTCCGCGCTGCGGGCCTGAGCGCGCGCGTCGGCCACCGCCGAACAGGTCGCCAAATGCGCCACCACCGCCGCCGCTGCGGCCGCCGAAGACGTCGCCAAATGCCGAGAAGATGTCCTCGACGTTCGTGAAGGAATGCCCGCCGGCTTGCCCGCTAGGTCCGAAAGCACGGTGCCCGAACTGGTCGTATTGGGCCCGCTTCTGGGGATCGCGCAGGATGTCGTAGGCCTCCGCGGCCTCCTTGAAGCGTGCCTCGGCGCCCTCGTCACCCTGGTTCTGGTCCGGGTGGTACTTGAGAGCCAGTTTGCGATAGGAGCGCTTGAGATCGTCCTCGCTGCTGTCCTTGGGGACTCCCAGGACCTCGTAGTAGTCGCGTTTCTCTGCCATGGATCAGTGCTCGGGCGGGGGAGCCAGTACGGGCTCGGAATACAAGAGTGGCGGAGGGACACGCTGGGTCCCGCCGCCACTTTATCAAGGCAATGACTGACGGAGAACGGGGTCGTTCAGGCGATGCTGCCCGCGGTGGGCGCATCGTTCTTGATCTCCGTGATCATCGAGTCGGTCGTCAGCAACAGCCCGGCGATCGACGCGGCGTTCTGAAGCGCCGTGCGAACCACCTTGGCCGGGTCGATGATGCCCGCCTTGAACATGTCCTCGTACTCGCAGGTCAGGGCGTTGAAGCCGAAGCTCTTACCCTTCTCACGGATGGACTCCGCGACGACCGAGCCGTCGACACCTGCGTTCTCTGCGATTTGACGCAAGGGCGCCTCGAGCGCTCTCTCGATGATGAGCGCGCCGAAGCGCTCGTCACCCTTGAAACGCGCCTCGCCAACGGCCGCGGCCGCACGCAATAGCGCGACGCCGCCGCCGGGGACGACACCTTCCTGGATGGCCGCACGGGTCGAGTTCAGGGCGTCCTCGACGAGGTCCTTGGTGGCCTTCATCTCGACCTCGGTCTTGCCGCCAACCTTGATCAGGGCCACGCCGCCGGACAGCTTGGCGAGGCGCTCTTCGAGCTTCTCGCGGTCGTAGTCCGATTTCGTGTTCTGGATCTGAACGCGGATCTGCTTGCAGCGCTCGTCGATGGCCTTTTTGCTACCGGCGCCCTTGATGATGGTGGTGTTGTCCTTGGTGATGCGCACGTGCTTGGCGCGGCCCATGTGCTCCACGGTGACCTGGTCAAGGGGGATACCGATCTCCTCGGTGATGGCCGTGCCGCCGGTCAGGGCGGCGATGTCCTCGAGGTAGGCCTTGCGACGGTCGCCGAAGCCGGGTGCTTTGACGGCACAGACGTTGAGGACGCCCTTCAGGCGGTTGATCACGAGCGCGGTCAGGGCCTCGCCCTCGATGTCCTCGGCGATGATGAGCAGCGGGCGTCCGGTGCCCATGGCAGCCTCGAGCGCCGGCACGAACTCACGCACCGAGCTGACCTTGCTGTTCAGGATCAGGATGCACGGGTCCTCAAGCTCACAGGTGAGCTTGGAGAGGTCCGTGGCGAAGTAGGGCGAGAGGTAGCCCTTGTCGAAGTCCATGCCCTCGACGATCTCGAGCTCGGTCTCCAGGCCCTGGTTCTCCTCGACGGTCGTGACGCCGTCGTCCCCGACCTTCTCGAAGGCATCCGCGAGCAGCGCGCCGATCTCCCGGTTGTTGTTGGCCGAGATCGTGGCGACGCTCTCCTTGTCGGCGCGTGTCTTGACCTTGCGCGACTGCTTCTCGATCGACTCGACGGCGATCTCGACAGCCTTGTCGATACCGGCCCGCAGGGCGATCGTGTTGACGCCCGTGGTGAGGTACTTGAGGCCCTCGCTGAAGATGGCGGAGCCGAGGACCGTGGCGGTCGTGGTTCCGTCACCGGCGACATCGTTGGTCTTGTTGGCGATCTCGAGCACGAGCTTGGCGCCCATGTTCTCGAAGGGATCGGACAGCTCGATCTCCTTGGCGACCGACACACCGTCCTTGGTGACGTGCGGGTTACCGAAGGACTTTTGGAGGATGACGTTTCTTCCCGCGGGTCCGAGCGTGACACGCACGGTCTTCGCGAGCTTCTCGATGCCGCTCTTCATCTTCTGACGGGCGGCGTCGTCGAACAGGATCTGCTTGGCCATTGGTTTCTTGCTTCTACTCTTTGGATTCGTGTGTGTGTTCGTCGTGTGTCGGGTCGTGGGTGCGGGCTTAGAAGCCCATGCCACCCATGCCGCCCATGCCGCCCATACCGCCCATGTCGCCCATGCCGTCCATGCCGTCCATTCCCTCGGGCGGACCGGCCTTGGCGGGCTCGGGCTTGTTGACGATCAACGCGTCGGTCGTGAGCAGCAGGCTGGCCACGCTGACGGCGTTCTGAAGTGCCGCACGGGTCACCTTGGCCGGGTCGATGATGCCCATCTCGAGCATGTCGCCGTACTCGCCCTTGAGGGCATCGAAGCCCCATGTGGACTTCTTCTCGCGCAGGATGCGGTGGCAGACGACGGGGCCATCGTGGCCCGCGTTGGCAGCGATCGTGTGGCACGGTCCGGACAGAGCCTCATAAAGGATGTCGAGTCCCATGTCGTAGTCGTCGTCGGTGCCCGTGTGCATCTTCTTGAGCACCTCGCGCGTGCGCAGCAGGGCGACTCCGCCGCCGGGAAGCACACCGGCCTCGACGGCCGCGCGCGTGGCGTGCAGGGCGTCCTCGATCAGGGCCTTGCGCTCCTTGACCTCGGTGTCCGTTGCGCCGCCGACGTTGATCTGGGCGATCCCGCCGGTCAGCTTGGCGAGGCGCTCCTGGAGCTTCTCACGGTCGTAGTCAGAGGTCGTGGACTCGATCTCGGAACGGATCTGGTCGATGCGCACCTGGACGTCCTTGCGGTTGCCCTTGCCATCGACGATCGTCGTGGCGTCGCCAGTGACGACGACGCGGCGGGCGCTGCCCAGGTCCTTGGCTTCGATGCTGTCGAGCTCGACGCCGGAATCCTTCATGAACGGCTTGGCGCCAGTGGTGCTGGCGATATCGAGCAGCATCTGCTTGCGACGGTCGCCGTAGCCGGGAGCCTTGACTGCGCAGCACTGCAGCACGCCGCGCAGCTTGTTGACGACCAGGGTCGCCAGGGCCTCGCTATCGACGTCCTCCGCGATGATCAGCAGCTGGCCGCCGTCGGCCTTGATCGACTCGAGCAGGGGCAGGAGCGTCTGGACGTTCGAGATCTTGCCCTCGTGGACCAGGATGCGAGCGCGGTCGAATGAGCACTCCATGGTCTGCGGGTCGGTCACGAAGTGCGGCGAGAGGTAGCCACGGTCGAACTGCATGCCCTCGACGACTTCCACCTCGGTTTCGAGCGTCTTGCCGTCCTCGACGGTGATGACGCCGTCCTTGCCGACCTTCTCCATGGCCTTGGCGATCAGCTTGCCGACGGCCAGGTCGTTGTTGGCGGAGATCGTCGCGATCTGACGGATCTCGTTCGTGCCCTTGACCGGCTTAGCGAGCTTCGTGAGCGCCTCGGCGACTTTGCGCGCGCCGTCCTGCATGCCCCTATTGATAACGACCGGCGCGGCGCCCGCGGTGACAGCGCGCAGTCCGGCATTGAAGATGGCTGCGGTCAGCAGGGTCGCGGTGGTCGTGCCGTCGCCGGCGACGTCGCTGGTCTTGCTGGCGACTTCCTTCACGAGCTGCGCACCCATCTGCTCATAGGGATCCTGCAGCTGGACCTCTTCGGCGACGGAGACGCCGTCCTTGGTCACGGTCGGCGCGCCCCAACCCTTGTCGAGGATCGCGTTGCGGCCGCGCGGTCCGAGGGTGGAGGTGACCGCCTTGGCGAGCTTCTCGACGCCGCGACGGATCGCTTCGCGCGCGTCGCTTTCGTAAACCATCTGCTTGGCCATCGTGATTCTTTTCTGTGTCCCTGATTGAGCGGTGTCGGATGGATGAAACGTGATCGGCCGTGCTGCTCCAGCTGGAGCGCTGGCCCTCATGTCTTATGCTCGGTTAGCAAGAAGGGTGCCGAAGCCGCGTCCTTTCCTATCTCCTTGTCCTTTAGATACTTGTGGGCATGGCCACTGGGTACTCCGCTGCCTAATTGGCAGGGGGGGCCGCCGTCGAACTGGACCTCTGCCATCCTGGCATGGGCCTTCCCGTGGCATCCGGGCGGTTGGGAGGAGCTTGACTCGCACGGGCGGATCTCGGACCCTCGACCTGACCGTGAAGTACCTCACCCTGTTGATCGGACTCCTCTGTTGTCTTCCCACGGGCGGCCTGCGCGCGTCCGAGCGTTCCGGCCAGACCGGCGACTTCATCGAGGTCGACCGCGAGCCACAGGTTCAGCTCGAGACCCTCGCGGGGGACGTGCGCGAGGTTCCGCTGGCAGAGTTCCGCGTCGAAGACGCGCGCCAGCTCGATGTGGTCTTCGTGCGCTACCGGGGTCTGCCCGAGCCCGCGCCGCTCGCGACCGACCCGGAGGACCAGGTCGAGGTGCTCTCGACGGAACATGGCGACGTGCTGATGGGCGCGTTGCGCTCGGGCGACGGGGACCGCATCGAGCTCGAGATCGTGGGCGGCGCGCTCGTGACCCTGTCGATCGAGGACGTCGCGGGACTCATCTTTCGCCAGCGCCTTCCGTTTGACGGAGATGTCGCCGTGGTCGCCGCGGTGGAGGGCGACCGACTCTTCCGCCGCCGCGGCGCCGGTGTCGACCGTATCGACGGGCTGTTTCAGAGTTTCGAGTCGGACGGTGTTCGATTCGAGGGAGGCCTTGGCGAGCGGCTCTACCCGTGGTCAGAGGTCGCGGCACTCTTCATCGAGGATCTCGAGGGTGACGCCGAACCAGCGTCGGACGTCGGCCTGCCGATCGTCGTGGATCTGCGTGGCCAGAGTCGTCTGCACGGCCGGCTGCTGTCCATGGATGGCAACGGCTGCCATGTGGCGACGGGCGGCAATCCGGACCTGTTCCTGCCCGCGGCCGCGATCTCCGAGATCGCCGTCGACGACGGCAGTTATCGCTTCCTCTCCGCCCTGACGCCCAGCGACCTGGGGCCGGTTTCACCGACGGGTGACGACCTTGGCATGGTCTGGCCGCCGCGCATGGATCGTGCCCGCACGGGGGCCGCGCTAAGCGCCGGTGGTCGAACGTGGGCACGCGGCATCGGGGTGCAGGCGCCCAGTCGCATCGTGTGGGACCTTGGCAGCGAATGGCAGACCCTGCGCGGCCAGGTGGCCATCGATGACAGCGTTCTGGCGCTGCCGCGGCGCGGCTCCGTCGTCTTTCGCGTGCTGGTTGATGGCGAGAAACGCTACGAGAGTCCGATCATGCGCGGCGGGGACCCGCCCCTGGATCTGGGCCGCGTGGACCTGACCGGCGCGCGCGAGCTCGTCCTGGAGGTCGACCCCTCCACGGATCTGTGGATGGCCGATCGGGCCGACTGGCTACGCCCGATTCTCGTGCGTCGTCCCTGAGTCCTGATCCGGGCTCACGCTGCGGTAGAAGACGCCACGGTTGCCGCCGCTGCGCTTGGCGTGGCGCAGGGCGATCTCCGCGTGCCGGCGCATCTCCTCGACGGAATCCAGGTCGAGGCCATCGAAGGTCTCGAAGCCGAGGCTGGCGCTGACGTGCACCTCGAGTGGCGCGCCCTCGATCTTGCCGGTCAGTGCGAAGATCTGGTCGCGCAGGCGGTTCACGACACGCGCGGCGTCGATGCGCGAGGTGTAGGGGATCGCGATCGCGAACTCGTCGCCACCCAGGCGCCCGCCCACGTCCTCGGCTCGCAAGCAGTCGCGGATCACCTCGCCCACCCGCGCGATGACGCGGTCGCCGACGGTGTGATCGTGCTCCTTGTTGACCCGGCCGAAGTCATCCAGGTCGAGCAGCACGAAGGCCAGGTCAAAGTGATGGCGATGGGCGGCCGAGAAGTGCTCGCGCAGGCGCGCCTGGAAGGCGCGTGGGCGCAGCAGCTCCGTGTGGTCATCGTGGGTCGCGCGGTAGCGCACCTCGGCCAGTTCCGACAGGCGGTCCATCTGCGTGCGCAGCCGCTCGATACGCATCGCGTATTCCTCGAGCGGCGCGTCGCGATAGATGAGGTCCCAGGTCGAGAGGCGCAGGCCCTGGGTCACGGCGAGCGTCGGGCCCGGGTCTTCCGAGTCGGCCACGAGCAGTAGCGCGAGCGGGCCCTGGCCGGAGACCTGTTCGATCTGCTGCAGCTCGACCACGCCGCCGCGTGCGAGGGGGTCGATCAGCAACACGTCGGGTCGCGTTCCGTTCAGAAACTCGCGCGTCTGCGCCAGGGTGCGCGTGAGTTCAAGCCGCATGCCCATCACCGCGAGGGGCTGGATCCGTTCCCAGAGACCCTCCGCGCGGTGGTCGCAGGTCAGGACAAAGGGGGCTTGGCTCATGCCGGTGGGTCTGGGTCGTGGGGCTGGTTGCCCGACCTCAATCCGGCCCATCGGGGCCTCCAGCGCCCGGGGAGGCGGGCAGAAAGGCCGGGACAATGGTCGGTGAGGTGAGGGAAACGAGGATGTCGCAAGTATAGCCCAGGCCAGCGGGGCGGTGCGGTCCGAGCCCCATCTTCGGGCCCGTGGTGGGGGGCCAGGCGGGGGGCGATGGGGTCTCACGACGCGTAGTTGGCTATCCGATTGACACCAGATCGCTCCCCAGTAGACTTCTCGCACTCATTTGCCGGGATTGAATCTGCGGATCCTGCGCCCCTCCGAGCATTTCTGACGTCCTGGTATGGCTCGCCGCCTGCGGCTTGCCTCATTGCCTGGCCCTGTGGAATGCCTGGTAACGGTCGCCGTCTGATGTGGATCGATCGCCAATGGCAAGCGAGTCCCCCTCGGGTCCTGACGGGCTCGTCGAGGCCCAATCTTCACTCATTTCGTTCATGGAAAAACTCACCATACAGCAACTTATTGATGCGGGTGTGCACTTCGGATGCCGTGTGTCACGGTGGAATCCGAAGATGGCGCCGTACATTCACGGCCGCCGGAATCTCATCCACATCATCAGCCTGCGCGAGACCCTGCGGGGCATCATTCGCGCGCAAAACCTGCTCTTCCACATCGCGTCGGAAGGTCAGACAGTCCTCTGGGTTGGCACCAAGCGCCAGGTCAAGGGCATCATCCAGGAAGCCGGTGAGCGCACCGGTATGCCGGTCGTTACCGAGCGCTGGATCGGCGGCACCCTGACCAACTTCTCGGTCATCCGCAGTCGCCTCAAGCGTCTCGAGGAACTGGAAGCGATCGACGAAAAGGTCGCCGAAGCCCAGCGCCTGACCAAGAAGGAGCTCTCGAGCCTCAACCGCGAGCAGCGCAAGATCGAGCGTAACCTCGGTGGCATTCGCGAGATGACCTCGATGCCGGGCGCCATGGTCGTCGTCGATCCGTCGCGTGAAGGAAACGCCGTGCGCGAGGCCCGCAAGATGGGCATCGTCGTCATCGGTTTTCTCGACACCGACTGCTCGCCGGACGACGTGGACATCGTCATCCCGGGCAACGACGACGCGCTGAAGTCCGTGCGTCTGCTCGTCGAGCAGCTGCTGGGTTCGGTCGAAGAGGGCTGGCACCAGCACCGCGAAGCCTCCGCTTCGATGGGCGCAGCCGAGAAGCACGACCAGGCGCCCGCGGATCCGTCCGGGGAGCCCCGGCCGACCCGTGGCACGCGTCCGTTGCCGGGCCGCAAGCCCAAGGCAGACGGTGCCGAAACCGCGGATGCGGCAGCAGCACCGGCGGCCGAGGCTTCGCCTGCAGCCGAGGTCACGCCTGTGGCTACGGCCGAAACGCCCGCCGAAACGCCCGCCGACGAGCCGGCAGCGACCGACGCCACCCCGAAGGTGGAAGCCAGTACCGAGGGCGGCGACAAGCCTTCCTGACCGAAGCCGCGTGGGACCGGGAGCTGCCCTGACGGTAGCTCCAGCGGCCCGCAGGCTGATGTGAACCGGGCGATCGCCGTGCTGCGATCGCCCAACGAATCCATAATGGGTCGACCGCCTCATTCCGAGGGTCGACCCTTCCCTGTAAGGGCCCGAACGGTGGGCCCATGGACCGGCCGCGCGCGAGCGGGGCCAGAAGACAGATCGACGACGATCGACGAGGTTCGAGATGGCGGAAATTACTGCAAAGACTGTCCGTGACCTGCGCGAGCAGTCCGGTGCCGGGATGATGGCCTGCAAAAAGGCGCTCACTGCGACGAATGGCGATGTGGAGGCAGCCTTTGATCACCTGCGCAAGCAGGGCCTCAAGGCAGCCGAGAAGAAGGCGGGTCGCGACACGGCCGAGGGCCGCGCCCTCGCCGTATCGGCGTCGGGTAGCCGGCGCGGGGCGCTCGTCGCGATCAGTTGCGAGACCGACTTCGTGGCCAAGACACCCCAGTTCGAGGGCTTCATGACGGAGTTCGGTGCGCACGTCCTCGAGCACGGATCCGCAGAAGGGGACGCCCTCGCGGCGCAGCCCTGGAACGGTGAGGAGCCCACCGTCGGCGACGCCCTGAAGGCGCTCATCGGCAAGCTGGGCGAGAACTTCCAGGTCGCTGGTGCGGTGTGCTACGAGAACGCAGACGGCTACGTGGTCAGCTACGTGCACCACGATCAGAAGAAGGCCGCCATCGTCTCCGTGACCACCTCGGGCGACGCCGAGAAGGCCGCCGCGATCCTGCGCGACCTGTGCATGCACATCGTCGTCTTCAGCCCGACCGGCAAGGATCGTGACTCGATCCCCGCCGAGCAGGTCGAGCGCGAGCGCGCCATCTTCATGGAAGAGGTCAAGAGCAAGCCGGCCGAGATCCAGGAGAAGATCGTCTCCGGGAAGCTGGACAAGTTCTACGCCGGCACGGTGGTGAGTGAGCAGCCCTGGGTGAAGGACGACAAGGTCAGCGTGCAGAAGGCGCTCGAGCAGGAGCTCGGTGCCGGCACGAAGATCGTCGACTTCGCGCGCCTCGACGTCGGAGCCTGATCCGGGGCCCGGGCGTTCGAGTCCTCGAACGCCCGGGTCGCCAAAACTCTCACGCTCTTGTCCGTGAGGCCGTATCCTCTGGCCGTCCAGTTCGTGCCACCCCCCCCGGCTCCATACTTTCTCGTATGTCCTACCAGCGCGTTCTCCTCAAGCTCTCCGGCGAGGCCCTCGGCGGGGCCGATGATGGCAACGGGATCGACCCGGGCCAGGTCGAGATCATCGCCAAGCAGATCGCACGCGTGGTCGGGCTGGGCGTTGAGGTGGCCGTCGTCTGTGGCGGTGGAAACATCCTGCGCGGCGCCGAATTCACGCGCATGGGTGCTGCCCGCTCGACCGCCGACTACATGGGCATGCTGGGGACCGTCATCAACGGCATGGCGCTGTCGGATGCCGTCGAGCGCGAGGGCGTCGAGACGCGCGTCATGAGCGCGCTCGAGATCCGTCAGGTGGCCGAGCCCTTCCTGCACCGCCGCGCCAAGGCGCACCTCGCAGGTGGGCGGGTCGTGATCCTGACCGCCGGCACCGGCAACCCGTTCTTCACGACCGACACGGCGGCTGCGCTACGCGCCACCGAACTCGACTGTGAGGTACTGCTCAAGGCGACCAAGGTCGACGGTGTCTACAGCGCCGACCCCATGGCCGACCCGACAGCGGAGCGTTTTGCGAGCATCTCGCCCATGGATGTGCTCAGCAAGGGGCTCAAGGTCATGGACGGCACGGCGATCACGCTCTGCATGGAGAACAGCCTGCCCGTCATCGTGTTCAATCTGTTCGAGCCAGGCAATCTCGAGCGCGTCATCCGGGGCGAATCCCTGGGTACCCTGATCAGGAGCGAAGCATGAGCTACAAAGACATTCTGTCCGAAGCTGAGACCCGCATGGAGAAGGCCATGACGCACCTCCAGGAGACCCTGCGCGGCATCCGCACGTCGCGCGCCTCCGGGGCGCTGGTCGAGAACATTCGGGTGGACTACTACGGCACCCTGACGCCCCTGATCCAGCTGGCGGCCATCTCGATTCCCGAGGCGCGCACGATCGCCATGAAGCCCTTCGACGCCGCCGCCGTCGACGGCATCATGAAGGCGCTCCAGAAGTCGAACCTGGGCATCGCGCCCGATACCGACGGCAAGGTCGTACGCCTGTCCCTGCCGCCCCTGTCGGGCGAGCAGCGCCAGAAATACGCTGCCAAGGCCAAGGAGATGTGCGAGGAGGGCCGCATCTCCATGCGCAACGTGCGCCGGGACGTGAACAAGCAGGCCGATGGAGCCAAGAAGGACGGCGAGCTGACCGAGGACGAGAACCGTCAGCTGCACGACGAGATCCAGAAGATGTTGAAGTCCTACGAGGACAAGGTCACCCGGACCAAGGACAGCAAGGAAAAGGAGATCCTCGAAGTCTGACAGTTCGTTTCTTGCGGAGGGAAAGTTGTGGCCCAGGGGCCCCCTTTTTGTATCCTCCGCCACCACCGCACAACGCGGGCGCGTAGCTCAGTCGGTAGAGCAATTGGCTTTTAACCAATAGGTCCCAGGTTCGATCCCTGGCGCGCTCACCAGTCACGGAAAGGCGAGAGTTTCGACTCTCGCCTTTCCGTCTTTAACGGCCGCAGCGGACCCTACTCCTGGGACATGGTCGAGATGCCGCCGAGGGCCTCGTAGGCGCGCGCCCAGTAGGCGCAACGGGTGCAGCCGATGACGCCCTCCAGCGCGAAGGCGGGCAGCGCAGCGAGCACCGAGATGGACCCCGGCAGGGGCAAGGCGCCCAGGATCATCATGTAGATGAAGATCGTGGTCCAGGCCACCACGAAGACCGTGGCGTCGACGACGGTCGCGCGCACCGTGGCCATCGGGTCGTTCTTCGCGATGCGCCAGGCGTGCAGCAGGGCCGAGCCCACGCCGCGCTGGTTCTGGACGAGGCTGTGCAGGGCGATCTGGAACAGGACCGAGAGCACGACGCCGTAGAAGTAGATCGCGACGCCCACCGCGCCGGCGATCAGGACCGTGATGGGGTTGCTGGCCTCGAGCGTCAGGGCCTCGGTGAAGACCTTGGCCGGACCCACGAAGATCAGGGCGGCGCCGAACATCATGGCCAGGAACTGCGCCCAGAGTGCGATCACCGGCCAGGCCAGGCCGCGCCCCTTGCGCATGGCCGCTCCGAGTTTGGGGGCACGCCGATGGCCACGCGCTTCTTCCCAGTTCGCAGCAGGTGACAGGACGGCCAGCCCGGCCACGAGCCGGAAGAAGAGCGGCGTCACGAACAGCAGCGGCCACCATTGCGTCCAGGCCATGGACAGCGGGTCCAGGTTGCGGCGCATCATGAACGCCACGGTCTCGTCGTCGAAGATCCCGGGCATGGCGCTGTCCATCAGGCGCCAGGCGACGAGCACGCCGAAGGCCCAGCCCAGGTTCAGGCCCTGGTAGGTAAAGCCGGTGATCCACAGGCTGCTGGGCACGCTCGCCTGGCGCGCGGCATCGCGCATGGCCGCCACCGCGCGATGCAGCGTCCAGACCGATCCGGGATCACCTCTCAGGCTTGCCATCAGCGCTTCTTGCGTTCTCCGGGGTGGGTCATTTCGAGAGCTTAGCAGGCCCGCGGAGCTGGGTCGCGGCGTGAACTTTCGGCGGGGTCGGGCCCATCGATCCACAGGCGGCCTCGACGTCCGCGACGGACTTGGGAATGCCCGCCGAGAGCACCTCATGGCCGCCCTTCGTCACCAGCACGTCGTCCTCGATCCGGATCCCGATCCCGCGCCAGCGCGCATCGACGGTCTCGTCGTCGGCCGCCACGTACAGGCCGGGCTCGACCGTCAGGACCATGCCGGGCTGGAGCGCTCGGGGCTCCCCGTCGAGGGCGTAGGCCCCGCAGTCGTGGACGTCCAGTCCGAGCCAGTGGCTCGTCTTGTGAACGCAGAAGCGCCGGTAGCTACCGTCCGCCAGGATCCCGTCGCGCGTACCGCTCATCAGGCCCAGGCGTAGCATGCCGTCCACCATGTGCTCGATCGCCCGGAGGTGCACCGCCTGCAGGCTCGAGCCCGGCTGCACCTGGTCGATGGCCGCCATCTGCGCCGCCAGCACGACCTCGTACAGGGCGCGCTGATCCGGCGTGAAGCGACCGCCGATCGGGAAGGTGCGCGTGATGTCGCTGGCGTAGTACTCCCATTCCGCGCCCGCGTCGATCAGCAGCAGCTCCCCGTCGAGCAGGGGTTGGTCGTTCTCGATGTAGTGCAGGATACACGCGTTGTCGCCACCCGCCACGATGCTGGTGTACGCGGGGCCGGTGCTGCCGCTCGCATGGAAGTGGTACTGGAGGATGGCCTCCACCTCGTTCTCGCCCATGCCGGGCTGCGTGGCCGCCATGGCTGCGTTGTGGGCGCCGGTGCTGATCTCGAGCGCGCGGCGCATGTTGTCGATCTCGGCCTCGCTCTTCACGAGCCGCTGCTCGTGCAGCTGCTGAGCCGGGTCGACGATCTCGACCGGCGCCGCCTGTCCCGAGCGCGCTCCGTTGCGCAGGGCCTCGAGCAGCTCGGCGAAGGAGCGGTCGAAATCCGGGTCGTTTCCGATGCGCGTCACGATGCGTTCGTAGCCTGCCAGGAGGTCCGGGAGCACGTGCCAGGCGGCCGTGATCGGGTAGGCCTCATCGACCCCGAGCGCGGCCGGCGCGGCCTCGACGCCGAGCCGCCGGCCGGTCCAGATCTCCCGCTCCCGGTCGAGCTCGCGCAGGAAGAGCACGCTGCGATCTTCCCCGTCGAGCTGCAGCATGAGCAGCAGCGCCTCCGGCTCCGCGAACCCGGTCAGGTACCAGAAGTCCGAGTGCGGACGGAAGGGGTACTCGCAGTCGGCATTGCGGGTCTTGGGCGTGTTCGTGGGGATCAGCGCCGCCGTATTGGAGGTGCGCAGGTGCTGCGCGAACTTCGCGCGCTGTGCGCAGTACATCTCGCGCGTTGCGTCGTTGTCGGGCTTCATGGATGGATTCGCCGGCGCTTTCGTTTACTTCGGCCCGGACCTGAGCAGAAACTCTTCGACCCGGCTGACCAGGTAGGACAGGCGTTTCGCGGGTTCGTCGCCCAGGCGCACGATCACGCCGCTGGGTCCGTCTAGGGCGACCGAGTCATTCCCGTCGCGCACGCTGACGGGCAGCTGGAGCAGTTCGGCGAGGGTGCTGGCCGCCGTCGCGAGCAACGCATCCTGGGCACTTCCCGCGGGCCCCTCGAGGAACAGGCCGCCGCGCGCCAGGGTCTCGGGCACCCGTTCGATCGAGCCGGTGGGGAGGGTCGCGTTGCGCATCGCGAAGCGGCCGTAGATGGACAGCGGTTCGTCGCCCGGGCCGATCGTCAGTGTGCGCGGCATGCCGACGTCTTCCTCGCGCGCCCAGTTCGTGTACTCGATGTTCATCTCGAGCCCCTCGGGCTCGGGCAGCACGATCGAGACTTCGAGCGCGTCGCCGGCCGTGTGCTGCACCTCGATCTCGAGTCCCGAGGACTCGAAGCGAACGATCATGCGGATCTCGCCCGCGCCGATACGCAGCCCGTTGACCTCGGCCGTGCGCGGCTGGAAGAGCTGCGCCGGGTCTGCAGCTGGCGGAGGAATCGGCCTCAGGATCACGCCGTTCGGAAGGGCCGCGGGGCGCCCTCCATCCTCGATGACGGTTGCGAGCGGGACGCCCGGCATCAGGTGCGGCAGCACCGCGGCGGCGCAGGCGGGCGAGGCGGTCAGGGCCGAGTAGTGCGCCCAGGCATCGAGGCTGCGCCCCTGGCGGCGGGCGAGCAGGCAGAGCAGCGCCGGTCGCCTCGCGTCGCTCCCCGGGTCTGCCCGTTCGGCCG
>JBLHKW010000123.1:0-16274 GCA_047618565.1 Planctomycetota bacterium
CCACCGTGGCTTCCAGGTCACAGTCCGCGGCGACAAAGGCCGGATCCTTGCCGCCGAGCTCCAGGCCCACGTCGATGAAGCGGCCGCTGGCGGCGTGCTGGATGGCGTGGCCACCGGCCACCGACCCTGTGAAGGCGACGTGCGCGATGCGCGCATCCCGCACGATGTCGGCCGTCTCCTCGTGTCCGACGATGAGTTGCGTCACCAGGTTGGGCGGCTCGAGGTCGGCGAAGGCGCGCTGGAAGTGCAGGCCACACAGGGGCGTCCTGGCGCTGTGCTTGAGCAGCACGGAATTGCCGGCGAGCAACGCGGGAACGACCACGTTCACCGGGATCAGCAGGGGGTAGTTCCAGGCGGCCAGGTCGAGCACCACCCCGAGCGGCACGTGTTCGATGCGCCGGTGCAGTGCGTTCTCGACCGGGATGACCTCGGGCTCGAGCACCTCGGCGGCTATCGCCAACATGTGGTCGGCGCGCTCGAGCATGGCGGCCAGCTCGCCACGCGCCTGGGTGATCGGCTTGCCCATCTGCAGCGTGACATCCCGTGCGATCTCCTCGCGGTGCTCGCGGAAGTAGTCCATCCCACGGGCCACGCGGCTCACCCGCTCCTGGACCGGGACCGCAGCCCAGGCGGACTGCGCTGCTCGAGCGGCATCGAGCTTGCGGTCGATATCGGCCAGGGAGTCGTCCGGCAGCTGCGCCACGACCTCTCCTGAGAACGGGTTGTGAACGGTCGAGGTCATGGGGGGGCCGGGGCTGTGGTGGGAGCGGGGAGGGGCCCTCATTATAGGAGGCCCGTTCCCGGGGCTCCAAGGGCGGGAGCGCACGCAGGGCCAGGGATGGCCGATCGTATCCCAGGCAGGGATGGCTTCGATTTTGCCTCTTCTTGACCATCGCTACGCCGTGGCGTGCGTATCTCCCTGTGCGACGCATTCCTTTCAGTAAATCCAAGGGTTCGCTGAAATCCTGCGCATGAACAACCGTCTAAGACACACAGAACAGCGGCCTTCCCACCGCTCGCAGCGAAGCACGAACACCATGAACTCCACGAACCCATTCCGACGACCCGCCAAGCCCAGCCCCACCCGGGCGCTCTTGGGTGAGGCGCGTGGCGAGGTCCACGCGCAGGGTGCGGGGCCCTCGCAGCCCACGCGTTTCCTATGGGAGGACCCCGAGACCGGCGAGTGTCTCGAGGTCGAACTGTTGAGTTCCAGAGACTTCCGGGCGGAGCTCGAATCCATCGGGTTCACGCCTCTGCCCCGGGAGATTGATGCACCCCTTTCTGAGGGGTGCACTGGGGGAAGAAACCGTGTGAGGCCCGGTGCGACGTCGCAAAACGACGCTCGTACCGGGTCCGCACCTCCGGCTGCTTGAGGCACGAGGAAACGCTGGAGTTTCCCCGGGAAAGGCAGTGTGGGCGTGAATATTGCGGACCCGGACGCATACTCACAGGCTCCGCAACCCGCACTACCTTGACCATGATCTATCCGACCTGGCGCGCCGATACCGGCAGCGCGATGCTCAAAGTCCTCGCCGCAGTCTTGCTCGTAAGTCTCCTGATGGGGGGCTGTGTCGCCTCACGCTACAACGGGCTGGTTGCGGGTCAGGAAAACGTCGACAGCAAGTTCAGCGAGATCGACAACCAGTACAAGCGGCGCAACGACCTGATCCCGCAGCTGGTGAACACGATCAAGGGGTCGGCGAGCTTCGAGAAGAGCGTGCTGACCCAGGTCACCGAGGCGCGCGCATCCGTGGGCAAGCTGCAGGTGCCCGCCGACCTGCCCAGCGATCCCGCGGCTCAGGCCCAGTACCTGCAGGCGCAGCAGGGCCTCGGGAATGCGATCGGACGGATGATGATGGTCGCCGAGGCCTATCCCGACCTGAAGTCCACCGCGGGCTTCCGTGACCTGCAGTCACAGGTCGAGGGCACCGAGAACCGGATCACTGTCGCGCGCCGGGATTACATCGACAGCATCAAGAACTACAACACGTCGATACGGAAGTTCCCCGGCAATCTCGTTGCTGGCGTCTTCGGCATGGAGAAGGTGGCTCAGCTCGAGGCGGCCACCGATGCCGAGCGCGACGTTCCGGCCATCGACTTCGGGACCGACGAGTAGGGCATGCACGCAGTCCTCACCCTGCTCTGTTGCGCAGCCATGGCCGCGCCCAGCGCCGAAGTTCAGGTGCCCGCGAACGACGGCTGGGTGACCGACCTGGCCGACCTGCTCACGACCGGGCAGGAGCAGCAGCTCGAGCTGCTCATGGAGTCCTACCGCCAGGGCTCGACGCACGAGATTACGCTACTCACCCTGCCCGAACTCGATGGTGAGGCCATCGAGAATGTCGCGCTGGAAGTGGCTCGCGACTGGGGCGTCGGTGGGGCCGAGACGAGCAACGGCGCACTGCTGGTCGTCGCCCAGGCCGAACGCAAGCTACGCATCGAGGTCGGGCGTGGCCTCGAGGGCGCGCTGCCGGACGTGATCTGCGGCCGGATCATTCGCGACGTCATCACGCCCGCATTCCGGCGCGGCGATGTGGCCGGTGGGATCCACCTGGGGATCGTCGCCATGCACTCTGCCATCGGTGGCGACTACGGGCCCATACGGCGCAGCTCGCGCGGACGGCAGCGCGGCGGCGGCCTGGGCGGGTTGCTCGTGATCGGTTTCGTGATCTTCATGCTGGTGAGCGGCCGCAGGCGCGGTGGTGGCGGCGGCGGCGGCTCGATCTGGCCGTGGATCTTCATGAGCTCGATGATGTCGGGCCGCGGTGGGTTAGGCGGAGGCGGCGGTGGATTCAGCGGTGGTGGTGGCGGATTCGGCGGATTCGGTGGCGGAGGCGGATTTTCCGGAGGCGGCGCCTCGGGCGGATGGTGATGGGAGACACGATGCATTCGTTGGCATTCATCCAGGACGGCTGGGGCACTGACCACAGCGCGCCGTTCGACTGGGCTGGCAACGCTGGCCTCGTCGGTGCTGCTCTCGCGGCGGGTCTCTTTCTGTTGCTCCTCTTGCGCGGTCTGGCTCAAGCAGATCGCTACAGGGCGACCTCGGTCCTGGGTGACACCGAACGAGCAGAACTTGCGGCGAAGATCGCCGAGGCCGAGGAGAGCACGGTCGGGGAGATCGTCGTCGTCGTGCTCGAGCGCTCGGATCGCCACCCAGCCGCCGAGTGGATGGCGGCCGGGCTGACGCTCCTGTGCGGATCGGTCTTGCTGGCTTCGTGGCTACCGTGGGAGCTGCCCGCCGTGTTCTTCCTGTGCCAGCTCGGCCTGGGGTCCATCGGGTTTCTCGCGGCCCGCATGGTGCCGGGCTTCAAGCGCGTGTTCGTCTCCGAGGGCCGTGCGGACGAGATGGCGCGCGAGCAGGCATTACAGGAGTTCTACGCGCACGGTCTGCACCGCACTCAGGCGTCGACCGGCGTGCTGCTCTTCGTCTCGTTGCTAGAGCGCAGGGTGATCGTGCTGGGGGACGAGGGCATCGATGCCAAGCTCGCTGCCTCGGACTGGGAGGCCACGGACAACGCCATCCTGGGGGGAATCCGGGCCGGTTCGCTGATGCGTGGTCTGGATGACGGCATCCGCCGCTCGGCGGAACTCCTGGCCGAGCATTTTCCGAGTGACGAGACGGATCGGGACGAAGTGCCCAATCACGTCATCGTTCGCAAGGAGTAGGGTTCCGGCGTGGGCGTCGCGTGATTCGACGTCAGCGACTCCGCAGCCAGCATTACCCACCAACGGGGTTGCAGGCGTCCCGGATGTAGCTGTCGCCAGGGCGTCTGCTAGGCTACCCCCCATGAGTTTTCACTGGAAGGTGCTCCTCTGGATGATCGCTGGCGTGGCCGTCGGGCTCGGGATGCAAGCGGGCTTGGAGGCGCCAGCCTGGAGTGGGGCGCATTTCGTGGAGGACGGCGGGGGTCTGAGGGTCAGCACCCTGGGCGGGCCCTCGATGAAGTCCAAGCTCGCCATCGGTGACGTTGTTTCGAGCGTCGTGCTGCAGCGCGGCACCGGGGAGGAGCGCACGGTCATGCTGCCCGACGGGGCTGCGATGCAGGCCGTGCTCGATGAATCTGAAAACGGTGACGTGCTCTGGTTCGTGCGGGCCGGCGGCGATGCCGACGCACAGCCTGTCGCCGTCTCGCTCGGCATGACGCCCGACTCGCCGCGCGCGACCTGGATCTACCCGTTCGAGTACGCGGCCGACATCTTCATGGCGCTGTTGAAGATGCTGATCGTGCCCCTGGTGCTGACCTCGATCGCCTCGGGCGTCGCCAGTATCGGTTCGCTCAAGGACCTGCGCCGGCTGGGTGGCAAGACCTTCGCCTATTACATGGGCACCAGCCTGCTCGCCATCGTTGTCGGTCAGACCCTGGTCAACCTGGTGCGGCCAGGGGTCGGCGCCGAGCTGGGCCTCAGTCCGCCCGCGGCCGAGGGTGCTTTGGTGAGCGGCGGCATCGGCGACATCCTGCGGCGCACGGTACCGAGCAACGTGTTCACCTCCCTGACGGACAACGGCGCGATGCTGCAGATCATCTTCTTCGCGCTGCTCTTCGGATACTTCATCACGCGCACGCCGGAACCTCACGGTAGCCGTGCGCGCCAGCTGATCGAGAGCCTGTTCGAGGTCATGATGAAAATGGCCGAAGGTGTCCTGAAGCTCTTGCCCTACGGCGTCTTCGCCCTGCTGGTGAAGGTCGTCGCGAGCACCGGGTTCGGCGTTTTCAAACCCCTGCTCCTGTACATGGGCACCGTCGCAGCCGCGCTGATCTTGCACGCCTGCGTCACCCTGCCCCTGGTCCTGAAGTTCGTGGCTCGGATCTCACCCGTGGCCTGGTTCCGTGCCATGTCGCCGGCCCTGATGACCGCCTTCAGCACGAGTTCTTCGAGCATGACCCTGCCGGTCACCCTGCGTACGGTCGAGCACCGGGGCCGGGTCAGCAACAAGGTCACGTCCTTCACCCTGCCCCTGGGCGCGACCATCAACATGGATGGCACCGCCCTGTACGAGTGCATCGGTGTCATCTTCCTTGCGCAGTACTACGCAGGTGTCAGCGACTTCGTCCTGACCTTCAGCCAGCAGGGCATGATCGTCCTCCTGGCCCTGCTGGCAAGCGTGGGGGCCGCCGGAATCCCCTCTGCGGGCCTCGTGATGATGCTGACCATCCTCTCGGCCCTGGGGCTGCCCCTGGAGGGGGCCGCGCTGCTACTCGCCGTCGATCGGCCCCTGGACATGCTCCGCACGGTCGTGAACGTCTGGTCCGACTCCTGCGGGGCGGCCACGATCGCCCGGACCGAGGGCGAGACCGGGCCCCTCGAACCTCTCACCAGCGGTTGACCTACCTGCAGGAGGTCGTGGAAGACCCTCACCCGCGCGGCTAGACTCTTGGGCTCCCGGACCGGACCCCATTTCTTCGAGCTATCCACGCCATGCAAGGTTCCCTCACCGAACGCATCACACGATCCCTCGCCTACATGCTCCGGCACCAGCCGGAGGAGTTCGACCTCGAGCTCGACCGTCATGGCTATGTGGGTGTCGAGGACGTCACCTGTGCCCTGAACGAGCGGCTCGGCGAACCGATCAAGGCGTCGGATGTGGAGGAGGCGATCACCTCGGGTGACCGGCCCCGTTACGAGATCATCGAAGGTCGCATTCGCGCGCTCTACGGTCACTCGGTCGAGATCGACCCGGGTGAGCCGAGCACGCCCCCCGAGTTGCTCTACGTGGGAGTGGGCAGCCGCGACGCGGCGCGTGCCGGCGAGCACGGGCTGAACGGCGGACGCCGGAGCTTCCTGCACCTGGCGCTCGACTACGAGGACGCGCGCGCGACCGGCCGTCGTATCGCGGCGCGCTACGCGATCGTCACCGTGTACGCGCAGCAGGCACACGGCGAGGGCGTCAAGTTCTACGATCGCAAGGCACTCTTCCTGGCCGAGGCGATTCCGACGGAATACCTCGAGGTTGGGGAAATCCACGACGATGGAATCGAGCGCGATCGCGGCTTCGGTGACCGTGGTCATTCCGGCGGTCGGAGCCGTGACGGACGTGGGGATCGTGATCGCAACCGTGGAGGCCGTGACGATCGTGGAGGTCGCGGCGGCGACCGCGACCGCGAGCCCGCACGCGACCGCGAGCCGGCACGTGACCGCGAGCCGGCACGTGACCGCGAGCCGGCACGTGACCGCGAGCCGGCACGTGACCGCGAGCCGGCACGTGACCGCGAGCCCGCGCGTGGGCGCGGCGACGACCGCAACACGCTCCGCCCGCAGCCCGCGCCGCGGACGGCTCAGGCGCAGCGCGCGCCGGAGCCGGCACCCGAGCGTGCACCTGCGCAGCGTGAGACTTCCAGCGCCCCGGCATCGGGCTTCGGCTCCGGAATCTTCGCAGGCGCGAAGGGAACCTCCAAGCCCGAGCCGGTTCGCAACGAGCCCAAGAAGGCCCAACCCGCCGAGCCCAAGCCGCCGGCGAGCGAGAAGAAGGAAACGGGCACGGGCACGGGCTTCGGCGACGGCCTGTTCTAACGGTCAGAATCCAGCAGCTCCCGCTGAGCTGGGGCCTGCCATGCGTACCCTGCCCGTTCTCGACGACCTGCCGTCCAGCTACACGATCGACCGTGCTGACCGGGGGGTCGCAGCTGTACATGACAGTACCCGCGTAGCTCTGGCCCAGGTGGGCTGGGGAGCGGTCGACCGGTCCGTGATGCGGCCTTCCAGCTTGCGCGGGCGCAAGCCGCTGTTCGAACTCGATACAGCCGGCGAGACCCTGCTGGTGCGTCGCTTCAGCCACGGGGGACTCCTGCGCTGGGCGACGGGCGAGCGCTTCAGGGACCCCGAGCGCCCCTTCCGAGAGATCGTCCTGTCCGAGCACCTGCACGAACACGGGATCCGGACTGCGCGCGTCGTGGCCGCTCGGGCACGCGCTGCTCCGGCCGGCACAGGCTGGTATCTGGAGGTCATCACGCGCCGCGTAGCGGGCGCCTCGGACCTTGGAATCCAGCTCGCCGAGTTGCAGCGTGGCGGGAAGCGCGGCGCCCCGGAGACGACAGCTCGTGCTCGGTTGTTGTTCGAGCTCGGCCGACTGGTGAGCCGGCTGCACGGCTGCGGCTTCCTGCACGCGGATCTCAATCCAAACAACATCCTGGTCGAGCTTGCGAGCCTCTCGGAGTCCGAGCCGCGTCTCTGGGTACTGGACCTCGACCGCTCGCAGGTGCTTGAGAGGCTTACGGACGAGCAGCGCTGGAGCAACATCGGCAGGCTCTTCAGGCACGTCGATCGACGGGAAGGCGAGCGCGGGCGAGCCCTTGGCAATGCGGACTACCGACGCTTCTTCCGGGGCTACGGGCTCGAGGGTGACGCCTGGAAGCGCTACTGGCGCGCGATCGAGTCCGCCCAGGCCGGAAACCGCTGGCATCGCATCGGGTGGCGGCTCGAACGGCGCTTCGGCGGCCCGGACCCGCGCGGCTCAGCCTGACTGGCGCGGGCTGAACTGGTGCACCGCGTACACGAGCAACCAGAGACACGATGTGGCCACGTGCGTGACGATCCATAACTCGCGCATGGACTCGTCCACGGAGACCTGTAGCAGGTAGCCGGACAGGATCATCGGGGCGAGCAGGGCTGTCAGCGCGATGCCCGTTCGGCGGCGCCCCTGGTGGCCGGACCGGATGCGCGCCCAGATGTGGCCTGTCCACAGGATGCCGCAGCCGAAGACCAGTAGCGGTGCCGTGAGCACGTGCAGGTGCTGCACGTCGGGTTGGCGCGCATGGCTGACGAGCGCGTAGGGGTCCGTCGGCTCCAGCACGTAGAGCATCCAGGCGAAGACCAGGCCGCTGACTCCGACGAGGAGCGTCGACAGGTGCAGGAACCAGGCGGTCCGTCTGGTCACTTCTGGACCGCTGCCTGGGACTGTACGGGCCGTTCGGCCAGCACCTTGTGCACGGCCAGTACGCGCCGTACTGCTGCGGTCGTCGCGCGCGCGGTCAGGGTGGCACCCGCCACGCCGCGGATTCCGCGCTTGAGGTTGAGATCCGCATCGAGCACACGGTCGTCGAACTGGCCGTACCAGATGTCGCGCGGCAGGTAGTCCTTCGGCTCGCCGAAGGCCAGCACCTCGACGCGCTCGACCTTCTGGTCCGAGGTCACAACGATCATCACGGTCTCGCGCAGGGTGCGCACCCGGTGCGTATCGAAGTAGGCCGTCGCGACGACCAGACCGTCGCGCTTCGCGAAGTAGGGGTAGACGACACCACGATCGAAGTCGTTCCCGGACAGCTTGCTGACGCGCTTCTGCTCCAGGTCGGTCAGGAAGGCATTGCCACGCTCTATTGCGAGTTTCGGGAAGGCGAGCTTGAGCGCCTCTTCGGCGGTCATGAAGACGCGCGCACGTCCGGCGACCGCAGGCGCACCCGCCGCGGTTGCCGTCATGGGCACGACCATGCTGATGAGCAAGCCGATCCCGAGCAGTGTCAGGAGAGTTCTGGCAGGCCGTTGATAAAGTGCTTCGGCGCCAGGGCGGCATCCTCCGCCTCGGTGTGGCGCCTGGAAATGCAGGCGCATCGGTAGATTCGGCGAGGCTTTCGGGCGCCGCACCGGGGCGGAGGATGCCGCCCTGGCGCCGAATGACTTTATCAATGGTCTGCTAAAAGACATATCCGATGAGCAGTTGGAGACGGTCCGTTCCGTCGTCCCAATCCTGGTAATCCGCCTTGATCACGATCTGGTCGATGGGCTTGTAGTTGAGACCGAATGTCAGGATCTCATCGTCGACGCCACCGCTGGCACTGAAGCCACTGGGCAGGGATGCCTGCGTATCGATCGTCTCCCAGCGCAGGAAGGGCGTGAGCGATTGCTCGCTCCGCGGAGCAATGTTGGTGAGGATGTCGTAGCCGGCCTCGACGTAGGTGCCGTTCATGTCCTCGGCCAGGTTGTTGGCAGTGATGAGGTTGAACGCGCCGGCATTGCTGACATGCGACTGGGTCGTGAGCACGCGCAGTGACCAGGGACCGACCTTCCAGTCCACGTGGACGTCGATGATGGTCGTCGCCATGTCGGGCAGTCCACCCAGGTCCTGATCCGCCTGACCGTGGTAGGCCGAGCCACCCACGAGCAGCCCGGGCGTGTCGACCCAGTCGACTCGGGCCGCAAGGGCCGCGTCGTTGGTGGCGGCGCGGCTACCTTTCTGGCGACCACCGCGGAAACCGCTGGCCGTGAACTCGGATCCGTTCATGCCACTGACCACGTAGACGCGGTAGTCGAACCCCGAGACGTTGCCGAACGCGCCGATGCCATTCTCGCGCCAGGTCGTGGGGATGATCAGCTGCTCCGTCACCGGCCGTGCGGCGGCCAGGAAGGTGGTCGGTTCGTGAAGCTCGTTCACGAAGCCCAGGGGTACGAGGACCAGTCCACCGCGCACGTTGAACTCGTCGTCGTGCAGGTAATCGAGGTAGGCGAACTCGGCCGAGGCGGAGCCGCTACTCGTCGTGGCGTGCTCGAACTCGATCTCGGAGTTGAACACCCAGTTGTCGTTGAACTTGTATCCGATGTAGGTGACGACTCGTTGGGCGTCAGCGGTGTCTGTTCCACCAGCGGGCGCGCTGAAGAGAAACTCGCCGTAGCCACCGATGGAGAAGCCCTGCTGGACGCCATAGACCTTCGATGCGGCGGGACCCAGGCCCCACTCGCCTTCGCCCACGCCCGGCATCACGTCGCGCATCTCGAAGTGCTCGACGTCGCCCGCGAGGGCCAGCAGCATGGCCTCGAGCTGCTCGTTCTTGGACTCGAGGCGCTGGATGCGCAGGCTCAGGTCCGCGTCCTGGACGGCAGTCTCCTGGACCGCCGCCGCGGACAGGGGCAGGCTCAGAGCCACCGTGGTGATCGTGAGGATGACGGTGCGGAACATCATGGCTGCGAAACGCTGACGCTGGCAGGGACTTCGATGGATGCGGGAGCGCCGGGTCCGTCGCTGGAGGGGAGGGCAGGAGTGCTCACGTTGCCGCTGGATAGCTCGACATCGATGTGGTCACCGACGACCTGCAGGCGATCGATCAGTCCGGCCGTCGCGCGCACCCTCAGGGATCGGGCGGCAGTAACAAGGGGCTGCATGACGAGCACTTCGATGCCATCGTGCTCGGTGGCCCAGGCCAGGGCACGATCGGGACCCATGACAAACAGTGCAGTCGACAATGCGTCGGCGCTGAGGCCATCCTGTGCCCAGACCGTGATGCTGCCGAAGTCCGCGACCGGACGACCCGTGCGCGGATCAAGGATATGGCCGCGGCGCGTGCCTTCGACATCGATCGCACGTTCGCTGTTTCCGGATGTGGCGAGTGAACCTCGATCGAGGCTCAGCACGACGGCTGCGGACTCGCGGTCATGCGGGTGAGCGACGGGGATCTCGTGCGGCGCGTCGCCGAGGACCGAAACCTGACCTCCGAGATCGATCAGCGCGGACTGCACGCCGGCGTTCCGGAGTACTTCGATCGCCACGCCCAGCGCCGCGCCCTTGCCGAACCCGCCTTCCTCGATCCGGAGTGACGCGTGCAGGCGTCGTGCCGTGGAACCCTCGAGGGCGAGCGACTTGAGGCCGCCCGGCGCGAGGCATTCTGCGATCTCCGCTTCGGAGGGCTTGCGACCACCGGAGCGCAAGCCCCAGGCCTCGACCAGGGCGCCGACGCCGGGATCGAAACAGCCGTCCGTATCCTTCCAGAGCTGAACCACACTCTCGAGCTCGGCGCGCAGCTCGTCGCTCAACGCGAAGGCTGTTCCGACGGGCGCTCGATTGAGGAGCGCGAGCTCGCTGCTATCGCCCCAGGTGGAGAGGCGCGCTTCGACCGCGCGCACCGCCTCGAACGCCAGCTCGCTGATGCTCAGGCCCGTATCGCGATCCTCGGCCTCGAGCTCGATCGAGAGCCACGTGCCCATCAGGGCAGCGCGACGCTGGAGCGTCTCGGGCTCGGAGCTGGCGCCAGGGGCGACGACGGTCACCAGGGCCAGAAGCGGGTAGAGGAGGGTTTGCACAGGAGACATCATCGGCTCAGGCGGGTATTCAATTGAGAATGAATCTCATTGTCAATACGGATTCAGGCTTTCCTGGGCTCTCTACCCACTAATAGCGGCGGAGGTGGGCCCCAGGGGGTACCTGGAGCCGCGCCCGGGCTGCTGGGCCGGGCCCTCAGGCCTTCGGCGCGACACTCGCCAGGGGGTAGATCGGGCCCTCAGCTGAGAGGGTCGTCTCCAGCAACCGGGCCGTGTACAGCCATTGAGGCCTGCGCAGATCCGGGTCGTCGAGCTCCTGGTTCTGTCGCTTGACTGTGCGCCGCAGGTCTCGCTCGACCTGGTCCGCACGCCGCCGCTCGCCGGCACGTCGCAGCACGAGGGCATGCGTGGCGCAGATGACGATTCGATCCGGAAGCTCGGCCCCGTAGCGCTCCACCAGGTCTGTCGCCCGTCGTCCCAGTTCGAGGGCGCGCTCTGGCCCGTCCTCGAACATGGCCAGTCGCGCGCGCAGCCCCAGGCCGAGCGCTTCGGTACGGTGAAGCCCGAGGCTGCGCGCGCGCTCCACGGCGACCTCGAGGCTCTCCGCTGCGCCGTCGCGATCCGTCTCGGCCAGCAGGGTGCCCAGGAATACATTGGCCAGGGCTTCGCCGAGCGGGTCCTCGATCTCGCGGGCGAGCAGGAGCGCATCGCGCAGTACGAGTTCGGCGCCGGGTGCGTCGCCGAGGTCCATCAACAGGCGGCCATGGCGCGCACGCGCCTCACTCTCGAGCCTGCGTTCTCCTGACAGGCGCGCCAGCCGCACGGCCTCTTCGACGATCGCGACGGCCCTATCCGTCCTTCCGACGATGGCCCATGCGCGGGCGGCCAGGATGTCGGCCGCCGCGATCACGCTCCTCTCCGCGACGGTCTCCTTGCGGCTCTCGAGCTGATCGATCACACCTTGCGCACGCCGCAGAACATCCTGAACGCGATTCTGCATCAGGTCGACGACAGCCAGGGCGAGCGACGCGTTGGCACGCTCAAGATCGGTCTGGGCCAGGCTGCGCGCGCGCCGGGCTAGCTTGGATGCTTCGTCGGGCTCGCCCACATGTGCTTGCACCAGCGCCAGGCGACAGAGCGCATCGCTGGCAGGGCCGAATTCCTCGGCACGCTGCATGAAGTGGACGGCGTTGCGGAGCATGCCACGCGCCAGGCCAAAGTTGCCCGTATGGGCCTGAAAGCGGCCGTGCAGCAGATAGACGCGGCCTGCGGTGCGCGCGTCCGAATCCGGATCGAGCTCGAGGTCGGCCAGCTGGTCGAGCACCTCGCGCTGGTCCCGGCGATCGCCGAGGCGGTCGGAGATGTCGGCCGCCGTCACGAGTAGCTCGAACCTCAACGCGTCGTGATTCTCGTCGGTGTCCAGCTCGGAGATGGCCTGGATACCCCATTCCGTGACGGCGCGCACGCGACCCGGGTGCCCACGTTCCGATAGCTTGTGCACCAGGTCGCGCACCATGGGCAGCAGCTTGTCGTGCTGCCCGGCCGCGTGCAGGTGATAGGCCTGCTGGTAGGCCGCATGGAGCGAGCCCGATGCCAGACCTCCAAAGGCCGATGCCGCACGCCCGTGCAGGCGCGCGCGGCGCTCGGGCGCGATGGAACGGTACACCTGCGCTCGTTCCGCGGGTCGCGCGAAACGCGTGCGTGCACCATCGGTGATCAGCCAGCCCGTGCGCACGAAGGTCTCGATCCACGTATGCGCGTCGTCCTCGGTCAGGTCGAACGCGCGCACCAGGAACTCGGCGTCGAGTCGCCCTCCAACCACTGAGAGCCGTTGCAGCCAGAGGCGTTGATCGACGGACAGCTGGGTCAGGCGCTCCGCGATCAGGCGTGCTGCCGAGCGCGAGGCGGGGATGTGGTCGGGCGCGATGGTGAGGACCCAGCCGTCGCTGGGGTTAGGGGCAGGCACGGCGTGGCCGCGGCTGACCAGCTGGCGCAGGACCTCGGTCAGAAGGCCAGGACTACCGTGGGATCGTTCCGCCAGGACCTGGGCCAGTCGCAGGCGCGGGACCGATGGGGCGAACATGGCGGAGACCGCTTCGAGGATGGCCTCGTCATTCAGCGGGCCGAGTTCGAGGGTCGTGCCCGTGCCCCAGATGTCAGCCCGCTGGCGCAGGCGATCGAGGGCCTGCGGATGGTGAGCGACGCCCTCAGTCCTGAGCCCGAGGATCACGAGCAGGGAGGTCTTGCGCAGATCCTCGGTCAGCTGGGAGAGCACGCCCAGGGTCAGCTGGTCGGCCCAGTGGATGTCGTTGAGGAAGAGCACCACCGGTCGTGTGCGGGACACGTATCGCAGGCCGGCGGCGAGCGCCACCTGCGGGGCGACCTCGGTCGGACCGGTGGCGTCGGGCGTCAGGATCTGGATCAGGCTGCGCGCGAGGTCCTCGGGCAGGTTCTCGAAGAGCTGGGCGCGGTCCCGGTCCGATGGTGCGCGGCTCGGCGCGATGGCCAGGGCCTTGCGCAGCATGGTGCGGATGGGGCGGCCCGGCCACTCCTCTCGCCATTCCGATGCGCGCTCCGCGAGGAACGTCGGAGGGTGCTCGCTGCAGCGCACGTGGGCGACGAAGTCGCGCACCAGCCGCCACTTCCCGCTGGCCGCGCCGCCTTCGAGCCACACCACGCGCCCGCCGGAGGCCAGCGTCTGGTCGTAGGCGTCGTGCAGGTGGCGTAGCTCATCACGACGACCGACGAGCGGGATGAGGTCCTGGCGCGTGGTCAGAAGGGCTCCGCCTTTGGTGGCGAGCTGCTGGCGCCACCAGCTTCCGTCCTCGCCGCCAGCGAAGCGCTCGGCGATCTCGGCTGCGCTGGGGCGCTCGTTCGGGTCGCGCGCGAGCATGGCGCTCAGCAGGTGGTCGAAGAAAGGCGAGAGACTCGATACGCGCGACGAGGGGAGGCCGAAGTTGGCCTCGCGGATGTCGTGCAGGACGAGTTCTGGATCGCTCGCGCCCCCGGACTCGTTGTGCAGCACCGGGTGGCTGCCGGTCGCGATCTCGAACAGCACGATGCCCAGGGCGAAGACGTCGCTGGCCGCGTTCCCCGCCTCTCCGCGGGCCTGCTCGGGGGCCAGGTAGGCCGCGGTCCCACGGCGCGTATTACCCATCAGGTAGGGATCCGGCGCGAGGCCCGGTGCGGGTAGCTTCGTTGCGAAGCCCAGGTCCATCCAGCTCGCTCCCTCGCGGATGTCCACGCAGACGTTTTCGGGTTTGACGTCGCCGTGGGCCCAGCCGGCCGCATGCAGCGCTGCGAGGCCCGCGGCGAGGCGCTGACCGATCGCTCGAACCTCGGACTCGGGCAGGCGCCCGCGCGAGGCCAGTTCGGCTCCCAGGTCGATCCCGGGCAATGCCTCGCGCACGAGCTGTGCACCCTGTTGGTGCAGGATGCGGGCGAAGCTCTCGTGCCGCACCGCTGCAGCCACCCTGGCCTCGCGTGCCAGGGCTTCCAGGGCGCGCGCATCCTCCGCCAGCTCTGGTTTCAGCTGCTTGACGGCCACCTCGGTCCCCTGGGGCCAGCCCTCGAAGGCTCCCTCCAGGCGCCCGAGCATGACCTGGGCGGAGGCGCCGCTGCCCAGTTCGCGGAGGATCTTGATGGAGGGGAGGCGCACGTATGTAGGGATACCCAGCTGGTGATGGGCTTCGGGGTCCGTACTATAGTTCGCTCCACCCCATGGTCCCATGGTCACCGAGGCAAAGGGCATTGACGCGCTTTCACGTCTACAACACGCTCACGAAGCAGAAGGAGCCTTTCGAGGCGCTCGAGGACGGTGTCGTCCGCATGTACAACTGTGGGCCGACGGTCTACGGCCGGGCGCACATCGGCAATTTTCGGTCCTATCTGTTCGCCGATGTCCTCCGGCGCTGGCTGGAGTACCGCGGATACGAGGTCCGGCAGGTGATGAACATCACCGATGTGGGCCACCTGACCGACGACGACGACGAGGGCGACGACAAGGTTGAGACCCAGGCGCGGCGTACGGGGAGAGACCCCTGGGCCATCACGCGCGAGTACGCCGACCTGTTCTTCAAGGACCTGGAGGCCCTCAGGACGCGCCCGCCGGCGGTCTGGCCGCGGGCCACGGACCACATCCCCGAGATGGTCGAGATGATCCAGGGTCTGGTGGAGAGCGGGCACGCCTACCAGGTCGGCGGCAACGTCTACTTCGACGTGACCAGCTTCGAGCCCTACGGGCGCCTGTCGGGCAACCGCGTCTCGGAGCTGGAAGCGGGCGCGCGCATCGCGGTCAACGAGGAGAAGCGCCACCCGGCCGACTTCGCGCTCTGGAAGAGCGACGCGCGCCACCTGATGAAGTGGGACACGGCCTTCGGGCCCGACGGCTTCCCCGGCTGGCACATCGAGTGCTCCGCCATGGCGCGCAAGCACCTCGGAAACCGCATCGATATCCACACGGGCGGCGAGGACAACATCTTCCCGCACCACGAGTGTGAGATCGCGCAGAGCGAGTGCTTCAACGGCGAGCCCTTCGCGACCTACTGGATCCACGCCAAGTTCTTGCAGGTCGATGGCGGCAAGATGAGCAAGAGCCTGGGCAACGTCTATTCGGTCGACGATGTCGTCGAGCGCGGCTTCACGGCCCGCCACCTGCGCTACGCGTTGATCCGTGGCCACTACCGCCAGCCGCTCAACTTCACCTGGGATATCCTGACCGAGTGCGCCTCCGCGATCTCGAGCCTGGATGACATGGTGCTGCGACTGCGGCGCCTGATCCAGGGCGAGGACGTCGATACCGGCGTCGATGGGGGCGCGGCTGTGGATACGGCCGCCCAGGAGTTCGAGCGCGCCATGGACGACGACCTGAACACGCCCCAGGCACTGGCGGCGATCTTCACCCTGCGACGTCAGGTGCTCGAGGAGCGCCTCGGCAAGGAGTCGGCCAGGCGTGCGCTGGAGTTCCTCGAGCGCGCCAACTCGGTGCTCGACGTGATCGACTTCGAGGAGCAGACCATCGATGGGGCGGTCGAGGACCTGATCGAGCGCCGGCGGGTGGCCAAGGAGAGCAAGGACTGGCCCGAGGCCGATCGCATCCGCGACGAGGTTGCTGCCCTCGGGATCGAGCTGCAGGACACCCCTGAGGGTGTCACCTGGCGACGCACGTAGTGCCCCCGGGGGCTACTGAGCGTCGTCTTCGGTGACCTGCGGATCGGAGTCCGCGTCGGTCTCGGTCTCGGTCTCGGTCTCGGTCTCGGTCTCGGTCTCCGGGTGCTGGTCGTACTCCGCGTCGATCTCACGGTCGCGCT
>JBLHKW010000124.1:0-16072 GCA_047618565.1 Planctomycetota bacterium
AGGGCGAGGGCGAGGGCGCGGAGTTTGCCGTCTACGAGATGGGCACTCCGATCAAGCCGGGCCAGAAGGTGCAGATCACCGCGGCCATGGACACCAAGAACAAGAACAACAAGGCGGAGGTGCGGATCAACGTCTACACCAACGATCCCGTCGGCCTGTATCAGCTCGGGCTCGCCGCGAAGGTCGAGCCGTTCATGACGGCCGCGCCCACCTACCTGAACCTGGGCGACCTGGGCGAGGACTCGGTGCGCGAGGAGAAGGTCACCGTGCGCACGAGCCGGGGCCAGATGATCAAGCTCGCGTTCGACGAGACCATCCCGCGTCCGACTCCGGCGGGCATGAAGTTCGACCTGGTCGCGATCAATCCCGACGAGGACGGGCGTTCGAGCCACTGGGAAGTCAAGATCGTCGTGGGTCCCGGCCTCAAGGAGGGTCCCATGGGCCACGCCTTGCGCCTGGTGAGCGACGTCGAGATCGTCGGTGGGCAGAAGGACGCCGGTGAGCACAGCGCGGACGACGGCCATGGCCACCCGGCCAAGGAGGCGTTGCCCAACCGCAACTTCTACCAGGTCAGCGCGAACATCGGTGGGCGCGTGCTCGGAGTCCTCTCCGTGTCGCCCCAGTACCTGTCGATGGGGCTCGTGCGACCCGGCCAGCCGGTCTCACGCAGCGTGCGCATCGTGTCCAATGAGATCGAGCTCGACCTGAGCAAGGTCAAGGCCCGCATCCAGGGCACGGCCGGATCCGACTTCGCATGGGCCGAGCACTTCACGCCGATCGTGCGTCCGATCGAGGGCCAGGCCAAGGCGATGGAGATCGAACTGCGTCTCGACGGCCTGCCCGAGGGCAGCGAAGGCTCCTTCAAGGGCGAGATGATCCTCGAGACCGGTGTCGCGGCCAAGCCCGAGATGAAGGTCACGTTCTCCGGCGTCTGCCGGGCCGGCGTGGGCCGCTCGACCAAGGCCGGCGGCCGCTAGTCACCCCCGAGAGCCAGATTCACCTGCCGGGGCATTCGCGAAGCGCGGATGCCCCGGCAGGTCTTTTTTTGGGCCCGAGGACAGCGATCTGTGCTCACTGTGTCGCCCGTGCGGCAGGATTTCTTATTCTTCTCGCTACCGCCAGCGTGCGCCGCACTATCCATCCGCTGCCCGTCCGTATTCGAACCATCTCCAACAAGGGTCCAGTCTTTCGTTGAGCCAGGAACTCGGTGATCTTCTCCTCTCCGCCGGTGCGCTGACCGAGCAGGAGCTGCGCGAGGCCATGGCCTACCAGCGCAACGGTGGCATCGCCCTGGGCGAGGCCGTCGTCAAGCTGGGATTCTCGGACGAGATGGCCGTGGCGCGCGCCGTGGCCAAGCAGAACGGCCTGCCCTTCATCGACCTGGACAAGGGGCGCGTGCCGGAGGAGATCCTGGCGCGCCTGCCGGCGGAGTTTGCAACCGAGCACGGGATCCTGCCCCTGATGGAGAAGGGCGGGCGATTGATCGTCGCGGTCGACGATCCCTTCAAGAAGATCCTGGCCGAGCAGATCGAGTTCATGATCGACGCCCAGGTGGCCTGCGCCCTCGCGGCACCCGGCGCCCTGAAGCGCGCGATCCAGCGCTACTACGGCGTGACCGGTGAGGAGGCCGTCGCGGCGCGCATGGGCGGCGGCGACGATGACGAGGACGCGCCCATCGTGCGCCTCGTCACGAAGACGTTTCAAGACGCCGTCGAGATGCGCGCCAGCGACATCCACGTCGAGCCGGGCCACGGCCGCCTGCGCATCCGGTTCCGGATCGATGGCATGTTGCGCGACATCGCCGAGCACCAGGAGCACCTGGCGGCTCCACTGCTCTCGCGGCTGAAGATCATGGCGAGCATGGACATCGCCGAGAAGCGCAAGCCTCAGGACGGCCGCATCGCGCTCAACATCAAGGGGCGCGAGATCGACGTGCGCGCCTCGATCCTGCCCTCGAACCATGGCGAGGCCATGGTGATGCGTCTGCTGGACCGCAGCGCGAGTCTGATCGGACTGAAGGAACTCGGTTTCGGACCCGAGGACTACGAGTGGTTCCAGCGCACGATCAAGCGTCCGAACGGCATCTGCCTGGTGACCGGGCCGACCGGGTCGGGCAAGACGACGACGCTCTACGCGGCGCTCTCGGAGCTCAACCGACCGGACCTCAAGATTGTCACCGCCGAGGATCCGGTCGAGTACCACATCAGCGGCATCAACCAGGTGCAGGTCAACGGACGCATCGGGCTGAGTTTCGCGCGCATCCTGAAGGCCATGCTGCGCTGCGCACCGAACGTCATCCTGGTGGGCGAGATCCGCGACCGCGAGACGGCCGAGGTCGCGATCCAGGCCGCGTTGACCGGGCACCTGGTCTTCTCCACCCTGCACACCAACGACGCGCCGGGTGCGCTGACGCGCCTGATCGACCTGGGGATCAAGCCCTTCCTCGTCTCGGCCTCCGTACGCTCGGTGCTGGCGCAACGCCTCGTGCGTGTGCTGTGCAAGGAGTGCCGTGCGATCTACACACCGGGCGCCGCCGAGCTGCAGGCGGTCGGTCTCGACGCGAGCGTGCTCGCCGGGCGACCGTTCTACAAACCCCAGGGCTGTCGCGCCTGTGAGGGCTCCGGCTACCGCGGCCGCATGGCCCTGTTCGAGAGCCTCGACATGGATCCCGGCATGCGCGATCTGACCTTCCGTGGCGCGTCCCTCGAGGAGCTGCGCTCCACCGCGAAGGCCACGGGCAGCCTGCGCCCGCTGATGACCGATGGCGCGCGCCGCATCCTCGATGGTGTCACGACCGTGGCCGAGGTCCTGCGCGTCACCCGTTGACCTGATCCGTACCCGTTCATTCCCTTCCACCGCGCCCCGAAGTTCAGCCCCCTACCTGCCATGGAATCCGTCGAGCAACTGATGACCGCAGCGATCGAGCAGGGGGCGTCGGACCTGCACCTCAACCCAGGCAGGCCGCCCCTCGGGCGTGTGCGTGGGAGCTTCGTCCCGCTGGCCGAGGATGTTCTGGACGACGCCCGCTCCGAGGTCCTGTGCCGTGACCTGTGTGATGAGCGCCACTGGGAGGAGGTCGGCCGCGTCGGCACGACCGACCTGGGCCTGACGCACGCGAGCGGCAACCGTTTTAGGGTCAGCGTCATGCGCCAGCGTGGTCGCTATACCGCGGTACTGCGGCTGATCCCGACCGACCTGCTTTCGTTCGAGCAGATCGGCCTGCCCGAAGCGATGCAGGAATTGCTACGGCGCCCGCGCGGTCTGATCCTGGTCACGGGCCCGACAGGTTCCGGCAAGACGACCTCGCTGGCGACGATGGTCGACTGGATCAACCATGAGATGGACCGCCACATCATCACGATCGAGGACCCGATCGAGTACTACCACCAGCACGCGCGTGGCCTGATCACGCAGCGCGAGGTCGGCACCGACGTGCCCGACTTCCCGGAGGCCATGCGGCGCGTCCTGCGACAGGATCCGGACGTGATCCTGCTGGGCGAGATGCGCGACCTCGAGACCATCAGCGCGGCCATCACGGCGGCCGAGACTGGGCACCTGGTCTTCGGCACCCTGCACACGACCGGCAGCGCGCGCACGATCAACCGCGTCATCGACGCCTTCCCCGGCAATCAGCAGGAGCAGATCCGCGCGCAGCTGTCCGTGTCGTTGCTGGCGGTGCTCTCGCAGGTGCTGATGCCGCACGCGAACGGTCGCGGCCGCGCGGCGGGCTTCGAGCTGTTGATCAACAACCCGGCCATCGGCAACCTGATCCGCAAGCAGGAGACGAACAAGATCCAGTCGACCCTGCAGACGTCCAAGCGCTTCGGGATGATCACCCTCGACGACTCCCTGCTGGCGCTGGTCGAGCAGGGCACGATCACGCGCGCGGTGGCGCTCGACTTCGCGCAGGATCCAGCGTCCCTGGAGGCCAGACTGTGAGTTCCTCCGAGTCCCAGGGGCGCAAGCTACTGGGGCAGATCCTCAAGGAACGTGGACTGGCGCGCGAGGGCCAGATCCAGGATGGCCTGGCCGAGCAACGCAAGCACGGTGGGCTGATCGGCCAGTGCATGGTCGATCTCGGTTTCGTGACCACCGCCGATGTGGCCCTGGCCCTGGGCGAGCAGGCTGGCATGGAGACCGTCGACCTGGATCAGGTCACGCCCCAGCCCGAGGCCCTGGCCCTGGTCGATGGCAGCGCAGCGCACACCTTCGGCGTGCTGCCGGTGCGCCTCGATGGGACCACCCTGGTCGTGGCTCTGGCCGATCCCCTGAACACCGCCGTGCTCGAGGACCTGGGCTTCTCGACCGGCATGGAGACGCGCGCGGTCGTGGCCGAGCGCGACAAGATCCGCGCCGCGGTCATCGAGCACTACGGCGAGGAAGCCTCGCTCTCGTCCGCGATCGCCGATGCGGCGCGCGCCGTGGAGGCCGGGGACGCGGAGTCCGCTGCCCAGAGTCTGCCGGTCGTGCGCCTCCTGAACTCGATCCTGCACCGCGCCATCCGCGACCGCGCCAGCGACGTGCACTTCGAGGTCTTCGCGGACGAGTTCCGCATCCGCTATCGGGTCGACGGTTCCCTGTACGAGGTCGAGGCCCCGCCGCAGCACCTGGCGCTGCCGCTCGTCTCGCGCATCAAGGTCATGGCGGACCTCGACATCACCGAGACACGCCTGCCCCAGGACGGGCGCATCGAGCTCTCCATCGACGGCCGTCCCGTCGACCTGCGCGTGGCGACCCTGCCGTCCCAGTCCGGTGAGGGCTGCGTCATGCGCGTGCTCGACCGTTCCGCGGTCAGCCTGGACTTCGCCGCGCTTGGCCTGACGGGGGCGGAGGAGACGGCTCTGCGCGAGCTGACCGAGCTGCCGCACGGCATCATCCTCGTGACCGGGCCGACGGGCTCGGGCAAGACGACCACGCTCTACGCCATGCTCTCGGAGGCGAACGCGCCCGAGATCAAGATCATCACCGTCGAGGACCCGGTCGAGTACGACCTGCAGGGCATCGTCCAGATTCCGATCCACGAGGACATCGGCGTGACGTACTCGAGCGTGCTGCGCTCGATCCTGCGCCAGGATCCGGACAAGATCCTGGTCGGGGAGATCCGCGACCAGGAGACCGCGTCCACCGCCATCGAGGCCAGCCTCACCGGCCACACGGTCTTCGCAACGATCCATACCAACGACGCCCCGAGCACCCTGACGCGCTTGATCGACATGGGCATCGAGCCCTTCCTGCTGACAGCCACCCTGGCGGCGGTGGTCGCGCAGCGCCTGGTGCGCACGATCTGCGCCGACTGCAAGGAAGGCTACGAGCCCGAAGAGGAGGTCCTGATGGAGCTCGGAAGCGACGGCCAGCGCTTGCGCGGGAGTACCTTCTATTTCGGCAAGGGCTGCGACCTCTGCCACCACACGGGCTACCGCGGTCGCACGGGCCTGTTCGAGATCATGCGCATGGACGACAGTATCCGCGAGGCGGTCTACCAGGGCAGCGCGATCGAGGTCGTGCGCCATGCAGCGCTGGCGGCGGGCATGCACTCACTGCGCGCGGCTGGAATCGCCGCGGTCGTCGCGGGTCGCACCAGCATCGAAGAAGTCCTGCGCGAAACCTCCCTCTGATAGTTCAGGTATGGCCAAGAGAATCCAACGCTCCAATGTTCGCGCGGCGACTCCCCGGTCGGCTGCCGCCGGTGCAGCGGCCGCGCCCGCGGCCGCTGCACGTGGTGGGCGCGTCAAGGGTACCCTCGTGACCGACTTCACGATCCAGCTCGCTACCCTCTCGGAAGCCGGCATCTCGGTCGTCAAGGCGCTCACGATCCTGAGCGGTCAGATGCGCTCGGGCCCGTTCAAGAGCGTGTTGAGCGAGCTGACCGAGGACGTCGCGGGCGGCACGCCCCTGTCCGAGGCCATGGGCAAGCACCCCAAGGTCTTCGATCCGCTCTACGCGAGCATGGTGCGCGCGGGCGAGGTGGGCGGCGTGCTCGACCTGGTGTTGAACCGCCTGGCGAAGTTCCGCGAGAAGGCGGCCGAGATCCGCGCCAAGGTCACGGGCGCGCTGATCTACCCGATCATCCTGACCTTCGTGGCGGTGGTGGTCGTGAGCGCCGTGATCATCTTCGTGATCCCGAAGTTCCAGGAGATCTTCGAGTCCTTCAGCATCACCCTGCCCGGGGTGACGCAGCTGCTGCTCGACATCTCGCACTTCGTCGTCACCTACTGGTACGTCGTCTTCGGGGTGCCTGTGCTGCTGTTCATGGGGCACCTGATGCTCATGGGACGCAACCGCGGCTACCGCCATCGCATGCACGGCATCTTGCTGAAGCTGCCGATCATCGGCGCGCTGGTCGGCAAGTCGATCACGGCCACGTTCTCGCGCACCTTCGGCACCCTGATCCAGGCCGGCGTGCCGCACCTGGACGCGCTCGGCATCGTGCGCGACGCGACCGGGAACGAGGTGCTCTTGAGCGGTGTCGAGATGATTCGCCGCAGCGTGCGCGAGGGAGAAGGCATCGCGCGCCCGATGGGCGAAACGGGTATTTTCGACGACCTGGTGACCAACATGGTCGACGTGGGCGAGGAGACCGGCGAGCTCGACAACATGCTGCTCAAGGTCGCGGATGCCTACGAGGTCAGCGTGGACCGTCAGATCGACGCCATGTTCAAGCTGCTCGAGCCGCTGCTGTTGATCGTGATGGCGGTCTTCGTCGGCTTCATCGTGGTGGCCCTGTTCCTGCCGCTGATGGAGATCATGAGCTCCATCGGCTAATGTGAGCTGACCGGTCCCCAGCGACCGGTCCCACCGTGAGGATTTCACTACGCGTCTCGATGATGTTCCTTGTGGCGGCCATCAATGTGGTCGTCTTCGCGACGGGTTTGGCCTGGCTGACGAACACGTTCCAGCGCTACCGGGTCGCCCAGGACGAGGAGGTCTCGGACCTGCTGGCCGAGCGCGTGCAGTACCTGGTCGATCCTAAGGGCGTGCTCAACACGGCCGGCATCCTGCAGTGGAGTCACTGGGACAAGTTCGATGACGCGATCATCGTGCGCGTGCCCTCGGTCGAGCGCGCCTACAGGCGCCAGGCGGCTTACCTGAACCCGGTCGGGAGCTCGCACCGCGCGGCCGACTTCCCCGAGGATGAGATCATGGCCGACATCCGCACGGCCGTGATCGAGAGGCGCAAGGTCTCGTCCACGCACGGTGTGGTCACGCCCGTGTACGACGCGGATGGGGAGGTCTGGGGGGGCTGCTGGCAGCTCCTGCCCCAGAGCACCTTCGGGGCCGGCGAGCTGTTCCGCTACGTGGCGCCGTGGTTCGTGGTCTCGACCCTGTTCTTGACCCTGGTCACGGTCGCGGCCCTGCGACGCTTCGTGCTCGATCCGGTGCGCGAGCTGGCACTCGGGGCCGGGCGCATCGGCGGCGCGGAACTCGGCTTCCGGGTCAAGCAGCCGCGTGGCCACAACGAGATCTCGGCCCTCGTGCGCGGCTTCAACGCCATGGCGGACGAGGTCGAGGGCTTCAGCGACCGCCTGCGCAGCGAGGTGGACGTGGCCACCGACAAGGCGCGCCGCGCCGAGGCGGCCGCGATGACTCAGCGCCGCCTGGCCGCGACCGGCGGACTGGCGGCCGGTATCGCCCACGAGATCAACAACCCCCTGGGCGGCATGCTCAACGCCCTCGAGGTGCTCGAACGCGATCAGCAAACTCCCGAGAAGCGTGCCGAGTACCTGGCGCTGCTGAAGAACGGGCTCGAGCGCATCGGCACGACCGTCGGACAGATTCTGCACCTCGCGCCGCGTGAGACGCGCACGGAAGCGGTCGAGCTGGCCGCGCCGATCGGCGACGCCCTGGGTCTCGTGGCCCACCGCGCGCGCGAGCAATCGGTCGAGATCTGGCTGCACGCGGAGCCCGACTCCAGGCGCTACGAGAATGTCGATTCGCTCGTCCTCTGGAGCGGCCTTCCGAGCGTCATCGGCCAGGCCAACGAGCTCGGGCAGGCGGTCCTGAACCTGCTCGTCAACTCCCTGGACGCGCTCGAGGCCGGGGATGGTGGTCGCATCGATATCTCCCTGTCCAGTGCGGGCGAGGAGCTGCGCCTGCTGCTGTACGACGACGGCCCGGGCATGGATGCGGAGCTGCTCGAGCACGCCGCGGACCTGTTCTACACGACGAAGGATACCGGCAAGGGCACCGGCCTCGGGCTGGCGATCGCCCACAACGTCGTCAGCAACCACGGTGGGCGAGTACTCCTGACGAGCGACCCGGGCGTCGGCTTTCAGGTCGAGATCCTGCTGCCCATCGCCGGCTCCACGGTCAGCGGCGCGCTGAAGTTGCCGACGGACCGCGCGACGGGCCCTGCGACGGAATCGGAGCGCGGCGCATGACCGACTCCATCATCTGGGCCCTGCTCTTCGGCCTGCTGGCTCTGTCCGGATTCTTGAGCGCATCGGAGACCGCTCTCTTCAGCCTGTCCGCCGGCGATCGTGAATCCGCCGGCGCGCGCGTGCAGCGCCTCTTCCGTGAGCCGCGCGAGGTGCTCGTCAGCATCCTGCTCGCCAACCTGCTCGTGAACCTGGCCTTCTTCGCGACGGCGCCGCACTTCCTGATGCGCGTGGCGGACCTGGGCCTGCTCGGGGCCGGTTTCGTCTCCCTGCTGGCGATCTTGATCCTCGGAGAGATCCTGCCCAAGACCCTCGCGCTGCGCGGCGCCCACTGGATGGCGCGCTGGGCGGCCTGGCCCCTGTCCCTGCTCGTAGGTCTGCTCTCGCCGATGCGGCGCGTCCTGCGCGGCCTGGTCGATCTGGGCCTGAAGGCCTTCGGTCAGTCGGACAGCGAGGAGGTCGACATCACCCCCGAGGTGCTGGCCGAGGTGCTCGAGCGCTCCTCGGTCGAGGGTGTGCTCGCCGCGGGCGAGGCGGATCTCCTGGCGGAGATCGTCGAGTTGGGCGACCTGCGCGTGCGCGAGATCATGACGCCGCGCGTCGACATGCTGCTGATCGACCTGGACGACGACGAGGTCGAGCAGCGCGAGGCACGCCGCCAGGCCGCGCGACGGCGCCTGTCCTGGTTACCGGTCGTGCGCGGCGGCGCGGACAACGTGGTGGGGCAGGTGCTCGTGCGCGACCTGTACCGCGACCAGGACCGACCGATCGAGCAGCTGATCATGCCCATCAAGTTCGTGCCCGAGGTGGCGCGCGTGCTGAGCCTGCTGCATTCCCTGCGCGAGGATCGTGTGGCCGAGGCGATCGTGCTGGACGAATGGGGCGGCACCGCGGGCGCCGTGACCCTGGAAGACTTCTTCGAGGAGCTGATCGGCGACCTGCGCGTGGAGGGCGAGGCCCTCGAGCGGCCGGTCGTACCCCTGGGCGAGGGGCGATTCCGGGTATCCGGCGGGCTGTCGATCCGCGACTGGAACGACCACTTCGGCGTGCAGGTCGTGCCGCGCGAATTCGAGACCGTCGGCGGTTTCGTGACCGCATTGCTGGGCCGCATCCCGCGCACGGGGGATCGCCTGGAGCTCGGTGGGGGCCTGATCTGCGAGGTGCGCGAGGTGCGCGGCCGGCGCCTCGAGACGCTCGACCTGTTCGTCGCTGCGGACGGAGATGGCGGTCGCGCGGAGCGCAGCGGAGCCATTCGATGATCACCGCCATCTACCTGGCGCTGCTGCTCGGCTGCGTGCTCGCGAGCGCCCTCTACTCCGGTTCCGAGATCGGCTTCTATTCGCTCTCGCGCGTGCGCGTTGGCATCGAGGCACGCCGCGGCCTGGTGCGCGCGCGCGTGGTCGAACGCCTGCAGCGCGACGACTCCGCGCTGCTGATAACCATCCTGATCGGCAACAACCTCGTGATCGAGTGCGCCACTCACCTGGCCGACGGGTTGCTCGCCCACAGCGCCATACCGGCGCGCTGGAATGGCCTGGTGCTGACTCTCTGCCTGACGCCGATCCTGTTTCTGTTCGGCGAGGCCCTGCCGAAGGAGATCTTCCGCCGCCGTCCGCACCGCATGGTGCTGCTCTGGGCGCCGTTCATCCTGATCTCGCGCATCCTGTTCTGGCCGCTCGAACGGGTGCTGCGCCTGTTCACCGCCCTGCTCGAACGGGTCTTCCGGCCACGCTCTGGATCCGCCAGAGGCTTCCTCGGGCACGAGGTGCTGCTCAGTCTGCTGGCCGAGAGCAAGCGCTCCGGCGCCCTGTCCGAGCGCGCCGAGAGCCTGGCCCAGAACGCCCTGACCCTGCGCTCGATCCCCATTTCCCGCGCCATGGTGCCCTGGGAACAGGTCGTGCGCCTCGAGGCTACCCAGTCCCGCGCCGAGTGGCTCGAAATCGTGAGCGAGTCCACCTTCTCACGCCTGCCCGTGATGGCCACGGACGGTAGCTTCGAGGGCTACGTGCACCAGCTGGAGGTCCTGGCGGGCCCGGACGCGAGCCAGGGCAAGGACCAGGACCCCTTCGACCACCTGCGCTCCCTGACCGTCCTCTCCCCCGAGACCCCGGTCGACCGGGCCCTCTTGATCCTGCGCGGCAGCGGCCAGCGCGCCCTGATCGTGGGCACGCGCGAGGCCCCGGTGGGCCTGGTGACCCTCAAGGACCTGGTGGAGGAGATCACCGGGGACCTGGCTGCCTGGTAGGGGACGTCGGTGAGCCGACCCACCGCTGGACCCGCGCGTTCAGTGTGGTTGCCGTACGACCGGTGGCCGGTATGATCTACATCGAGTAGCGCGCCTATCCCGCCCCGACACAGGACCACTTCCCGGGCCCAGAGCTTGTCGGCGCGCACTTCGCTCGCTGAATGACGGATCCGACCCCTCAGACTCTGTTCGCCGAGTACCTGGCTAGGCGCAGCTCGGCCGCGTCTCCCGACTTCGAGGAATGGGTGGCCTCGTATTCCGCGCACGAGAGCGAGTTGCGCGCGTTGCACGCGCGCGCGCGGCTTGCGGATAACGGCCGCGACGCTGGCCTGTCGTTCTTCAAGGGCGGCGAGCATCAATCGGTCAGGTCGGCGCCCGGCCTCGAGGCAGGCAAGGTCATCGGCGATTTCCGGCTGATCTCGCTCATCGGTGAGGGCGGTATGGGGCAGGTCTGGGAGGCCGAACAGGTGTCGCTTCGGCGGACCGTGGCGCTCAAGTTCATCCGGCCGGATCGGTTGTCTGAGAAGCAACACTCCTATTTCGAGCGCGAGGCGCGCGCAGGCGGTCGTTTGAGTCACCCCGGGATCGTCGCTGTTCATGGATTCGGTGAGTCCGACGGTATCGCCTGGATAGCGATGGAGCTCGTCGAGGGCTGCTGGACGCTGCGCGACTTCCTGGACGACGCCATGAAGTCCGAGCGACTGCCCGACACCTACGACGAGAGCGTTGCACGGTTCATCGCACGTTTGGCCGAAGCGCTGGAGGCCGCGCACCGAAGCGGTGTGATTCACCGGGACCTGAAACCGCAGAACATCCTCATCACGAGTGAGGAGCTGCCGAAGATCACGGACTTCGGCCTGGCACGTATCACGGACGAGCTGGGTCTCTCGCAGACGGGCGACCTCGCGGGCACGTACTACTACATGTCACCGGAACAGGTGGCTGCCAAACGCATGGGGATCGACCACCGGACGGACATCTTCAGTCTGGGGGTGGTGTTCTATGAGATGTTGACCCTGCGGCGCCCCTTCGAAGGTGACACCACTCAGCAGGTGGCGCACAAGATCGTCGTCACGGATCCGACCGACGTGCGGGCGATCCGCTCGCGCGTACCGCGCGATCTGGTTGTGATCTGTGGCAAGAGTCTGGAGAAGGACCCAGACCGTCGCTACGCGACGGCGGCGGAACTGGCCCTCGACCTCAAGCGGCACCTGAACAACGAGCCCATACAGGCGCGGCCGCCGACTGTCTTGGATCGAAGCATGAAGTGGGGCCGCCGCAACCCGACGAGGTGTGTCGCGGCGATACTCGTGGTCGTCGCATTCATGATCATCTCGGCACTGGCGATCCGGATCGCCAACCAGCGTGATGACCTGCAGGTGCAGCGGCGAGAGCTGACCCGCTCCAAGACCCGGCTGCAACAGAATGCGGATACCCTGGCTACTCTCGAGGCGGAAGCGTCGGCACGTGCCGAGGACCTGCTGAGCCTCTCGGACGCCAAGGACTACGAGCACCTGCTGGCCGAGGCTGCCGACCTGTTCCCCGTTCACCCCGGCCTGGTACATGCCCTGGAGGATTGGATCCAGCGGGCTGAGACGCTCCGGGCGCAGCTCCCCGAACATCAGGGCAAGCGTGATGAACTCTGGGCGACCAGGGCTCCCGGTCTCGATCCGGATGCAGCCTGGGCAGACCCTCGCATCGGGTGGTGGCATGGGCAACTCTCCGAGCTCATCGACGATCTCAAGTCCATGAAGTCGCCGGGGGTCGGGCTGCTGACGGAAGACGGCGTCAGCACGGAACACGGATGGAGTGTCCCGCGGCGACTGGCGTTAGCGCGGCGACTGGCGCGCGGCTTTGCCGCCGGCGGAGAGTTCGCCACGCGCTGGCGCGCTGCGCTGTCGGCCGTTGGCGAGGTCTACCCGGACCTGAACCTCACGCCGCAGATGGGGCTCGTACCGATCGGTGCGGACCAGGACTCAGGGCTTTGGGAGTTCTGGCACGTTCAGACCGGAGCCGAGCCTGTCCGGGATCGTGAAGGCCGGCTGTCGATTCGTGACGATACGGGGCTGGTCTTCGTGCTGTTGCCGGCGGCGACGTACTGGATGGGCGCGCAGAGCGAGGATCCGAACGGGCGCAACTTCGATCCGGGGGCCTGGACAGACGAGGGACCCGTGCGCGAGGTCCGCGTCGAAAACTGTTTCATGGCGAAGACGGAGATGACCCAGGGCCAGTGGAAGCGCATGACGGGGGTCGATCCATCGCTCTGGACCCGCGCTACCGACGACACCTGGATCGAGGGCGCGCACCCGGTCGAGCAGGTGAGCTGGACCGACTGCATGGAGCTGTTGGCAAATCTGGATCTGACCCTTCCGACCGAGGCGCAATGGGAGTACGGCTGCCGTGCCGGCTCGACGCAACCGAGGCCATTCGCCTTCGAGGACTTTGCGGAGTATGCAAACGTCGGCGACATCAGCTCCACACGCTCCTTTCAGATGGCCGCGCACGAGGACTGGGACGACGGTGCCGGCACCCATTCCCCGGTGGCTTACTACCTGCCCAATGCGTTCGGCTTGTACGACTGCCTGGGAAATCTGATCGAGTGGTGTCGCGACGGGTGGGGGCCTTACCCGACGGACGAGAATCCGGTGGCCTCCCAGGCCCTGAATGTAGGCGCCACCTCGCGTCCCTACCGCGGTGCAAGCTTCTATGCGCTTGAGCCCGCGGCGAGATCTTCCAACCGTGCCCACGCGGCGCCGTCGACCGCAGCCAACAACCTCGGCCTGAGGCCTGTGCGCGCGGTCCGTCAGTGACGGACCGCGGACATACCCGGGCGCCATCGCATGGCAGGAGCCCGTTCCGAATCCCTGCATCCCTCTCAAGCCAGGCGCGCCCCTTTTTAGTGGGCTATCCAGGCCGGCGCGGCAGCGGCCAGCGCGCCCTGATCGTGGGCACGCGCGCGGTCCCGGTGGGCCTGGTGACCCTCAAGGAGCTGGTGGAGGAGATCATCGGCGACCTGGCGGCCTGTTAGGGACGGTTTTTCCACCGGTGGCCGCAACCGGCCCGGCCCGGTAGGATAGTCGCCACAAGATCACCCCGCGAGCGCCCGCGCGTCCGCCTTCCCGCCTGCGCCCCCGCACCAGATCCCACAGGACCTTCCATGCCGACGACTCTCGACTCCGCTCCCAGGGCGGGCTGGATCCAGACCCGAATCGCATGGACCGCCGTCGCCGGCCTGCTGTGCGGCGCGCTCTACGCCTTCCAGCCCCAGGGTGACCCGGGCGGCGATCCCGGTCAGACCGAGGCCTTCCCGACCACGTCCTTCGCGGGCTCGAGCGCCGACTCCAACAACCGCATGGTCGCGGTGACCGGTCTCGACATCACGGGCCAGTCCGTTCTGTACCTGGTGGACACGGTGAACATGTCCCTGGCCGTCTACCAGGCCAGCGGCGGTTCCTCGAGCACGCAGGGCATCAGGCTGGTCGGCGCGCGCAACATCTCCCTCGATCTGGAGCTCGACGGCTTCAACGACAAGACCGAGTCCAAGGGACGCCCGATGGGCTTCAAGGATCTCGAAGAGCAATTCCGGAAGAACGGGCTCTTGCCCGAGTGACTCTGGAAGATCGAACGACTCAACCCCCCGTACCCCAAGACCCCCCGCAGGAGAGTATTACGTGAGCGACGACTTTTTCAGCTTCGACGAGGCCCTGGACGAACTGAGGCTCAAGGAAGAGGAGCTCAAGCGCCTCGTATCCGAAGGCGAGATCCGCGCCTTCCGCAAGGGCGACACGATGAAGCTGCGCCGCAGCGACGTCGAGAGCCTGCGCGCCGAACTCTCCGGTGAGGTCGTCGACCTCGGCGAGGGCACCGAGGAACTCGTCTTCGAGGACGACCCGGACATCATCGACGAGGCCGGCATGGCCACCCAGGAGATCGCCGGCGTCGAGACCCTGATCGACGACGACATCGAGGACGTCGGTGAACTCGAGCTCGACGACGAGCCCGCCCCGCGCCGCGCCACCTCGCGCGGTGCCCGGGCCGCAGCTCCCGCCCCCGCCGCCGGAGTGCACCGCACGGGTGCCATCGCCGCGAACGCCGACGTCGAAGAGACCGAAGGCTCCGGCATGCTGATCGCCCTGGCCGTGACGACCGCGCTGCTCACCGCAGCCATGCCCGTCGCCCTGAGCGTCGCCGCCGGCGGCGCGTCGGGTCTGGCACGCACGATCGCGGCCCTGTTCCCGGGCGCCACGTTCAATTGATCGTTTGATCGAATGACGCGCGGCTCGCCCTGGCGAGCGCAGTGTCGAAAGTCGCATACATCACGCGGGAGCGTCCCTCGGGCGCTCCCGCGTTTTTTTCGTGGGGTGGCGGAATGCTGGTCCGCATGGGCGTCCACTGCGGACCACCTGTGCGGGTACGAATTGACGTATTGGCGGACGGAGAGAGCGTTCGTCGCTGGATCTGGCGATGCCTGTTCGTTCGATCCACACACCTCTGCCTCTTTCCGAGCATGACGGTCAAAGCAGGTGTACGGGAGCGAGCGCCGACGTCGCCGGCTCCCGCAGACTTCATGCGCCGTGGGGGCCTGGGCCGACGATGGCGCTGTTGCTCCGTCCTCCGTTCAGCACGGCATGGGGGGCGTTGATGGTGTTGTCATGGGACACGACCCTTGCCGCCGAAGTCGGAGTACGTATTGCCGTGGCCGAGCACGAGGTTGTGCGATCCGCTCCAGTCGTCGCCCATTGGGTTCCCCGGCTCGTTGTAGCCGATGACCAGGTACCCGACGCCGTTGACGCTCGTGCTGGTCACGCTATCTGGATCGGCTGCGTTTCCGTTGGTGGCGCCCAGGTCGTTGACGATCTGCACGTTCACACGTGAGATGCGGCGGGCCTTGTTCACGAGGTTCCCCGTGCCGTCGTCCAGGTACACCAGGGTCGGGTGGGTGAGACTCTCCTCCTGTTCGGGCGTCAGTTCGGGCGTCAGTTCGGGCGTCAACGTGCGCAGGCGAGTGGGAGTCGGTGTTGCCTGTTGGCCGACAGCGTCGATCGGGATCACGGCACACAACGAGCGCACGGTAAGGGCCGAGAGAATGCCGTGCGATTGGATCTCGATCATGCGCCTGTACTCAGTGCGGGGTGTGAATTTGGGGCGACGGCGAGCGCCGGTCGAGCTCCTTGCGACACCTGGTCCGGGTTGGGTCGCGGGTCACATGGCGCGCGACGAGTCGTCCCCAGAGCGCCTGGGGGCAGGGCCGCATCGGGCAGACGCTCGACACTCTGGCCTTCGACCCGGCGCCGACCAGGTCGCGTACTTGCGTCAGGCGCGGGGTTAGCAGCCCGTGGTGAAAGTCACGGCGGGCTCGAAGCCGTCAGGATTCGATCTGGCAAGGCGCGCTGACGACGCGTATTCGTGGATACTCGGAGGAAGCGCAACGCCGCCAGGGCGGAGCCTGGCG
>JBLHKW010000125.1:0-15963 GCA_047618565.1 Planctomycetota bacterium
CCCGGCGCCCTCGCCCAGGTTCTGCATCGCCAGCGCGAAGTCCACGGTCGCCACGTCGTCGTCGAGCAGGGTCGCGGTGTGCACCAGGGCCGTGCCCAGGCTTCCGTTGGTGGCGCCCGTCAGGGTGAAGATCACCGTCTCGTCCCCCTCGACCAGCATGTCGTCGGCCGGGACCAGGTTGATGTCCGCCGACATGTCGCCCGCGAGAATCATGATCGGGCTCGCGGTAACGGTGTAGTCGTCCGGATCGCTGGCCGTGCCGCCAACCGTGTACATGACCGTCACGTCCTGGGTCGACACGTTGGACAGGTTCACCGTCGCACGCCGCGGAGACGCGCCCTCACCCATGTCCTGCATCGCGATCGCGAAGTCGATGACCGCCACATCGTCGTCGAGCAGCGTCGCCGTGTGAACCAGCGTCGTGCCCAGGCTCGCATTCGTCGCGCCTGCCAGCGTCACGATCACCGTCTCGTCGCCCTCGACCAGGGCGTCGTTCACCGGCGTCAGCAGGATGTCCGCAGACATGTTCCCGGCCAGGATCGTCAGCGGAGTGGCCGCGATGCCATAGTCGCTCGGATCCGAGGCCGTACCGCCGACCGTGTACATGACCGTCACGTCCTGGGTCGACAGGTTCGACAGGTTCACCGTGAGGCCCGTCGCCGGCGCGCCCTCGCCCAGGTCCTGCAGCGCCAGGGCGAAGTCCACGGTAGCCGCATCGTTGTCGAGGATGGTGGCCGTGTGCACGAGGCTGGAACCCAGACCCGCGCCTGAAGCTCCGGTCAGGGTCAACACGACGGTCTCGTTGCCCTCGACCAGCATGTCCTCCGCCGGCACGAGCGTGATGTCCGCCGAGACATCGCCCGCGGGGATCGTGAGCGGGCTCACGCTGGCGGCGTAGTCGTCAGGGTCGGTGGCGCTGCCGCCCACCGTGAACATGACCATCACATCCTGGGTCGACGGAAGCGAGAGGTTGACCGTGGCTCGCCGCGGAGACGCGCCCTCGCCCATGCTCTGCATCGTGATGGCGAAGTCGACCACGGCCGAGTCATTGTCGAGCAGGGTCACGGTGTGCTGCAGCACTGCGCCCAGGCCGGCGTTGGTCGCACCGGTCAGGGTGACGATGACCGTCTCGTTGCCCTCGACGAGCATATCGTCCACGGGCAACAGGTTGATGTCCCCGAACAGGGCCCCGGCCGGAATGACGAGCGGACTGGCATCGACCGAGTAGTCCGCCGGGCTGCTCGCACTGCCCGCGATGGAGTACATGACCGTCACGTCCTGACTGGACGGATTGAGCATCAGGACCCTCAGGCCCATCGAACCGGAGGCCTCGCCCAGGTTCTGTGTCGGGATGTCGAACTCGACCACCGCGACATCGTTGTCGTTCAGCGTCAGGGTGTGCTGGGACGGGGCACCGAGGGCGGCGTTCGCGGGCACGCCCAGGTTGACGATGACCGTCTCGTCGAGCTCGACCAGGGAGTCCTCGACGGGAGTTACCGTGAGTTCGACCGAGGTCTGACCTGCGGGAATCATCACGGGGCTGGCGCTGATCGAGTAGTCGGTGGGATTCAGGGCACTCCCGGCCAGGGTGAACGGAACCGTGACGTCGAGCACGGAGACCGCGCTCAGACCGATCGTGATCGTGGCCGAGGCGGCGCTCTCAGGGGCGCTGCTCGAGGCCAGGTTGAAGGCCACCGTGGGCACCGGATCGTCCTCCTGGATCTTCAGCTCCGTCATCTGAAGCGCGCCCAGGATCGCGTTCGTGGGTGCTCCAAGCTGGAAGATGACGCTCTCGTCCGTCTCGTAGAGCATGTCCTCGACGATCGTCACGACGATGTCGACCGAGAGCTGGCCAGCCGGGATGACCAGCGGGCTTGCGATGACCGTGTAGTCGTCGGGGTTGAGCGCGTCGCCGGAGGTCGAGAAGGGCACCTCGACGTCGACGAAGGAGGGCGCGGACAGCTTGACCTTCACGAACGCGGTGCCGGCGCCCTCGGAGACCGACCTGCTCGGAAGGCTGAACTCGACGTTGGGCAGCGGGTCGACGAAGGTGACTTGCAGCCCGTCAGAGAGGTTGTAGTTGATCAGTCCGGCCGGGTCCGCATCACGGAACCATGCCTGGAAGTTCCATGTCGAGCCCGCGAGGATGGCCCCGTTGGCCGTGAGGTTGTCGTAGTTGATCGCACGCGACAGGGTGTTCCCCATCGCCTGGCTGACGCCCAGGCGGAAGACGGAGAAACCTTGGCCGCCGACACAGCGCAGGCCGCGCCCGAACGGGACGCCCGCCCCCATGCCGGCCTGGCCCTGGCCGTAGAAGAACAGGCCCGGCTTGTTCGGAACCGGCGACGCACTGATGACGAAGTTGTTGTCCGCCACGACGCACTGGCCGTTCGACGACATCAGCGCGGGCACGCCCAGCTCGTTCGGAACGGAGCTGCAGAAATTGTTGCTGTCGCAGGGTGTCACCTGAGCCGGCGAGACGGCGGTCAAGAACAGAGCTGCTGCGGAACTGGCGGCGAAACGGAAGCTGCGAGCGAGCGAAATCATGATGCGATCCAGGCTTGTTGTGTCCTTCGCGACGGTCCCTCGAGGCGCCACAGCGCCAATCGAGGCCATCGGCTACGGCTGGCCGAAGAGAACCGTTCCCCAGTACAAAGGTATCCCGCCAGACTGAGCGGTGATGCGAGTCCGGAACCGGACGGAACGGTTGCACCCGGAGTATCCCATGGGCCGTGATTTGCGGGGCGGGACTTTTTTCCCAATTCCCGCGGCTAGGGGCCAATTCGGTCCCTCCACGGGGGTCTCGGCCGCGGACCGGCGCGGACCTGGAAGCGCCTCGAAACTTCTCCGGGAGGACACCGAGGCCTCCTTTTTTTGGGGCCGGACCCGGAAGCACCCAAAAGGTCGATGCGATATCGTCCGACCAACTAGACTGCCGCCCTGTTTCCGGCCCCTGACCCCCGGCAGACAGGCCGGGACCGGGTCCCGATGGGTCCTCCCGACCCACCTGATCCAGGTCCTGGTGGCTGCTCGCCGTGCCCGACCGCTCGCCAGCCTTGGGGTCAGATGCCCAATGACGATCCGCGCCTGATCCAAGTGTCCTGATGAACGACCCCCCCCGCTCCACCTGCTCGGCCTGTGGCTCTACGGAGACCACCTCGGTCTGTAGCGCCCTGCAGGTCCCGGCCCACGTCTGCTCCTACTGGGCCAGCGCCGCCGAAGCCAGGGCCTGCGCCAAGGGCGACCTGACCCTCGATTTTTGCGTCGCCTGCGGCTTCATCGAGAACACCTCCTTCGACGAGAAGACCGCCGAGTACACCGGCGCCTACGAGAACTCCCTGCACTTCTCGGAGTTCTTCCAGGGCTATATCGCCGACTTCGCCAAGCAGATTCTGGAGCAGCACAGCACGGACGGCGGCGTGCTCGAGATCGGTTGTGGCAACGGCGAGTTCCTGGAGCTCCTGTGTGCGGACGGCAGCGGGCGCGGCGTCGGCTTCGATCCGGCCTACGCCCCGGGCGAGCCGCTGACCAAGCTGGACGGCCGGCTGCGCTTCATCCGCGACTACTACAGCGACCAGTACGTCGATATCCCGACCGGCCTGATCGTCTGCCGCCAGGTGCTCGAGCACATCTCGAGCCCGGGGGACTTCCTGCGCAGCCTGCGCAAGACGATCGGCGACCGGCACGACACATCCGTGATCATCGAGGTCCCCAACACGCTCTACGCTCTCGAGAACCTGTCCTTCTGGGACATCATCTACGAGCACCCCAACTACTTCACCGGACCGACCCTGGCGCGCCTGTTCGCCAGCTGCGGCTTCGACGTCAACCGCGTCTGGCCCACTTTCGCGGACCAGTTCATCGCCATCGACGTGAAGCCCGCGCAGGGTGATGTGGGTCACGTACCGGATGACCTGCAGGACCTGAGCTCCCTGCCCGACCTCGTGAATCGCTTCTCGCGCGGATTTGACGAGACCATCGAGAAGTGGAACGACGACCTCAGCCACATCAAGGCCAGGGGTGAGAAGGTCGTCATCTGGGGTACCGGAGCGCGCGGAGTGGGATTCCTCAATCAAGGTGACCGCTCGGGTGCGATCGAGTACGCGGTCGACATCAACCCCCGCAAGCACGACAAGTTCGTCGTCGGCACAGGACAGCAGGTCGTACGGCCGGAGTTCCTCAAGGAATACAAGCCCGACCACGTCATCCTCATGAACAAGATCTACCGCGAGGAGATCACGCGCGACCTCGACGAGATGGGCCTGTCACCGCAGATCCTGCAAGCCTGACCCTTCCAGGGCACACCCACGAAATGAGCCATGACGACCCTTCCGATAGCACAACGAGGTAGCTGCCGCTTCTGCGACAGCCTGCTCGAGCACTCCTTCGTGGATCTCGGGATGTCCCCGCTGTGCGAGAGCTTCCTGACTGCCGACCAGCTCAACCACGCCGAGGACTTCTTTCCGCTGTCCGCGTCGGTCTGCCAGAAGTGCTTCCTGGTGCAGCTCCAGGAATACGTCACGCCCGAGAACATCTTCGACGACTACGCCTACTTCTCGTCCTTCTCGGACTCGTGGCTGCGTCATGCAGCGAAGTACAGCGACGAGATCATCGAGCGCCTGGAGCTCGATCAGAACTCGTTCGTGGTCGAGATCGCAAGCAACGACGGATACCTGCTGCAGAACTTCGTGGCCAGGGAGATTCCCTCCCTGGGCATCGAGCCGGCCGCCAACGTGGCTGCCGCAGCGACGGAAAAAGGCATCGAGTCACTGGTCGCATTCTTCGGCAAGGAGACCGCGACCAAGGTGCGTGAGGAGCGCGGCCCTGCCGACCTCATCGCCGGCAACAACGTGCTGGCGCACGTGCCCGACATCAACGACTTCGTCGGCGGCCTGAAGATCCTGCTGGGCGAAGACGGTGTGGTGACCATGGAGTTCCCCCACCTCTGGCAGCTCATGAAGGGCAACCAGTTCGACACGATCTACCACGAGCACTTCTCGTACCTGTCCTTCAGCACCACCTGCCGGATCTTCGAGAAGCACGGACTGCAGATCTTCGACGTCCAGGAGCTCGCCTCTCACGGCGGGTCGCTGCGCATCTTCGCCCAGCACATGGGCCATGCGCGCGCGCGCACGGAAGCGGCTGAATCCCTGCTGAAGCGCGAGAGCGAGGCCGGCTTCGACACGCTCGACCACTATCTCTCGTTCACGCCCCAGGTGGAGCGCACGAAGAGGCGCCTGCTGGCCTTCCTGATAGAGGCGCGCGAGCAGGGCAAGCAGATCGCAGGCTACGGAGCCCCCGGCAAGGGCAACACACTGCTCAACTACTGCGGCATCCGCAGCGACCTGCTCGACTACACGGTCGATCGCAACCCCTACAAGCACGGGCGCTTCTGCCCGGGCACCCATATCCCGATCTTTGCGCCCGATATGCTCGAGGAGACACGGCCTGACTACATCCTGGTCCTGCCCTGGAACCTGAAGAAAGAGATCCTCGAGCAACTGAGTTTCGCCCGTGAGTGGGGCGCAAAGTTCATCATTCCGATTCCCGAGCTCGAGATCGTCGACTGATCCAGCCGTTCATCGGCCGCCAAGTATCATGAAAGTCGTACTGTTCTGTGGAGGCCTGGGCATGCGCCTCAGGGGTTACTCCGACAAGACTCCCAAGCCCATGGTCGAGGTCGGTCACCGCCCGATCCTGTGGCACGTGATGAAGTATTACGCCTCCTTCGGGCACCGGGATTTCATCCTGTGCCTGGGCTACAAGGCCGACTTCATCAAGGAGTACTTCATCAACTACAGCGAGTACGTCACGAACGATTTCGTGCTCACCGATGGAGGCCGCAACGTGTCGCTGCTCTCGAGCGACATCCAGGACTGGCGCATCACCTTCGTCGACACGGGCTACACCTCCTGTATCGGCGAGCGGCTGCAGGCCGTGCGCCCGCACCTCGAGGGTGAGGAGATGTTCCTGGCGAACTACAGCGACAACGTGACCGACTTCCAGCTGCCGCCCCTGATCGACCGCATGGGCAAGGAGGACGCGGTGGCGTCGTTCGTGGCCGTGCGCCCGCCGCACAGCTTCCACGTGGTCTCCATCAATGGCGACGACCAGGTGCACCGGATCGAGGAGACCGCTACCGCAGACCTGTGGATCAATGGTGGCTACTTCGTCCTGAAACAGGAGATCTTCGACTACATGCGGCCTGGCGAGGAACTCGTGCTCGAGCCCTTCCAACGCTTGATCGAAGCGAAGAAGCTGCTGGGTGTGAAGTACACGGGCTTCTGGAAGAACATGGACACCTACAAGGACAAGATGGAGCTCGACGAGATGCATGGCCGGGGCGAGGCGCCCTGGGAGATCTGGAAGGACTCCAAGGAGAGCTGAGCCATCGGATCGCCCCCATGAGTACAACCCTCACCAAGTGCCGCTCCTGCTCGAGCGCGGACCTGTCCACCGTCATCGACTTCGGAATCTCGCCCCTGGCGGACAAGCTCGTCCTCGCCAGCGAACGCGACGAGCCGGACCTGTGCTTCCCCCTGCGCCTGGTCTTCTGCCCCGAGTGCTCCCTGGTGCAGATCACCGAGAACGTACCGCCGGAGATCCTCTGGGGCGGCGATTACCCCTACTACACGTCCCTGTCACCGGGACTGGTGCGGCACTTCAGCGCCAGCGCCGACGCGCTGATGGAGCGCCTGCCCCTGAACTCGGAGACCCTGGTCGTCGAGGCCGCCAGCAACGACGGCTACATGCTGAAGCTGTTCGCGGACAAGGGCATCCCGGTCCTGGGCGTGGATCCGGCGAGCGGCCCGGCCAAGGTCGCCACGGACGCCGGCGTCCCGACCATGTGCTGCCTGTTCGATATGCAGGCGGCGCAGACCATTCTCGCCGAGCGCGGTCAGGCCCAGCTGATCCTGGGCAACAACGTACTGAACCTGGTCTCGGACCTGGACGACGTGATGCGCGCCATCGACACCCTGCTCGCCCCTGACGGCGAGGTCGTGCTCGAGGTGCCCTACCTGGTCGATTCGATCGACAAGCTGGCCTTCGACAACGTCTTCCACCAGAACACGACGTACTACTCGGCGACCGCCCTCGAGCGCCTCTTCCGCGCCCACGGGCTGTTCCTGAACGAGGTCGAGAGCGTGGCCACCTTCGGCGGCTCCCTGCGAGCCACGTTCGCGCGCCAGGAGCGCGTCGGTACGTCGGTGCGCACGATACTCGAAGAGGAGACCCGGCGCGGCGTGACACGCTTCGAGTTCTACGAGGAGTTCGCCTCCAAGGTCAGCAAGATCAAGGCCGACCTGATGGCCACGCTGCGCGAGCTCAAGGCCGACGGCAAGCGCATCGTCGCCTACGGCGCAGCGGGCGGGATGGCCACCACCCTCTTGGCCTACATGGAGATCGACAAGGACCTGATCGAGTACGCGGTCGACATCAACCACCACAAGCACGGCAAGTGGACCTCGGGCAGTCGCCTGGAGATCCGCCCGGCCGAGACCCTGCTCGAGGACCGGCCCGACGTGGTCTTGCTGCTGGCGTGGAACTTCGCCGACGAGATCATGGAGCAGCAGAAGGCCTTCCGCGACCAGGGCGGTCAGTTCCTCGTTCCGGTGCCCGTGCCGCGCCTCGTCTGAGCGACGCGGCTACTTCCAGCAGAGGCGCGGATCGAGCCGTCCCTCGTCCTTGTGGCGCAGGATGGTCTTGATGCGCAGATAGCGCGCGTTTTCGAGTTCTTCGATCTTGAGCCCGCACTGCTGGTAGGCCGCATACAGCTGCTCGATGCCCTTCTGAACGGTCCAGATCGGCTTGAAGGCGGGCAGAGCGGCGTTGATGCGGTCGAAGTTCACGCGGTAGTTGCGCAGGTCCGGACTGGCGTCCTTCGCGAACTCGACGCGGCTGTTGGGAACCACGTCGCGGACCATCTCGGCCACCTCGCGAATGCGGTAGTTCTCCTCGTTGATGCCCACGTTGAACGCGACGTCGCTGACGACGCTCGCATCGGCCTCCATGGCCGCCAGGAAGGCACGCGAGATGTCCTCGATGTGAACCAGCGGCCGCCAGGGCATGCCGTCGCTCTTCATCAGCACCTCGCCCGTCGTCAGGGCGTAGGCGGTCAGGTTGTTCACGACCAGGTCGATGCGCAGGCTGGGCGACAGCCCGTAGGCCGTGGCGTTGCGCAGGTAGGTCGGCACGAACGTGTCGTCGGCCAGGCGCGAGAGGTCGCGCTCGACGTTGATCTTGCTCTCGCCATAGGGCGTGACCGGATTGAGCTCGGCTTCCTCGGTCAGGGCCGCGTCGCCCTGGGCGCCGTACAGACTGCATGACGAGGAGAACAGGAAGCGCCGCACGCCCGCGCGCTTGGCGGTCTCCGCGAAGCGCACCGTGGCCTGGTGGTTGATGTCGTAGGTCAGCGTCGGATCCAGGTCACCCAGCGCATCGTTGGACAGTGCAGCCAGAAAGACGATCGCGTCGATACCCTCGAGGTCCGCCTCGTCGACGTCGCGGATGTCCTTGCGGATCGTCTCGAATCCGCCCGGTGCATCGGAGAACTGGCAGTCCTCGTAGTAATAGGTGTCGAGTCCGGAGACGGTGTGCCCCGCAGCTTGCAGCAGCGGCACCATGACCTGACCGATGTATCCGTTGTGACCGGTGACGAGAACCTTCATGTTGTCTGTATTCAGGCCCCGAATTTCAGGGGCAACTTGCGAGCGTGGAACGCTTCTGCGAAACGATCCGGAGCGTTGGATTCAACGCCCCTCAGGCGGAGTATGGCGCGGAAGGTGTCCTCATCAAACCAGTTCTTGTCGAGCTGGGTGGCGAAGACACGCATGAGCGTAGCGACCTTGAAGTCGACGGCTTCAGTGGTCAGGGGTACGAAGACATTGGGCTGTCCGAGATCACCGTCGAACTTCGGAATCTCGTACTCGAGCAGCAGGTGGTCGCGAAAGGCATTGCCGGTCAGCTCGGAGATGACGCGGTGATCCTGGTGCAGGTCCTCGCGCCGGTGGGTGAAGACCACGTCCGGCTCGAAGTCGTTGCGGATCCGGCCGAAGGCTTCCTTGATGCCTTCCCACTCGCTGGGAAAGAAGCTCTCGCGGAACTCGTGCAGCACGACGCGCTGCTCGTGAGCCCCCTCGAGGAAGGCCTGCGCCCCGGCCTGGGCCTCCTGGGCACGGGCCGGATTCGAGCTGAAGACCGTCCAGCAGAAGTCGACCGGGCGCTCGCCGGCGATCAGCGATCGGATCGTGCCGCCGCAGCCGATCTCGATGTCATCACAGTGGGCCCCGAGGCACAGGACCCGCAGGGGTCGGTCGGCCGGGCTGGAGAATTGGATGGAGAGCATGGTTGCCCCGAAGTCTACGCCGGAATTCTATCCGGGGCCCGACTTCCCTGACGCGGACCGCCCACCTATTCTCGCCCCGGCACCCCACCCCAGCGTGCCTTCCCCCGAATGGACTCCCTGCCCCCCCAGGTCTCGTTTCCCGAGACACCCGCCGACAACGACTGCCCGAACTGCCGCGCGACGAATGCGCGCGCCGTCTACGCCGTGGACAGTATTCCGATCCACAGCTGCGTCCTGCTCGACAGCAGCGAGGAGGCGCGCGCCTTCCCCGTGGGCGACATGCGCTGGGCCTACTGCCCGGATTGCACATTCCTCTTCAACGACGCCTTCGAACCGGCTCTGATCGATTATTCGAGCGACTACGAGGAGACCCAGGGCTTCTCGCGCACCTTCTCCACCTGGCTCGAGGGCGTCGCCACCGACCTGATCGCCAGGTACGACCTGACGGGAAAGCGCATCGTCGAGATCGGCTGTGGACGCGGCGATTTCCTGGAGCTGATCTGCCGCCTCGGAGACAACACCGGCGTGGGCGTGGACCCCAGCGAAACGGCCGGACGGGTGGACCACGCCGCCGGAGCCGGATTGAGCTTCTTGCGCGAGCACTTTGGTCCCCAGCACCGCGATCTCGAGGCCGATGCGATCGTCTGCCGCCACACGCTCGAGCACATCCACGACCCGCGCGCGCTGCTCGAGAGCGTGCGTGCGGCCATCGGCGACGAGGGCATCGTCTTCTTCGAGGTCCCGGACGTCGGGCGTCAGCTCGACGAGGGCGCCTTCTGGGACATCTACTACGAGCACTGCTCCTACTTCAGCGAAGCCTCCCTGCGCCACCTGTTCGAATCGTCCGGCTTCACGGTCGTCCGCATCGAAAAGGTCTACGCCGGCCAGTACCTGCAGATCGCCGCGCGCCCGACAGCGAAGGGCCGACCGCCCGCGGCGCGCAGCGTCGACGCCTCCATCCGCGCGCATTGGGCCAGCGCGGTCGCGACGTTCTCCCGCAACTGCGAGAGCGCGCTCGGGAACTGGAACCGCTTCCTGCAAGAGCGCCTGGTCGACCACGAGAGCGCGGTGCTCTGGGGCTCAGGATCGAAGGCGACCGGATTCCTCACGACCCTCGGCTGGACGACCCAGGTCCTCGAGCGCGTGGTCGACATCAACCCGGACAAGTGGAATCGCTTCGTCGCGGGAACGGGCCAGCGCATCATCGAGCCGCGCACCCTGACGCAGGAGCGCCCGCAGCACGTCGTGATCATGAACCCGATCTACACGGATGAGATCAGCGCCGACCTCGCGAGCTACGGCTGCACGCCGCAACTGCACCCGCTGGGCACCTGAGCGCCGCCTGCCGGCGCGTTGATGCGGGGCTACTCGAGCCCAGCCTCGTTGCCAGGGTAGGCCCCTTGGAACTCCTACTCGCGGAGGAGACTCTATATGCCTGCCCTTACACGGTTTCTGACGAGCCAGGTGACTCCCGCGAGTCGCTGGACCAGTACACCATCGCTTGGTTCGTGGGTAATTGAGTCTTCGGCAGACCCGTTACGGGGAGTCCACCAGCAGGTCACCCATATTTCCTGCCGGGACGTCGACGCGGCCGTTCGCCTGTCCGACGGACCAATCGTAAGTCCCGCTCGGGAGCCCGCGAAGCAACAGGGCGCCGCTCGGGTCCAGACGCATGTTACCGGTCGAGGACCCGACACGAGCCTCAGCGACCCAGTCGCTCACCTGTGAAGTGAGAAAGCTCGGCGAGAGATCGACCTCCGTGCCAGTCAATGCGGAGCCCGATGCGCTGAACACTCGCACTCTAAGATCGCCTAGCAGGTAGACCGGGACGACCGTCGCGCCTTCATCTCCGCGCGCGGGAACCCTGACGTCGACCGGCCAGTAGCCGGGCTCGTTGACCCGCAGTAGGTAGTCGCCTTCGGCAAACTTGTTCCAGCGCACTAGCCCGAGGCTGTCCGACGTCACCAGGGGCATGGTGTTGTTTCCGCCTAGGTCGTACAGCCGACACGGCAACCCTGCGGCAGGAACCGCTCCGGCGAGGAGCTTAACGGTCACGTGTTGTTCAGCGGTCAGGACCAGCTCGATGACCTCGTCCGTGCTGCCCTCGATGCGGATCGGAATATCGAACCGCTGCCCCACATTCGGATGCGTCGCGGCTCCCACGTATCGCCCGGGCGACAGAACCATGGAGAGTTCCCCAGTCGCGTCTGTGAAGCCGCCTTGCCCCTGAATCGTCTGCTCGCTGTTCAGTAGGCCGACCCAAGTCCCCGGCAGTGGACCACCCTGCCCGTCAACCACACGAATCGTCTGGAGATCGTGGCCGAGCTCTATACGGATCAGCGTCTCGTGATCATCCTCCTCTATCCGGCCGGCCTTGATCGCGATTGCATCAAGCCCCGAATTCACCTGCGCCGAGAACGGTCCCACCGGGATGCCTTCGAAGGTGGCTCTTCGGTCGTCGTCGATTCCGCGCTTGATACTGAGCGACTGGGCACCCGCCGCGCGAGGATTCACCTCCACGACCAAGCCCGACGGCAGCCCGCTCCCTCGACCCGCAGCAACTTCCACAACCAGAGTGCGGTGGCCCCCGACCGGGAAGCTGTAATGCCAATCCGCGTCCGGCTCGCAGATGGCGGTCATGAACATCTCGCTGCCGGGCGCACCATTGTCGTCTTCTAGCCAGAAGTGATAGATGCCCGCGCTGACATCCTCGATGCGTAATATGCCGTCGGTGGTAAACCGCGTGCGCGGCAACGGCTCTGCACCGTTGGCCGAAAACTGCCAGCTCGTTGGGTCGAACTCCCCATCGCAAACCAGCTCTACCGTCAGCGTCTGACGAGCGCTCATCGCGATCAGCCCGAGGTCGAGGATCTCTCCTGGACTCGCAAAGGTCTGGATCCAGCGGGTCGAGTATCCGGAGGCCGTGACCCGTACGCGGCTCTTCCCGGCCGCGAAACCCACCAGGTCGAATGATCCGTCAGCACATACGGTCCGAACCGGTCCGCATGAGGATATCGCCTCGTGGCGGTGCATGCTGAAGAGCTGGATAACCGCTCCCTCGACGGGCTCCCCGGACCGGGCCTCCACCACCCGGCCTCGACCACGCAGCAACGGCTCGACTTCGAGGACTATCTCCTCCTGGCCTGATTGGACCTCGACAACCGAGCTCGGCGCGAACCCGGGGGCCGTGGCGAGTATCGACAGGTCGCCGAGAGGAACATCGTCCAAGGTGAATCGCCCTTCAGCTCGGCCTCGGAACGCGGTCCTGTGCGCCGTATAGGCGAAGTACCCAGTGGGCCACGTAACCAGCTCGAAGTCTTCCAACGGTACTCCGTCGGCCAGCACGCGACCTGTCACGCGACCGGCGGGAAGCGGTTCGAGTACGTGGGTGATCGGTTCAGCCTCCGGAAGCATGATCCCTCTACCGTAGAGCGGTTCATAGCCTGGACACTCGGCTCGGCACTCGACGGTCCCTGCCGGCAAGTTGCCGAACCAAACGTAGCCGTCGGACTCGCGCGCGTGACGCACAGCCGTGGTCGGGACGCCATCTGCATCCCATGTCACGGCAACGCGCGCGTCGAGCAAGGGCTCGTCATCGCGGTCTACCACCAGGAACCACAGCTCGTGCCCGGGCTGGGCATCGAAGTCGATCTCGACCGTCTCCCCCGGCTGCGGAGGCGCGATCCGCACCTCGACCACCTGGGCCTTGTTCCGTTCCAGCCGGAAGCGGAATCCATCGGCCTCTTCGAGCGGGAGGACGACCGGTCCCCAGTCGAGCCCGGGATTGGCTCGCGCCGTTGCCAGTGGCCACTCCTGTCCGCCCTTCTCGACGAGACACCGAATGCGAAGCGGCCCTTCCAGGTCCAGCAATGAGCTCACGGAGATCTGCCCACCTGCAGAGAATGTGGGCAGTAAGGCCAGGACAACTTCGTCACGCGGCGTTCCGATCCACGGTGCACTTGCACGGCCGCGGAACCAGGCCCTGAATAGAACCGGGGACTCGAAGCGGACCCCTCGGACCTCCCCGTCGCTATCGGTCGTCCACTGCCTGCAAAACACGCGCTCGGCCTGTGGAACATGCAGGCGCGGTGCCCATCCGGATGGAACCGGGACGAGTTGCTCAACCACGGCACCCACGACAGGCTCGCCCTTCGACCGCACCACACGCACACGGATCGCGTCGGCACGCCCGAGGACGATGTCGCCCAAACTTGCCCGAGCCGTCGCCCCCTCCCCCAACTCGACCATTCTGGCCGCAAAGCCCCGGGCAGTGATCCAAACCACGGACGGAGCGCCCGAAAGGCTCGGCGACAGCTCGAAGGTTCCGTCTGCTCCGGAAGTCGTCGTGAGGGAGGCATCCCGAATCGCAGCCCAGTCCTGGAGATCCCAGCCGACGCCCTCATCGAGGTACGACTCCCGCATATCCGTCCAGGTCACCAACGCTCCCACGATGGCCGACCCCTTAGCAGCGGACGCGATTACCCTCCCGTGGAGCGAGGTCTCTACCGGAGTTCGATCGGGTGTTGCCAGGGTCCCCGATGCCCCATGCTGCGCCTCAGAATCCGGGCGGCGCTCCGGGGCCTTCACCCGCGAATGCTCGCCGACCCCTTCGATTCGCGTTGCAGCGATCCCCGTGGACAGCCCGGTGGGTCCTGCAGACCACCACCAGACCAGCCCCGCGAGCGGGATACCGATCGCTGCGGCGAGAAGCGATCGCTTGCTCATGGGTCGCTTCAGGGAACTCGCCGCATACCGGACCTGTTTGCTCGCGCCCCCGCCCGGGCCTTGGCTGCGGGCGGTAGCCCAGTCTGCCCTCCGCCGGCCGCGTTCGCCGGCAAGCGAGCTGCTACCACGATCGCAGCCAGCCCCAAGGCAAGGCGCTTCATTAGCGTCCGACGACTCTCAGTTTTCTTGGAATCCATGTTTCACTATTTCGTCTCCAGCCTCGCCCAGCGAGTCGCCAGACGACCTAATAATCTCGCGCGCAGCCGCCGTCATGCGCCAATCGCCTCGCTGCCTCGCTGCCTGCTGAGCCTCAATGTGGCTACGCACCGCCAGGTGATCTCGATCCACGCTGTCATCGAGGCGACCTGTGGCCCGCAGTGCACCATCGAGGTGCCCTGCCTGAACGGCGACGAAGAACATGCTGGTCAATGGCGCCACGCGCTCGCTGCATGCATCCGCCGATGCTTCGTAGGCCACCATAGCCTTGTCGTAGCTGTTTCGACGGCATTCGATGAACCCCATATGCTGCCACGCGTAGGATCGAATCATGCTGGAAGGCTCGCTTGCGAGAACTTCCAGCGTGAGCGCTTCGGCCTGGGCATCAGCGCCCCTTCGCAGGTAGTCGACGGCGAGCGTCACCCGCACTCGATCCGCGGGCAACACACGCATGCACGCCTCGAGCAGTTCCCTTGGAGTGGCTCGCCCTGCTCCGGAGCAAAGGTGATCGATCAGATCCTGACCGGCGCGAACCTCCCCTTTGGCGTCCTTGTGACGAACACTGGACACTTCCGCACGGCGCTTCCAGTTCGCCGGATCGGGCAGTCGCAGGTCTCGACCGGCGGTGTCGGATGTGTTTATGAAGGTCCCGAACGCCGGGTCTTCCAGAATGAGTCTCTGCGCAGAGGTGTACAGCAACTGCGCAACCTCCCCACGGTGTACCATCAACAGATGTCGCTCCGCCTTGGAGATCTGCGCCGAGGTAGCCCGCGCTTCACGGTCCGTTGGAAACAGGATCCGCTTGCGCTGTGAGGCGCTGGTCCGGAAGAGGGTGGACTCTCCGTCCACAGCGATGTCTGCCAGTAGGCTCTGCAATTCGGGGTCGACGTGGTCCATTGAATCGGTCATGAGGGCTCCCATTGACCAGCGGGCTTGCTCTTACGGGCCGGTGCACGGCCGGTCAGGGCAGTCAGCCCGGCCCGACCGTCGTCTCTCAGTGACTCCAGTGTCCCGAGTCCCGCTTCGATGCAATCAGCGATCTTACGATCTTCGATGAATAGTGCCATGAAAGCCCGCCTGGACCTTCGTGGCAGGGCATTGAAGCGTACGGAGGCCCCCAGGGCTGCATCGAGTTCGAGGGCGAAGATCTGCCCCAGGTAAGCATGGTGATATTCGCCGGATGCGACCCGCTCGCCCCTGAACTCGGCCAGGTCTTCTTCGAGTATTGTGCGCACCGCTTCCTCCATGCGCCCGTCGAGCCAGTCCACCAGTTCAACGTCGCGCCCGGCGGGGCTGCTTGCAGCAACGCTCGCAGCCAACCGAAGGAACATGCGGTCCGGATCGAGCAATACGCCGTTCTCACGCCCCCATCGAACAGCACTCGGATAGAGCTCGATCGGGTCACCGTCGAGCAAGCGCTCCAGAATCTCGGGTTCTGAACGATCGCCGAGCAGCAGCGCGCGCGCCTTGGCGTCCTCGTCGACACGAATTCGGGGTTCTCGTTGGAGATTCCTCGGAACCACCTCGCCGTGCGCCGCGTCAGGGGCTCTGGGCAGTGGCGAGCCTCCGTTAGGAGCGGAGTCCACGCCAGACACCTGGCCCTCAACCGAAGCCGCATGATCAGAATTCGGTTCGTGCGGTCGCGGGAAGGTCGACATGGCGCGTGACGTCGCAAC
>JBLHKW010000126.1:0-15903 GCA_047618565.1 Planctomycetota bacterium
GGTGAGGGTGTGGACTGGCACGTCGCGCTCGACGCGATCCGGTCCGTGGAATCCGCCAATGACCCCCATCGGGCTGCGTGGCCCCACGTGCAGACACTCGCTGGCCATGCCCACGCGAACCTGGCCGCGGGCGAGCCGGGCCCGATCGCGGTCGCGCTCGAGGCGTTGATCCGCGATCCAATGGGCGAGACCCCGTTCGTTCGGGGAGCACTGCTGCTCGCCATCGGTGGCGCCTACCCGGCGCCCGCCCGACATAACCTCGCCGGCGAAGTCCTCGCACAGCAAACGCCCGATTCACCGAACGAGCTCGCACGTGCGGCCTGGCTGGTCATGGGCATGTCCGCGGGCCCCGGGGTCGATCTGGCGCGGTTCAAACCGCTGCATTCGAAGACCAGGCGCGGCCTGTGGCCCGTGAGCGTGCGCGGCGCGTCCGCTGAAGGAGTACTCGACCGAGCGCTCGCGCAACTCCAGCCGACGGCGCTTTACGGTGCGGGAGACGCTCCCGGCGCGCGGCCGACCGAGGGCTGGGCCGCGCAGGGAACGTTGACGCGCGAGGTGATCGTGCTCGCGCACCTGGCCTGGCCGGCCCGCTCGCCGGGCCCGATCCGCAATAACCTCCTGGAATGGGCAGTCGGGACCGACATGAGCCACGCCTGCATCTGGAGCCTCTGCCTGGCGGCCAGGGACGACGACGGACTCGCGGAGACCCTGCGCGACCTGCTCGAGACCCTCGACCCGTCATCATCGGAAGGGACGTTGCTGGCGGAACTGCTGGCGGGGCTCGCCCATCGGGGCGACCTGGTGTTCGACCTCTACGAGGCGCGCCTGACGCCGCTCGAGATGGAGCAGGACATCGACGCCTACATGTCCAAGCTGAACGCGATCTTCGCCCTGGGCGCCATGATCGAATCCGAGAACAGCGAGGTGGCCGGGCGAGCGAGCGACCTGCTGGCCGAGGTGGCGCTCAATCCGGGTCGCTCGGATGACGTTCGCCGTCTGACCCTGGTCCAGCTCGCGGTCTCGTCGCCCGTTCTGGCGGGTGACCTGATGGAGACCATCCTGATCAGCCCGGAGAGCGCAGCCATGCGACGCACGGCTGCGACCCTGGCCCGCTCCGAGCCAGCGGCCACTCAGCAACGCATGCGCGACGCCATGATGGACAGCTTCCGCGCTGAGCTCCCACTCGAAGTTCGAGAGAGCTACGTGCACGCGCTGATCGCTCTCGGTGGCGACGACACGACGGCCTTCCTGCGCAACATCACGGGCACCGAGCAGTTCAGCCGGCGCGTCCGCGAGGAGCTCGAGCAGTACCTGAGCCTGTAACGCCTACTTCAGGCCGAGCGCAGCGATCCCGGGCAGGGTCTTGCCCTCGAGCAGCTCGAGGGACGCCCCGCCGCCCGTGGAGATATGGCTCACGGACTCGGTCAACTCCAGCAGGTGCATCGCGGCGACGGAGTCGCCGCCACCCACGACCGTGTAGCCGGAAGTGGCCTCGAGGGCGCGCGCCACCGCTTCGGTACCGCCGCGGAAGGCCTCCATCTCGAACACGCCCATCGGACCGTTCCAGACCACGGTCTTCGCGCTGGCCACCTTGGCCGCGAACGCCGCGCGCGTGTCCGGGCCGATGTCCAGGGCCATGCGGCCGGCCGGGATCTCGACCGCTGTGACCTCGGTGGTCGCGTCGGCCGCAAAACGGTCGGCCACGACGTGGTCCGTCGGCAGACACAGGTCGACGCCCTTCTCGGATGCCTTGGCCAGGGCAGCGCGGCACATGTCGAGCTGGTCGTCCTGCACCAGTGAGTCGCCGATGCCCACGCCCTGGGCCTTGAGAAAGGTGTACGCCATGCCCCCGCCCACGAGCAGGGCGTCCACGCGGTCGAGCAGGTTGTCGACCACCGTGAGCTTGTCGGAGACCTTGGCCCCTCCGAGGATCGCCACGAGCGGGCGTTTCGGGTCCTCGAGGACGCGCGCGAAGGCCTGGATCTCGCGCTCGAGCAGGCGCCCGGCGACGGAGGGCAACAGGCCGGCCACCACGGAGACGGAAGCGTGGGCGCGATGGCATGCGCCGAAGGCGTCCTCCACGAAGACATCGCCGAGCTTGGCGTACTCGGCCGCCAGGGCGGCATCGCCCTGGGTTTCGCCCGGATGGAAGCGCACGTTCTCGAGCAAGAGGGTCGTCCCGGCGGGAGCGCTTGCGATCGCGCCCTCGACGCCCGCGCCGATGCTCTCGTCGAGCTTGATGACCGGCGAGCCGAGCAGCTCGCCCAGCCGCACGCCGATGCGATCGACGGTCAGCTCGGGCACGACCTTGCCCTTCGGGCGGCCGAAGTGGCACATCAAGACCGGCTTGCCGCCGCCCGCGAGGATCTCGCGGACGGTCGGCAGTGCGGCGCGGATACGGGTGTCGTCGGTGATCGCACCGGCGTCATCCGTGGGCACATTGAAGTCGACGCGCATGAGCACCCGGCGACCGGAGACGTCGATGTCGTCGAGTGTGGGCGTGTCGAGCTTCATTGTGGTTCCTGCCTTGGATGGCGGACGGACTACTTGCGGCGCGTGGCGGCCTTCTTCTTGGCCCCGCCCTTCAGCTTGTGGGAGAACTTCATCAGCTCGACCACGCGGCTGGAGTAGCCCCACTCGTTGTCGTACCAGGAGACGACCTTGACCATGTTGTCGGCGATGACCATGGTCGCGCCGGCGTCGAAGACCGAGCTGTACGCGCTGCCGACGATGTCGGACGAGACGATCGGGTCCTCGGTGTACTCGAGGATGCCCTTGAGGTCGCCCTTGGCCGCGGCGGCCGCGAAGGCAGCGTTGACCTTCTCGACCGTGACCTTCTTCTTGAGGGTGGCCACCAGGTCGACGACCGAGCCGTCCGGAACGGGAACGCGCATCGAGCAGCCGTCGAGCTTGCCCTTCAGCTTGGGCAGGATCTTGCCGACCGCACGCGCGGCGCCGGTCGAGGTCGGGATGATGTTGATGGCCGCCGAGCGGGCGCGACGCAGATCGCCGTGGGGCAGATCCAGGATGCGCTGGTCGTTGGTGTAGGCGTGAACGGTGGTCATCAGGCCGTGCGAGATGCCAAACTTGTCGTCGAGCACCTTGGCGATCGGCGCCAGGCAGTTGGTGGTGCAGGACGCGTTCGAGATGATGCGGTCGCTGGCCTTGAGCGTGCCCTGGTTGACGCCGAGCACGATCATCGCGTCGATCTCGTCCTTCGGGGGAACGGTCAGGAGCACCTTCTTAGCACCCGCGTCGAGGTGCTTCGAGCAGGCTGCGCGGGTGGCGAAGATGCCCGTGGCCTCGACCACGAAGTCCACCTTGTTGGCGGCGTGCGGCAGGTTGGCCGGGTCGCGCTCGGAGGTGACCTGGATCTTCTGGCCGTTGACGTTCAGGCCACCGCGCACGACGCGCACCTTGCCGTCGAAACGGCCGTGGACCGAGTCGTACTTCAGGAGGTGTGCGAGGGTCGCGTTGTCGCCGATATCGTTGATCGAAACGACCTCGACGCCCTTGGTGTTCTGGAGGATCCGGAAGACGTTGCGGCCGATGCGGCCGAAGCCGTTGATAGCGATACGCATGGGATTAGGGGGGGGGCTGACCTGGAGGGGTCTGAGGGGGTCTGTTGGAGAAATGGGTCCGGGCAGGCCTGGGCCGCTCGGACCTTGATACCGTGGGGCTTGAGATCGACTTAGGGCCGGGCCACGCGCCAGGAAAACCACGGGCGAGGCGCCAGGCAGGAAGTCGGAAATCGCAAGTCCCCGAGGACGGGGTCCGATCGCCGAATCCATGAGGTTTCCGGGCAAATCGGGCGCAGAGAGTACCGGTCTCCGCCGAAGGGATCAACGTGCCTCGTGCATCCCGCACCCGGCCGGAATGGATCTAGATCACCTTGACGCACGACGACCCTGATTCCAACCCCAACTGGGCCAGCCGATGGTCGCAACTGGCCCGGAAAGTCGGCGTACTTCCCAGCACGCCGGTCGCCTTGGCCCTGTCCGGAGGTGCCGACAGCATCCTGCTGCTGCACATCCTGGCCAGGTCGGTCCCCAGGCCCAAGATCCTCGCGATCCACGTGGACCACGGCCTGCGCGGCGACGAGTCCGACGGCGACGCCGCCTTCTGCGCCCGTGCCTGCGCCCGCCTGGGCGTGCCCTTCGCCCAGCGCCGCCTGGAACTCGACGGCGGCGGCCCCAATCTTGAGGCCGTGGCCCGCGAGGAACGCTACAAGGCCCTGATCGGCGAGGCCAGCTCCCAGAACATCCCCGTGCTGATCACCGGGCACCACGAGGACGACGCCCTCGAGACCCTGCTCATGCGCTGGATGCGCGGCAGCCACATCTCGGGCCTGTCCGGGCCCAAGCCCCAGCGCGTCCTGCGCATTGGCCACGACCACCAGCTCGACCCGATGAAGGTCGTCCGACCCCTGCGGGCCATGCGCAGCACCGAAGTGCGCATGCTGCTGCGTGAGAACGACATCGCGTGGCGCGAGGATTCGAGCAATGAGTCCGCTGACTTCACCCGCAACCGGGTCCGCAACGAGCTCCTGCCGAGCATCAACGATACCTGTGGCGGCGAGGGCATCGAGAACCTGCGCGCCTTCGCGAGCGCCGTCGAGAACCTCGAGGAGGAACTCTCGGCCCGCACCGCCCACCTGGCCTGGGCCCCGCCTGCCCACGCCGCAGCGAGTCGCAGCGCAGCCGACGCCGTTATCGGCGGCTCCCTGAAGCGCACGGAGCTCCAGAAGCTCGCTCCCCCGCTCAAGCGGCGCGCCCTCTGGCGCCTGCTCCAGGAAGGCACGGGGTGCGCCCCCAGCCGAGCCCAGCTTGCACAGCTCATCGACGACCTCGAGACCGGCTGTACGGGCCGCTACACCCTGCAGGGGGGCTGGATCGTCATCCTCCGGCGCGAGGACGTACACCTGGTGCCCGCTGAAAAGTCCACAGCGACGAGCCGCGCCACCGCCGGGAACGCCGACGCACCCGCGCTCCAGCACCATGGCGTGCGGCTCGACCTGCCCGGATCCGTCGAGCTGCCCGACGGGCGCTCCATCCAGGCCGAGCTGATCGAAAGCGCCCCGGATGATTCGGCCCCACGCGGCGCCGTCGAGGTGGAACTCGACGCGGCGGACCTGCCCGAACACCTCACCGTGCGTTTCGCCCAGCCCGGCGATCGTTTTCACGGTATCGGAGCCCCGGGCAGCCGACCGCTGACGCGCTTCCTGGCCGACGCGGGCGTTCCACGCGAAGAACGACGTCGGATCCCCCTGGTCTTCGCCGGATCAGAGCTGATCTGGGTCGCCGGCCTGCGCCCCTGCGATTCGCGCAAGGTGCAACCCAGCACCGGCGCACGCCTGCGGATCCGCCTTCTGGGCGCCGCCCTGCCCGCCTGACCGCTCCTGAGCCCCGCAGGCCCACGCCGCCCCGCCATACACCGGGGCGAGCCGGTGACTTGTTGCGCGAACCCGGATAGGGTGAGCATCGGGTGCGACCCCTTGACTCAGCCCATCAGCCGCTCAATCCAGAATCTGCGCCTCGTCCGCGCCCGTATCGAGGCCGCCCCCCAGCCCGGGGGACAGCCCGTGGCGCTGCTGGCGGTCACGAAGTCCGTACCGAATGACGTCGCCCGCGAACTCGCGCTGGCCGGCCAGCGCGACCTGGCCGAGAACCGGGTCGAGGTCTTCGAGTCGAAGGTCGGGGCCCTGTCCGACCTGGATGTGCGCTGGCACTTCATCGGGCATATTCAGCGCAACAAGGCGCGCCGCATCGTGGCGCTTGCCACGGTCGTGCATTCGGTCGACTCCCTGCGCCTGCTGCACACCCTCGAGCGCATGGCGGCGGAGCTCGGACGCGAGCTGGAGATCTTCCTGCAGGTCAACGCGACCGGCGAGGAACAGAAACACGGACTGCCACCCGCGCAGGTGCCCGAGGCGGTCGCAGCCCTCGACGCTTGCCCGCACCTGAAACTGCTCGGACTCATGGCCATGGGCCCGACGGGCGCGGACCCGCTCGAGACCCGGCGAGCCTTCGAGGCGACCGCGACCCTGGCGCGGAAGATCGAGGACGACCCGGCCCTGGCGCCCCGGCTCGCGGCGGGCCGCTGCCAGCTATCGATGGGGATGAGTGCTGACCTGGAGCTCGCGATCGCTGCTGGCAGCAACCTGGTGCGCGTCGGGAGAGCCCTCTTTCAGAGCTTGCCCGGCGAGGCTCTCAACGACCCGGCTCCTGGGCTAGACTGATCGGAATGCAATCCGAGGAGACGAACACGCCCGGTCAGCGCATGCTGATCGAGTTCCCGGGCCAGGAGCACCCGCCGGCAGAGCTGCCGCGACGGGGCAAGCTCGTGATCGGATCCTCCACGGAGCGCGTGGACCTGGTGCTCTCCGGGGCCGGCATCGAGCCGGTGCACTGCACCATTCGACCCCTGAAAGGCGGCGGCTGGGCGCTCGTGGATATGGGTTCCGCGACCGGCACCCGTGTCAACGGACGCGTGGCCGAGACCGTGCGCCTGGCGCACGGCGACGTGATCAAGCTCGGAAGCACTCTCCTGCACATCGTCGACCCGAGCGCCCCCAAGCCCGTGGAACCGGAAAGGCTCGCATCCGGGACAGCAGCTGCTCCCAAGGAGGACGTCACCGGGACTCGCATCAGCGGCTATCGCATCGACAGCATCCTGGGCCGCGGCGGTATGGGGCAGGTGTACCTCGCCCTGCAGGAGCGCCTCGACCGCAAGGTCGCCCTGAAGGTGCTGCCGCCCGATCTCGCGGCGGACTCCGACTTCGTGCATCGATTTCAAGCGGAAGCGCGCGCCGCGGCGGCCCTCAACCATCCCAACATCGTCACGATCTTCGACGTTGGCGACGAGGGCGACCGGCACTTCATCTCGATGGAGTACATGCACGCGGGTTGTCTCGAGACGCGACTCGCGCGCGAAGGCCGGCTGCCCTGGAAGGTGGTGCTCGACATCCTGCACGACGCGGCCAGCGGCCTCGTCTACGCGGAATCCCGCGGCATCGTGCACCGTGACATCAAGCCGTCCAATCTGATGCAGAACGAGAGCGGGACGACGAAGATCGCCGACCTCGGACTCGCGATGCAGACGGAGCAGGCCGAGGCCCAGACCGAGGGCCAGCGCATCTACGGGACGCCGCACTTCATCGCCCCGGAGCTGATCCACGGCGAGAAGCCTGACTGCCGCTCCGACCTCTACTCACTGGGAGCGACCGCCTACCGACTGATCACGGGCGAGACCCCCTTCGAGGGCCAAACTCCGCGCGAGATCCTGCGAAACGCCCTGACCGAGAGCCCGCGCCCGGTGGCCAGTCTGGCTCCCGACGCGCCGGTCGATCTGCAGCGCACGATCGAACGCTTGCTACAGCGCTCCCCCACCGAACGCCACCCTTCGGCCGCCATCCTGCTGAAGGAGATCGACCGGATGCGCGCCACGGGTGGCGTCGACGCCGCGGCATCCGTCAAACCTGCGCACACATCGGGCAAGCGCTTGCTCATCGGGGCCGGCGTCGCACTGCTCATCGGCGCGGGCGCCTGGTTGGCGGCGCCCTTCCTCACCGGAACGGACAGCGCGGAAGCCACTGGCGACCCTGGCAGCGGCCCGAGCACAGCGGGTGATCCGCTGGCCGTCGAGTTCGAGGGCGTGGTCTTCGCCGAGGATGAGCCGGACGCGGAGAGCGAGGCGTCCGACGATGACATGGCCTCGCGCTTGCTCGAGGCCGAGGCCGAGGTCGAGTACCTGAAGCTCGGCGAACAGATGCTCTCCGATGAGGCTCGGGAGCGACGGCTCATGGAGCTGGCCGAGCGCTACAAGGGCACGAACAGCGCCTACCGAGCCCTCGACGAGGTCGTCAGCGATCGCGCCGCGCGCGCGGACGCCGAGGTCCGTTCGCAGGAAGCGAGCGTCGCCATGCAGGCGGCTCTGCAGTCGATGAACGAGGCCACCAAGGACATCGCGCCGCAGCGCGTGCGCTCGGCCTTCGAGGCCCTGCGCACCATCGACGTGCCCGGCGGCCTCGCGCAGGCAGCCGACTTCAACACGCGCCGCGAGGCCCTCGAACAGACCCTTCTTCAGCGTGCCATCGACCACGCACGAGGTGTCCTGGTGCGTGCGGACGCACTCGCGGTAAAGGGGGACTTCGACGGGGTCGAGCGCCTCCTGACCAAATTCTCGAGCGTCGTGGAATTGCCCGCAAGCGGGCCAGACGAGAAAGCCTCGCCGCTGGCGGACCAGTTCGAGCAGATCGCGATCGGAATCTACGGGCGCATCTCCAAGCTCGGGACGGCACAGGAGAGCTGGCTGGCGAATCAGGTCGGGATCGACGGCAGCGCGATCGCTGCGGGCCTGCGCGGCCCGGACGGCCTGGCCGCGCAGCTCGCGAAGTTCGACTTCGCGTCCGCCGTGAGCCTGCTCGACACGATCCTGGCAAGCGTGCGCACGGCCGAGTCTCGCACACTGCTGGGCACCCTGCGGCAGGACATCCAGGAGGCCGGCGCGGTGCTCGAAACCCTCGGTAAAGCGTGGGATCAGAACGGATGGCGGCGGAGGTCGATCGCTGACCCCAGCGCCCCGCGCTCCGCCAAGCGCGACGCCGTCGGCGCGGACGCGCGCGGCGTGGTCATCTCCACCGGCGGTGAGACACAGCACCTGCCCTGGGGCGCCTGGGCCGGCCACCCGCGTGAGCTGCACGTACTGTTCAACGAACGCCTGGCGCGCCCCTGGTCCGAGGATGAACGGGCGGGCATCGCCACGCTATTTCGACTCGGCGCGGTGACCGACGCCGCGCGCTGGGCCGCGACGGCGATGGAGTCCGCGCACCCCGGCGAGGTGCCGCACAAGGACGTCCTGACCTTCTTCGATCAGGCGCAGCCCTGGGCTGCCATGGCGGGCTCCGCCGAGGTACTCGGCAACGAGCGTGCGGCGCTGGAGCTGCTGGCGGCCAGCCTCGAGGCCCAGGAAGCCGGAATGCCTGGCGTCGCGCTGGCGCGACTCGAGCGCTTGCTCGACCAGCACGGGACGTCCCTGTTCGTCCTGTTGCTCTCGGAGTCGGGACCCGCCGCTGCAAGGGCGTCAGAGGACGCACCGGTCGCAGAGCGCGGCCGGGCGCCCCTGGGCACGGGACGTGATGGCTCGCAGACCGATCGCGAGCGTTGATCAGACCCCGATAACTGCAGAACGTGCCGTCGAGACTGGTTCTCTGCCCGCGCATCTGGTCCGATGTGCAGTCCCATGAAGACCCTCACACTGGTGGAAGCGGTCCAGGGCTCGTGCGACGCGCTGCGCGACGCGGGAGCTCCCGACCCTGACGTTCTCTGGCTCCTCGGCACGGGCACCGGAACTCTCCCGGGCTCGTTCGCGTCCCATCGCGAGATCCCGCTCGGATCCCTTGCCGGACTCCCCGCACCCTGGTGCGATCGGGTCCTGCACACGGGCACCCTGTCCGGCACGACCATCTGGATGCTCGACGATGGCCCCGACGATCCTCGGACCCCCCAGGTGCCGGGTGTACCGGACTGGGCCAGACCTCTGCCCTGCTGGATCGCCGCCGCCTCCGGCGCGACCCTCTGCATCCACACGTCGGCCGGCATCACCCTGCGCGACGACGGCACGCAGTCTGCCCTCGAAGTCGGGACCCTGGCCCTGACCGTCGACCACATCAACCTCTCCGGCCAGACGCCCCTGCGCGGCATCGGCGAGAACACCCTGGGCCCGCTCTTCCCCGATCAGACGCGACTGCACCACACCGAACTACGGGAGCGAGTCCTGGAGCGCGCGCGCGAACTGGGAATCTCGGCGCACGAGGCCGTCGTGGCCTGCACCCTCGGCCCGAGCCTCTCGACTCCGGCCGAGCTGCGCTGGTACAAGGCCGTCGGAGCCGCCGTGGCCGTGCAGGATCTGGCTGCTCCATTGATAGCCAGCGCGCACGCCGGCCTGGCCATGCTCTCGATCGTCGCCCTGACCGACAGCGGCAGCAAGTCCATGCGTATGCGCGACATCCTGGAACGAACCGAGGCCTGTGCACCGGCGCTCGAGGATCTGCTGCTGGCAAGCGCGGGTGACTTCGCAGCATTCGCGGCCGACCTGGAGCAGGTCTGATGGGCCAGCGCCTGGGCGTCTTCGTCTCGGGAACGGGGCGCCACCTCGAGAACTTTGCGCAGCAGATCGCGCAAGGCCACCTGCAGGCCGAGATCGGCCTGGTGCTCTCGAACAAGGCCGGCGTCAAGGCGCTCGAGCGTGCGCAGCGCCTCGGACTCGACAGCTGCGTGCTCGACCCCGAGCGCGAGCTCGATGCGGCCGCCTTCAGCGAGCGTGCCTTCGCCAGCGTCGAGGAACATGGCTGCGGCACGGTCCTGCTGGCCGGCTTCCTGCGCAAGCTGGTCATTCCCCAGCCCTGGATCGGGCGCGTCCTGAACATCCACCCATCGCTATTGCCGGCGTTTGGCGGCAAGGGCTTCTACGGATCGCGGGTACATCGCGCGGTCCTCGAGCGCGGTTGCCAGTTCAGCGGATGCACGGTGCACTACGTCGACAACGAGTACGACCACGGCCCCATCCTGCTCCAGCGCTGTCTGCGCGTCGAGGGCGACGACACGCCCGATAGCCTCGCCGGACGGGTGTTCGACGAGGAGCAGATCGCGTACCCGGAAGCGGTCCAGCTGCACCTCCAGCGCCTGAAAGACTGAACGGCGACCAGGAAGCGAGTCGGCGGAGAGCCCGCTCGCACGGACTCACCGGGTGCGACGCCCGCCGGTCCGCTACTAACCTCGACCGCGTCCGTTCGACGGGGGTCGTCCGCCGCCGCGCCTGTGCTGCCCGGACCCGGCCCGGGGCCCGCGCCGTGCATTGGCCCTGGCGTGCGCCTGGGCCCTCTGGTTCGCGGCACGCTCGAATTCCTGCGACTGGGTGCGCTCGCGATCCTTCGGGCCGCGCGACTTGCCGGGGTGCAATCGCTGGTAGGCCAGCTCACGAATCCACTGCATTCCCTGGCCGCCGAGCAGCTCGCGAAAGCGCCTGGCCTGGTCGATCGAGAGCAGGTGCAACACACTGTCCAGCGCGGTCACCCGCAACCCGACCAGCTTCGGGTGCAGCTCCGTGCGCTCGCCCGCCTGGGCCAGCCACTCCTTCGCTGCTTCTCGGCGCCTGGCCGCCCGCAGCACACTCTTGGCGCTGCGCGAGCGCCGGTTGGGACTCGGTGCGAGGCTGTCCGCATCGACAAAACGCACGTCCGCGATCGGCGGTGCGTTCTGGATCTCGAGCCCGCGCGCACGGGCGCTGGCCTGGCTGCACAGCTCCAGGTCCAGGATGGCCCGTACGCGCGCCTTCTGAGGGGAGGTCAGTGACAGCTCCTCGCCCAACCAACCCGCGATAGCCTCCGCCCTGGACACGGCCCGCGCGGGGAACTGCGCGGAGGTCGCCGGCGAGGCGTGCAGCGGCATCCCGCTCGCAAGGGTCAGGCTGAGGATCAAGAAGGCACGTAACATGCGAACAGCAAGGATAGCACAGCCACGTGGGAGCGGCGGAAAGCGCGCCCCGATCAGCCGATCTTGCCCAGCAGCCGTGCCTCGCGCCGCTTCAGCTCGCTCTCGAACCGCTTTCGCTCGGCGCCAGCGCACACGCGCGCCACGGCCAACAGTCCGCTGCGGCAGGCCAGAAGCGCTCCTCCGGGGTCCTTGAGCTTGTGCTCCAGGATCTTCGAGGTCTCCACCAGCCCGCGCAGGGTCCAGCGATCCGCGTCGCCCTGATCGAGCTCGCGAAACGCTTCGAGCGCGGCCGCGTGCTCGTCCAGTCGGCGCAGGAGTTCCCCACGCGCGAAGACCAGGTCGCGTACCTCAAGGCCGTCCGCTCGATCACGGGCCAGGGCGCGCTCGACCCAGGGCAGGGCATCTCGCCGCTCTCCGCGCTCCACATGGGAACGGGCCACACCGCGCGCGCGCGCACCGCCCGGACCCTCGAGCGCGCGCCCATCCGCACGAGTCTCCGTGCGTACGCGCCCGAGAAAGGCCGCCAGGGTCACCAGCGAGAGCACGTCGTCTCGGTTGTGGCGGAAGACACCCTCGAGCCGGTGTGGCCGGCCGGCAAGGAAGTCGAACCAGGCCTCCGGCGCGAACGCACCCGGAAGGTCGTCCTCGCGCGCGAGACCGCAGAGCTGCGCCTCCATCGTGGCCAGCCGGCCATCGACCATGCGCTTGCGGGTCAGACGCTGAAACGGGTGGTAGAGATCGAGGTGCGGAAGGTCGGCGAAGGGCGACGCCACGCCCGCGATCGCCATCTTGTCGTCCAGGCGATGACGGTCGAAGGACTTGCCAAAGAACGACACCACGGCACTCGCCGAGCGGATGCGCCGCGCGACCTCCGCCAGCAGCACGCGCTCCTCCCGTGGGCTGCGCAAGAAGCCCTGCCAGAGCCGGAAGCGGTCGCCCTCGAAGAAGCCGAGCCCGATCATGTAGACGTACACCCCCGCGCCGCCGCTCAGGCCGGTGGTCTCCGTGTCGAGATAGACGCAACGCCGCAGGTCCAGCTGCGCCAGCGCGGGGTCCCCGGTCATCAGCGCGATGGAGTCCGCGTCCGCGCTGTCCACCTCGTCCAGGGTCCAGTCACCGTGGGAGTCGGTGGCGGAGAAATCCGTACTGCGTGCGAAAAACGGCCCGTCCTGCGCGGGCTCCTCGACCAGTCCTCCCGGCTCGCCGCTCGTGCGCGGGACCAGACAAGGCACGGGAACATCCCTCTGGCCAGGTCCGGCGAGAGCCGCACGATCCTTGCGGCGTCGCAAGCGCTGCACGAGCCATTGGGGCATGCTCCCCCGTCGCTGCCCGGTGGGTCGCTCCGGGGGTCGCTCCGGGGTGGCGGCGGGCGGCGGTTCGGCAGCGGGCGACGGTTCCCGACGCAGGCGCCGCAATCGCTCGGAGAGGTCCTCGCTCACGGCGCGTCCACACCCGCCTCATCCTCGGAAGCCTGGCGTACCGTGGGCTCGGGTCCGCTGATCAGGTGCGACAGGATGCGCGCCACGGTCTCCTTGCCCATCGGCCCGACCTCCTGCACAGGCCCGACGCAAGCGGGACACCCGGCCTGGCACTCGCAGCGTTCGAGCACCTCGAGCGCGGCGCGCGCGAGTTCGCGATGCACGGAAAACAGCTTCTCACTGAGACCGACCCCACCCTGTACGCGGTCGTAAAGAAAAATCGCCGGGCGCGAAAAGTGCGGCGCGCGCACCTGACTCGAGATCCCCAGATCGCTGGGCTGACAGCGCACGAAGAGCGGCGCGACCCGCCTTAGCAACATCCCCAGCGCGCGCCAGGCCGCACTGCGGTCCCCCACCGTCAAACCCAGCTCCTCTGCGCTGGCGTCGGACAGCGTCAGGATGAAAGCCTCCGTGTCCAGCTCTTCCGGCGGCAGGTGGATGTCCCCGGCGCCAAGGTTCTCGCGCGTGTAGAAGCGGATCTTCTTGAACATGGTAGCGACGGTCGTGACGTGTACCTCGCCGCGCCAGCCCGAGTAATCCTCGCCGGTGCGCGGCAACGGAACCGGGGCCGGCGCGTCTCCCGAAACGCCGCAGCTCACGGGATCGAGCACGGGCGCCTGCTCGCGCCCACGCTCGGCACGCTCCTCCAGGCGCAGCACGCGCACCTCGGTATCCGTCTGCGCATCTGTGAAGTAGTCGGACTCGACGCGCCGCGCCCAGGCGCGACGGTTCTGGTAATCGAAGCGCTCGATGCGCCAGGTGACCCCCTCGACCTGATAGATGGCGCCCTCGTAGACCGAGGTGATCGAGTACTCGCGATCCACCTCACCGATCGCGCGTTCGCATCCATCCCCCTCGGCACCCTTCGTGTCGAGTTCGAAGATAACCACGTTGTCCGCGTCGTTCCCGGCCAGCGAAACATCCTGCGCGGGGTAGGCGTCCGCCATCCAGAACCAGGTGTCGTCGCTCTTGTGCAGGAAGCCGGACTCCTCCGCCAGGTAATCCAGGATGCCGGGCACGAAGGGCGCCGCGCCGAACTCGGCCTCACCCACGAGCTCGTCCCCGTCCGGTTCCGCGTCTGCCGCAGCGCGAAAGGGCAGCTCGAATGCGGCGCACTTGACCTGTTCGGACAGGATCACCAGGTTGTCTGGATCCAGGCCGATGCGCTCGCGTGCAGCCTGAAACAGGTACTCGGGATGATGGGCCAGATACTGATCCACAGGCTCGGAACGTGCGATCTGGACCACCAGGCTGGGCTGTCCGCGGCGTCCCACGCGCCCCGCACGCTGCCAGAACGAGGCCTGGGACCCGGGGTATCCGACGAGCACCGCCACGTCGAGGGCGCCGATATCGATGCCCAGCTCCAGGGCGCTGGTCGACACCACCACCTTGACCTCGCCACTCTTCAGGCCGGTCTCGATCTCACGCCGCAACAACGGCAGGTAGCCGCCGCGGTAGCCGCGCACCTCCTCAGGTCGCAAACCCAATCGCGGCGCCGCCTCTTTCAGGTAGCGCGTGAGCACCTCGACCGCCGTCCGCCTGCGGCAGAAAAAGATGGTCTGGTGCTTGGGCCCCACGACCGCGTGCGCCAGCTCGCGCGCCTCTTCGAGTGCGTTCGCGCGCATGCCCGCCACCGGATTGATCATGGGCGGGTTGTAGACGCCGAAGGTGCGCGCTCCCGAGGGCGAGGCGTCCTCATCGATGACCAGCACGTCGCGACCGAAGAGCTTGCGCGCGTGCGCCTGGGGCTCGGCCAGGGTCGCCGAGGAAGCCAGGAACTGCGGATTAGAACCGTAGTGACGCGCGATCCGCAGCAATCGCCTCAGGACGTTGGCCACACTCGATCCGAACACGCCCGACATGGTGTGCACCTCGTCGACCACGATGTAACGCAGCTCCCGGAACAGCTCCGCCCACTTCGCATGGTTGGGCAGGATGCCCTGGTGCAGCATGTACGGGTTGGTCAGGATCATATGCCCCCGATCCCGCAGGGTGCGCCGCACCGAAGGCGGCGTGTCCCCGTCGTAGGTGTACGCGTGCCAGGGTTGCCCCAGCCCTTCCACCAGCGCCGTGATCCCCACGGTCTGATCCTGAGAGAGCGCCTTGGTCGGAAAGAGGAACAGACTGCGCGCCGCGCCATCGCTCTCGAAGAGCGACTGCAACACCGGCGCGGTGTAACCGATGGTCTTGCCCGAGGCCGTCGGCGTCGCGACCAGCACATCGCGCCCGTCCAGCGCCGCCTCGATCGCGCGCGCCTGATGCTCGTACAGCTCCGTCACACCGCGCTCCTTGAGCACCTCCACCAGGCGCTGGTCGAGCTGCGCGGGAAACGGAACACTGCGCCCCGGACGCGGAGCGATCTCGTGCCAGTGCACGAGACAATCCCGCCAGCGCGGCTCCGCGCGCAGGCCGTCCACGATGCCCTCCACCCCGGCGCGACCCCGTCTACGCCGCGACCCACCCGTGGCGGGCGGCCGGGTCAGGCTCACCGCGTCATCCGCTCCCCGCCCACCTGCTCGCGCCGGTCGCCCCGCATTGTCGTCGCTCATAGCCCCCCCCGTTCGGCATTTGTTAGGGCCAGGGTAGGCAACGGACTGGCCAGCAGCAAGCCCCGGAGTGGCGTTGGTGCGCGAATCGGAATAGGCCAGCCACTCCCCCCCACGCCCGTGCCGTCAGGCGGCGTTGGTGCATAGACCAGAATGGGGCGCCAGCTCCGCCTTCTCCGGCGGTTTCAGGGTTTGATCGGGACCGATGTCGCTCGACCGAGTTCGATCATCCTGTTCAGGATGTTGCAGGCGACCAACGCCTCCACCTTCATGGCCTTCGGATGGCGAGCACGGAGCCCGTCACCGAGGATCGACTGCCGGGTGGCCCCGGGTCGTTACCTCCCCGGGGCTGCCACAGATCCGGACGTGCGCGATTAGCGCATCCGG
>JBLHKW010000127.1:0-15572 GCA_047618565.1 Planctomycetota bacterium
GGCTTCAACGGCTTCGTTTCCTCCACCGCTGCGATCCAAGCTACAAGGATTCTGATTCTTTCCTCCGTGGGACTGACTCCCACTCAACATGCTTGCCTTATCTGGACGCACTAGTGTGCAGATATCCAGTCGAAGGCCAACTCGCACCATGACAACGGCTTGCACCAGCCCACGCGCCGACTTTATGGCCGAGCCTCGGACCCGCGCAAGAAACGGGCACACCTCCCCCATCTAATCGAGAGCTGCGCGGAGCCTTCTTCCGTCAGGCGCGCAAGAGCTCCGGGTGATCCGCGCCGTCGGTGTTCATGACCTCCGGTAACGCCATTACGATGAGGGCCCGTGCCGCCGACCTCTTGCCTTCCGCCGCGAGACGTGTCGCAGCGGCCAGGACATCCCGGGCGAGTTTCTCTGCCGCGCGCCCCGCTTCGCTTTCCTCGGAGGCGATCAGGTGCAGGGTCAGGGCGCCGGTGGTACCCGGGTCTCCGGCGACCAGGATGCCTTGCTTCACTTCGGGCGCGAGGTACGGAGTCGTGCCTCCGCCCGAGTTCTCATCCGAAGCCAGGGGGCGCGCCTCGGCGGCATCGTCGACCCGGAGGAACAGGTGGTGTTCGGCCGAGTTTGTGCACCCTACGGCCAGGGGATCGACGGCACAGCCACGGGAACGTACGATCCATGCAACAACGCCGCCCGCCACACCAAGGCAGGTAAAGTGCGCGGAGGTGGCCTTCCGGGGCTACAACGCCGTCGGCCCTCGCGGGTGATCTTGTTCTCGGGGCTCAGTGACACGGCCTATACACTCGCTGTCTACGCTTCGCAGCACGGGTTGCCCCAATGCCACGCAAGACTCGCTTCCGGCTCGCTGCCTAACCTTGACCGGGCGGGTTCAGTCCCCGCGGGACTCCAATAGAAGTTTCAGACTCTCATCATTCCCTCCCTCCAAGCTTGGCCTGGCGCAATGTAGCGGAAGAACACATTCACCACCGCCGCCTGCCGGTGGTAGCCCGACTCCTTCTTCCATCGCCTTCGCCCGACCTCGTTGACCCGCTTGATCGTTCGGTCCCGTTCAGCGGCCCTCGGCCCTCGTTTGGTGACGGACGTGGAACGTGTTGGAGGGACGACGACCATCGCTCCACATAACTCGGCCAGCTTGTAGATGCCCACTGTGTCGTAGGCCGCATCGCCGGTAACGCTTGCCAGCTTGCCCTTGGTCTTCTTGATGACCTTGAGCCCGGTCTTGGCGTCGTCCCCCGAGCTGTCCGTGAGCACCTGTGTCATGATCTGGCCCGCTAGGTCTGCGCCGAGCGGTTTCGATGGCCAGGTCCGAGTACTTCCGTGGTGCTCCTCGTCTTCGAGATACCCTTGGCTTCCAGGCCTTGATTGCCTCTGGCGTGATCCAGAGGGTGATGTCGCCGCGCTGGACGAGGGCCTTGTCATGGCTGGCCCAGTTGGAGACGCGATACTTGGTCTTGTACTTCGGGTGGACGCGAGAGTTCATGCCCGAGCCATCAGCTTCAGATGCTCTGCTACCTGAATACCGCCGTTCCGGAGCGCTCTAACGGGGTGGTTAATGCACCCACGCCGTGGCTCGCTATCGGGGCCCTGCCTCAACCGCGTCTCACGACATCCCTGGCGGAGGTCGCTTCGTACTCACGACTTCACCCGTCATCCCGGGTACGCAAAATGCGGAGCCAGCTGGGAAAGCCGAGTCCTCTCCTGGAAGTACGGGTTTTGCCGTCGGAGCGCAATCGCTGGCACGACCCGGGCGAACCCTCAGGTTGGTATAATTCCTGAAGTGACGACGAGCGTGATGGAAATGGATGAAAGACCCGAGCGTGCCGGATTCCCGGCAAGTCAAACCGTGCGCGACGTAGCGGCTCGGGCTGTGCCCTGGATCGTCCTGACTGCGCTCTGTTGCGGCTGTCGGCCCGGCGACTCCGATGAGGTGCGGCGCGTGATCCTGATCACATGCGACACCCTGCGCGCGGATCGGCTCGGCTGCTATGGTTCTCCCGGAGCCACGAGCCCCTACCTGGACCGCTTCGCGGCGGACGCGATCGTGTTCGATGAGGCCTACGCCCAGGCTCCGATCACGCGCCCTTCGCTCAGCAGTTTGATGACCGGCCGCATGCCGCGCGAGATCGGAACCATCCCGGAAAACATAGGTATCCTCGGTCCCGAAGCGCGGACCCTGGCCGAGATTCTCGGCGAGCATGGCATCCAGACCGCAGCTGTCGTCTCGAATGGAATCCTGCAGGGCGGCACGATGACCGTCGGGCTCGGACAGGGTTTTGATGTCTACGACGATTCGATGCCGACGCGCGAGCAGAACCGCGAGCTGTTCGAGCGCGTCGCATCCGGCACGAGCGATGCCGCCATCGACTGGCTCAGTGAACAGGCTCAAGACCCGTTCTTCCTCTGGGTCCACTATCAGGATCCGCATGGGCCATACAATCCACCACTCGCCGACATGGGGCCCGAAGCACAACCTGCTGCAGACCTCCAGGAAACTCTCCCAGACGGCCATTCAGAGAGTGGGCGCTCGCAGATTCCCAACTACCAGCAGATCGCCGGTCTGGATAGCACGGCTCTCTATCGGGCGCGCTACGAGGGAGAGATCCGGTACTTCGACCGGGAACTCGGGCGCCTGTTCGACTTTCTGCGGGAGAGAGAACTGTTTGACGATGCCCTCGTGATCGTCTCCGCAGACCACGGTGAATCCTTGGGAGAACATGGGTTTTGGTTCTGCCACGGAGAGAACCTCGACCGCGCGGTCGTCCGGATCCCGCTGATCGTGCGCTCACCGCGTGCGCCAGGGGTAAACACCACCCGGAACCCGCAGCTCCCGGGACGCCGCTGTACGGAGCCGATCGCGTTGCTCGACCTGTTTCCGACCATCCTCGAGGCGTTCGGGCTGCCGAAAGTGCGCTCCCGCGGACTCTCCCTGTTCGAGCCCCGGCGACCGGTCCAACGGGTGATCCCACAGAACCTGTTTCGACGCGGAGAACCGGAGTGGCGGGCGGCTACCGATGGCCGCTACCGATTGGTGTGGGCTGTGGATGGATCGTCGCGCGCGCTCTACGACACCCAACAGGACCCTGGCGAGAAAACGGACCTGCTCTCCGGCCTGCCCGAAGTCGCCGGGCGCCTGCGAGCCGGCTACCGCAATTTTCATGCAGCCCCGTTCGAGCCCATCCGCGGCCTGAAGCCGGATGAGGCCAGACGCGCGATCCTCGAGTCCCTCGGGTACGCGGGCGGGGACGCGCACGACTGAGATCGATGGTCGATGAGGGTACGGGGCCGCAGCAAGTCGTTACGGGCGCGACGAAACGGGGGGGGCGGATAATAATCCTGGGGCTTCAGGATCTTGTGTGGGCGAACCCGGGTAGCGCCCCGCCGCAGGGCAGCGACGATCGGGGGCATGAACGACACGACCCCGTACTGTGCACAAACCCAGCCGGAGCCCAACTCACACCCAAACAACGGCTTGCGGCCGAGCACCGGCCGACTTCACGGCCGATCTCCGGCCCCACGCACAGCATGGGCACACATCCCCTACCGACCTCAGACATCCGCGGCGCCATCTTCCGTCAGGCCGCGCGGTGGTAGAACTTGAGCAGGCCGCCAAGACGCTTGCGGCACTCGACCGACCCCGTGCCCACGCCAACCTCACCGTCGATCAGCTCGTTGCCGATGCCCTGGTGATTCCGCTCGTGGTTGAAGTGGAGCAGGTACCCGTCGACGACGCGACGCAGGTGCCCCTCGCCGAACAGGATCATCCGGCTGAGACACTCCTCCCTGATGGACCGAACGAAGCGCTCGGCGTACGCGTTGGCATTCGGCGCCCGGTACGGCGTCTTGACGAGCTTGATGCCCGCTGCCTCCATCACGATCTTGAAGCGGTAGCGGAAGTTCATGTCGCCGTCGCAGATCAGGAACCGGCGTCCCTTCAGGAACACTGCAGCGCGCTCGGCCGCGTAGCCCATCCACATGTCGTTCGGGTGCCGGGTGATCCCGGCCAGATGCACGCGCCGCGTGTCGAGCTCGATCATGAACAGCACGTAGTCGGTCTTCAGCCCAGTCGCCGTCCAGACCTCGATGGTGAAGAAATCGGTGGCCGCGATCTGACCCCAGTGGGTCTTCAGGAACGCCCTCCATCTCGTCGGACGCTCCGGAGCGGGCTTGATCCCGTTGGCCTTCAAGACGTTGCGAATGGTGGTCGATGCGACGCGGTGTCCCACGTTCCGGAGAGCACCCTGGATCCGAGTGTGGCCCCAACCGCAGTTATCTTTGGCGAACCGAATGATCAGCTCGCGGATCTCCTTCATCAGACCCGGACGCCCGGCTCGCTTCGCCGGGAAGGTCCACTTCGCTCTGATGAGTCGGTTATGCCACCTCAATATCGTGTCCGGCGTCACGATGGTCGCGACCTGCATCAAGAGACGTCGCCCAATCTTCTTGCCCTTCGCCGCGAGACGCCCACGCTGGTCGTCGGTCAGCCGGAGTCGTCGCCCCTTGAGCTGCTCCTTTAGAACCCGGTTCTCCTCGATCAGATACTCGAGCACCTCCGCTTGCCGTCGGTTGATGAGGCCGGCGAGCGATGCGACCAGGATGTGCAGGGGGTAGAGATGGGCCATGATGGCCACTGTTGCGCGCTCACAAGTTCGGGCTCGGCAACGAGTTGTGTTCGGCCGAGTAAGTGCACCCTACGGGATGCAGAGTCAGTCCGTAGCTCGCCATTCGCTCGTGCAGCAGCGCCATCACGCGCTCCGCCTCGTCGCGTCGTTCGAAGCCGATGACAAAGTCATCGGCATATCTGACCAGCGTCGCGCGACCGCCAAGCAGCGGCAGCACGGACTGTCCGAACCACGCGTCGAGCACGTAGTGCAGATAGACGTTGCCCAAGAGCGGCGAGAGGACCGATCCCTGTGCGGTGCCGAGATCCGGCTCGGAGTAATCCGCGCCGTCCAGCACGCCTACACGCAAAAGCTTGCCGACGAGCCGCAGAAGCGACCCATCGGCCACCCGAATCTGGAGCAGCTCCTTTAACTTGGTGCGATCCAAGCTGTCGAAGAAGGACTTGATGTCGGCCTCCAGAATCCAATTCACTCCGCCCTGGTGGACCGCTCGATCGAGAGCACGGATGGCGTCGTGGGCATTGCGTTCCGGTCGGAAGCCATGTGAGCAGTCCTTGAAGTCCTGCTCGTAGATCGCTTCCAGCACGTCACGCACGGCACCCTGGACCACCTTGTCCTCGAGCGCCGAAATCCCAATCGGCCTGGTCCGTCCTCCGTCTTTGGGGATGTGCACACGTCGGATCGGCTGGTGTCGATACCGCTTCGACTTCAGCCTGTCGTGCAGGTTCTGAAGATTGCTCTCCAGGTTCCGCCCGTACTGATCCTTGGTAACTCCATCCACCCCTACCGCAGCGCCCTTGCGAATGCGGCGGTAGGCGGCTTCCAGCGCAGGCACATCGATCAGATGCGCCAGTGAATGGAACCGTCCTCCGGGTTCCTGCTGCGCTCGCTCCACTACCTTTTGAAGTTGCAGTGACATGTTTCTCCGACGTCGAAGCGCCGGTCATGGGTCCCTTCGAAAGATCACACCAACACGGGCCGCCTTTGCTCGGCCGGGTCCGGGCGCCATCCCGTTCCCCGACGTCAAAGCTCGTATGCAGCCCTCCGACTCCCTCACCTCCGTCGGCCTCGGCTCCGGTCGTCCCTCGCCTTCGGCCTACCTCGTCGCGGGTGCTCGTTCTGTGCCACGATCGCGGCCGGCAGCGTGTGCATCCCGCGGACACGCTGCGCGTCGGAGACAGGTCACCGGCCCTCCGGTTGGCCGGTCGTTTACGAGGAGAGATGAGGGCCTCCCAGGTTTCTGGGCCGTCCTCTTAGTACGTGCCGTGGTCGAAGACCCCGCCGGGTGCGGCCCTCTGCTCGCCCATGCCGCAGAGGTCGCCGTAGCCTTCGGGCTGCACGAAGCCCTGGGCACCCGGAATGCCGTCTTTTCGTGGCTGTAATTCCCCACGGCCCACACTCTTGCGCACCTACGCATCGCCGCACACGTTACCGCCTGCGTCGCAAGGCTCGCTACCGGCCTGGGTGGGCTGACCCTTGACCGGGCGGGTTTCGCACCCGCTGGACGACAAACGAAGTTTCATGATTTCATCGCATCATCAATCCTCTCCGACCAGCCTGCCTGGCCACACCATGCACCAACGCCGCTTGTCATGAGAACATGCTGAGAATCCCCCTTGAAGCGCTAGTGGAAGTTCATGTCGCCGTCGCAGATCATAAACCGACGTTCCTTGAGCTGTTCCGTTAGAACGCGGTTCTCCTCAACCAGGTACTTGAGCACCTCGGCTTGGCGTCGGTTGATCCGCCCGGCAAGCGATGCGATCAGGATGTGCAACGGGTAGATGTGGGCCATTACGGCCATTCTCGCGCCTTCACAAGCTCTGCATTCGCAACGAATCGTGTTCGGCCGAATATGTGCACTCTACGGGCTTCCGACATCCCGGCCCCATCCCGCGCGTCCGTCTGGGCTACGATGGCGGCCATGCTCTCGCCCCTGCTCGCCTGTCTTCCGCTCGTCCTCGCCCAGAACGACGCGCGGATCCGACCGACATCCCACGACCGCGTACTCGAACTGGAGATCAGCGAGTACGACGAGCCCGCCATCGACGGACATGGGCCAACCGTCTACGCCGAATACGAGGTCGGGTTCGACGGCGCGCTCCACGTCTGGACATCCTCGGACCTCGATCTCTTCCTTCGCATCGACGACGCGCTCGCGGCGCGCCCGCTCGCATCCGATGAAAATTCGGGCGGCGGAACCACACCTTATGTGACGCTCGACGTGCACGTAGGTGACGTCCTGGTCGCCTTCATCGCCGGGACGCCCGGCTCCACTGGCGCACTCAGCCTGCACATGGTGGCCGGGCTCGAAACCGAGGCCGGGCGTGCGACAGCCAGAATCGCGCGCGATGCATCTCGCACTGCAGCGAGCCTGGTGACTGACGGGCGGCGTGCAGAAGCCCGTGAATGGCTAGGCAAGGCTGCGTCAACGATCACACAACGTCCGGCCATGGAGCACCCCGACGCGCTCATCGCGGCCTTCGAGGTCGGGGTGATGCTGTACGACCTGGGCGACGCCCGTGGTGCGCAATCCATCTGGAATCCAGTCCTGGCGGCCTACGAGCGAACGCTTCCCGCGGATCACGAATACGTCCTTGCCGCACGGAACAACCTGGCGTCGACGATGGCCGACCTGGGTGACCAAGCCGGCGCCCTGGGCCTCAGGCAGTCCGTCCTCGCCGCCCGGGAACGGACGCTGCCCGAGCATAGTGCCGACCTGCTCGATGCCCGCGCGAACCTGGCGAACTCGATGTTCAGCGTCGGCGATGTCGATGGCGCGCGCGCGCTGCGAGAATCCGTTGTCCTCATTCGAGAGCAGATCCTGCGCGCGGATCACCCGCAACTGCTGAAAGCGCAAGGAAACCTGGCGCGCTCGATGCACGAAATGGGTGACATGGCGGATGCTCGCGCTCTGCGAGAGACGGTAGCCGCAGGCTTCGAACGCATCCTGCCCGAGGGCCATCCGTACCTGTTGCTCGCCCGGGCGAATCTGGCCGTCTCACTACGAGCCATGGGCGACCTGGTCGGTGCGCGCGCCCTCTGGGAATCGAACCTGCCGGCCTACGAAAAGGCTCTTCCAGCTGATCATCCCGACCTGCTGCGCGTGCGGATGAACCTGGGCATCGTCATGAGTCAGATGGGCGACCTCGCGGGCGCACACGTGGTCCATGAATCCGTCCTCGCTGCCCTCGAACGCACGCTGCCAGAGGATGATCGGCGCATCCTGGCTGCACGGACGAATCTGGCCTGCTCCATGCGGGCGATCGGTGACATGGCAGGTGCATACGCACTGCGCCTGACAATCCTTGCCGATCACGAGAAGGCCTATCCCGAGGGTAATCCGCACCTGCTCTCGGCCCAGTCAAGCCTGGCGAGCTCGATGGCAGATATGGGCGACTTCGCGGGCGCCCAGGAGACCTGGAAGCGCCTCCACGAGATCTACACGCAGAAGTATCCGGAGAACCATCCCGAGCTGCTGACGATTCGATCGTACATGGGCGTGTACGCCCATCAGGCGGGTGACGCTGCATCAGCCCGCGTGCTCTTCGAGTCGGTCCTTACCGCGCAGGAAGAGACCCTGCCGCCGGACCACCCGTCTCTCCTGATGACGCGCTGCAACGTCGGTCACTCGATGCTCTCGCTGGGCGACGCCGCCGGCGCTCGCGACCTCTGGACCTCCAACCTCGCCGCCCGCCAGCGGGCCCTTCCCATCGGTCACCCCACCCTGCTCGCCGCCCGTATGAACATGGCCATCGCCTGCCTGCTGACGGACGACGTTCCAGGAGCGCAGGCGATCCTCGCCGACGTCGTGGGCGGCATGCAGGTGCGCGTGCTGGACTCCCTCGCCCTCGCCCCGCGTCAGTCGAGACAGGTCGTCGCTCGAGAGAGCTCCCGCCTCTCCAGGGTGCTGACGTTTGGAGTCCCCGCCACTTCCGGGTTCGTTCGGTCCTCCTTTGAACTTGCCGAGACCATGCGCCTTGTCGCGGGTGAAGCGGCACGGGCCTTGGCGCGCCCGGATGCGGATCCGGAGCGTGCCCGCATCCTCGGACAGGCCGCGCTCATCCGTCGAGCGCTGAACGACCTGGTTGCCGGGGCGAGCCCCGAGGGAATGACGGGGGGCGAGTTCCACGAGCAGCTGACGAGCCTCGCGCTGAAGCGCGATGCCCTGGAGCGCGACGCGAGCCGCCGGATGGCAGAACGCGGACTCCGGGTTACACCGGTGCGTACATCCGCGTTGAGCGCAGCCCTCGAGCCCGGGGATGTAGCCGTCGGGTACTACCGTGCCACCGATCACATGCTCGCCCACGTGCTGACGTCGCGGGACACGCTCGAGCGAATCGACCTCGGCCCTACGTCGGAACTGGAGGAATTAGCCAACGCGTGGCGCGCCGCCCTCGGAGCCCCCCTGGCGCGCGGCGTGGCGACCGCGGACCGACCGGACAACCGTGAGCGATCCCTGGGAGCCCAGCTGCGCGCGCGCATCCTGGACCCGATCCTCGCGAGTTGCGGCGATGACGTGCGACGGCTCTTCGTATGCCCGGACGACCTGCTTTTCCTTCTACCGCTAGACGCCCTCCCGGACGCGGACAAGGGAAACAGCGGTGACTCCTTCGGCGACAGCGTTGCGCGCCTCGGCGATCGACTGAGCATCGTCAACGAGGTCTCCTTCGCCCGCCTCCTCAGACCGGCTCCCGCGGCCCTCCCGGCCCCATCGCTGGTCGCTCTGGGTGGCGTCAACTACGACATGCCGGGGGCGGGCCCCGAGGGCCCCGCTCCGCACTCTGCTCCGATCGACGTGGCGGTAGGCGACGCAATGCGCGCCGCCTTCCCCACGCGTTTCCAGCTCCTGCTCCAGAGTCACTTCGAAGCCGAGGCCACCGCCGCCCTCTTCAAGATGGCTTTCGACGCCAGCCCCACGCTGCTCACGCAAAAGGACACGAGCAAGGCCAGGCTCTTCGAGGCCGCGGCGGGAACGCGCTACCTGCACATCGCCACCCACGGCTGGTTCGCATCCGAGAACGTGCGCTCCACCGAGGATAACCAGCCCGGCGCACGGGGATTCGATCTCCTGGGTCCCGACGAACTCCTCATCGGCCTGGCCCCGATGACGCTCTGCGGCCTGGCCCTCGCCGGCGCCAACAACGGCCGTGACTCCCTCGGCCGCGTACCGGGCATCCTGACCGCGGAAGAGCTCTGTTCACTCGACCTCTCCCGCTGCGAACTCGCCGTGCTCTCCGCCTGCGAAACCAACGTCGGTATTCGTCGCGCCGGTCAGGGCATCCAATCCCTGCAGTCCGCCCTCCACGCGGCCGGTGCGCGCACCTCAATCACGTCCCTCTGGAAGGTCGATGACGCCGCGACACGACGCTTGATGGAGGTCTTCTACACCAAGCTCTGGATTGAGAAGATGGGCAAGGCCGAGTCCCTCTGGCAGGCCAAGCAGACGCTCCGTGACGAGGGCCATCCCCCCGCTCACTGGGCCGGCTGGGTACTCACCGGCGATCCGGAGTAAGCGCACGGGCGAGCGGAGGATGCTGCCGTGGCGCCGGATCACTCCGTCAACAGCCCCGAAGGGTGCAAAAATGCGGCCGAAGCTCAACTCGCGCCTGAACAACGGCTTGCACCAAGCAACGCGCCGATTCCACGGCCGAGATCCGGACCCACGCGAAGCGCGACCACACCTCCCCCACCGACATCCCGACATCCGCGGCGCCATCTCCCCTCAGGCCGCGCGGTGGTAGAACTTCAGCAGACCACCGACACGCTCTCGGCACTCGACCGACCCCGTGCCCACGCCAACCTCGCCGTCGATCAGCTCATTGCCGATACCCTGATGGTTCCGCTCGTGGTTGAAGTGGACCAGGTACTCGTCGACCACGCGCCGCAGGTGCCCTTCACCGAACAGGATCATCCTGCTCAGGCACTCCTCCCTGATGGACCGGACGAATCGCTCGGCATACGCGTTGGCATTCGGCGCTCGGTACGGCGTCTTGACGAGCTTGATGCCCGCCGCCTCCATCACGATCTTGAAGCGCTAGCGGAAGTCCATGTCGCCGTCGCAGATCAGGAACCTGCGTCTCTTCAGGAACACCGCAGCTCGCTCGGCCGCGTAGCCCATCCACATGTCGTTCGGGTGCCGCGTGATGCCAGCGAGGTGCACGCGCCGCGTGTCGAACTCGATCATGAACAGCACGTAGTAGGTCTTCAGTCCAGTTGCCGTCCAGACCTCGATCGTCAAGAAGTCGGTGGCCGCGATCTGATCCCAGTGGGTCTTCAGGAACGCTCTCCAGCTCGTAGGACGATCCGGGGCCGGCTTGATGCCGTTGGCCTTCAGTACGTTGCGAATGGTCGTCGGCGCGACGCGGTGTCCCACGTTGCGGAGAGCGCCCTCGACGCGAGTGTAGCCCCACCCGCAGTTCTCACGGGCGAAACGCACGATCAGCGCGCGGATCTCTTTCATCAAACCAGGCCGGCCCACTCGCCTGCTTGCGTACGTCCACTTCGCCGCGATCAGCCGATGATGCCAGCGGAGGATCGTGTCCGGAGTCACGATGGTCGCGACCTGCATCAAGAGGCGTCGCCCGATCTTCTTGCCCTTCGCCGCGAGGCGCCGACGCTGATCGTCTGTCAGCCGAAGTCGACGGCCCTTGAACGGCTCCTTTAGAACGCGGTTCTCCTCGATCAGATACTCGAGGACCTCGGCTTGCCGTCGGTTGATGAGCCCGGCGAGTGACGCGATCAGGATCTGCAGGGGGTCGAGATGGGCCATGACAGCCATTCTGCCGCTACCGCAAGCTGAGCGTGGGTAATGAGTTGCGTTCGGCCGAATAAGTGCACCCTACGGGGTTGCGCCCCACGAAAATCCTGACCGACGACGACGGCGGAAAGCTCAGCATCCCGCGAGTACGCCCATCAGCCGGCGCAACGCTTGCTCGTTGAAGTTGCCCGGGATCAATAGTCGGTGACCGCCCGACAGCACCAACTCGAGCGGCACGCCACGATCGTCGGTGACGTCCTGCAGCCTGACGGGGACCAGCTCCGTCCGCTTGGTGCGTTTGCGCTGGCGCTTGCGGCCAGTGCTCACCTGCCGGGCGTTGTACAGCTTCCAGGGAGGGACGCCATGCTTGCGCGCGAAGGCCGCCGTACTCAGGCCGCTTCTCGGGAGTTCTGAGACCAGCCGCTCGATGCGGGCCTTGGGATCTTCAGGCTGTGCTTTGATTGCGGTCGCGGTCGGTGTGTTCGTCATGCGCCAGAGCATGCAAACTGATCACGGCTCCAACCAGATGGGCTGACCGGACGCGTACTCCTCGAGCGAGGCTATTCAGAAGAGGACCTGCGCAAGGTCCTCGGAAGCAACGCACTGCGCGTACTACGGGGAGCCGAACGAGCGGCCCGGTGAGGGACCGTTTCACCACGAGCTGCTAAGCCTATTGCGCTTGCCACCCTTATTTCCGCCTCAGGTTTCGTCAAGCTTGCGGCTCAACGTGTCCCTTTCCTTGGCAGCAGCCGCATCCCATCCGTGCGGATTGCTTACCTCGGTGCCAGCAAGTCTCTTCCGTAGGAGAACGCGTCCTCAAAGACTAGGTCGTGCCATGGAGTGGTTACTCGGATATCTACAAACGACCGTGAGGTCGGTCGCAGACCAGCGAGCTGGTTCATTGGCGGAACGACGATCTCGACGCTGTAGTCGCTATGCACGACGACCGTTGCCGGATTCACGCCGATGAACACTGCGTCGATATTGCCGAGCTTCGTGCCCTGGAGGAAAATGCTGTACCCGCCATTTCTTGAGCCGGTGTCGGGCATCAACACAGTTGGCTCAGGCTCGGGCGGTGGATCGAACTGTGCCAGCGGATGCGGCTGCGTTAGGTGGGGCGCAGCCGAGTCTGTTGCCAAGAAATCAGCATCAACACTCACGATTCTCCTGTCGGTCAGGACCCAGGGTCCATCCGCCTCACCCTCAGCTAACTGCTCTGCTGATAAGGCCATGACTAGGATTTCGCTGCCGGGTCCGGTGGTACGCTCGATGTCTTCTCGCAGCTCAGCTACCAAGTTGCCGGTACTCGTCTCCAGCCGCCCCAGAAGGCGATACCTACCGTTCTTGGTGAAGCCGACTGATTGGTGCAACTCAAGAACGTCAATCAACGCGTTGCTATTGGTGTCGACAAGATTCTCGGATGGCGAACCTATGAGCTGCGCTCCGGTCACGCCTACCACCGCGATGGTATCCGCGGAGCGCGTTACGGTCTCGCGTCCTAGAACCACTTGTCCCTCTAAGTAGAGTCCATAGACCCCTTCCGTACTTGTTGCAGCATAGCTCCCGCCATATACGCCATCCCCGGCTGCGCCGTCACCACTTGCGCCGTCATCAAGGAGCTGTACCGTCGCCAGTGTCCCTATGGGATCCCTGACCTCAGCCATGATGGTGCCACTAGTGCCAACGAGTATGTCTCCAACGGCATCGAACAAGCTTGCTGAAATTTCAATGGGATCTCCGGCTGGAGTCACACCCGGGGGGGCCTCGCCTGCGAGATAACGGCCGTTCGAGAATGCGAAGCCATAGAAAACCTCCAAATCGTCTCCGGCCGCCGTAAGTTCGAGAAACACGTCTCCCGTCTGTGGCGCCGGGATTTCAACGGTTTCCAACGTCGCCTGCGTATCAAATGTCTGGCTTTCCAGCAGATTCCAGGGGACTTGAGCCCCGAGATGGTCCTTGAAGGCATAAGACCCACCGACACCGTTGAAGAGTAGCTGGCAAGTGACGGAAGTATTGGAATCAAATGAGATGACGATTGAAACCGTGGACCCATTGGCAACGGCCTCACTGCCCGCCCAATCACCGGGCTCGATCGGCGGACCAGGCTGAAACGAGTTCCCGCACCCCAGGTCGGGAACGCAATTCGGTCCCGAAGTGCAGTCAGTAATTGGCAGAATGGCTCCAGGTGGCTTGCGTCCATAGGCCAAGTAATTCGAGACCTCCCTCGCTCGCTCCGGATTTCCATTAATCTGAGTATGAAACTCAGGAACCGCCTTTGCGGGCCCGTACACGAAACGCTTCTCGGAATAAAAAGTACCTAATGCATAGCGCCGACCAACACCGAAAGCCGACTTGTCCGGTAAAACGACCAAGTTGTTAGCGCACCATGCTAGACGTGTTGCAACACATGAATACAAAAGGTATTCGGGACTCCCATCGAGTTCCTTGTGCGAGTCATTCCACCCCGGATACAGGTGGGTTCCATTCAGGTACTTCTCCTTGAATCCAACCGCGAGCCACCCCGCTAAGTCGGCAAATTCAGTTCCACAATGAACGCCGTCCATAGATACGACCTGCCGAATCTGCCGACCCATGGAATCCTGGCTCGTGGTTAATGCACGGGTGATCAGCCCCCCCATACTATGACAGACAACATCAAACCGGAGATCATCGATTGCCGCGTCGGGAATCCATGCCCGCCCGTCCATTGGAGCTTGCTCAACCATGCTGGCTGCGACACCTCGCATCCAATCTGCAAGGACTACCGCGTTCTCGTCGTGTGACTTTCGCCCGGGAAGCCCGTTTGCGTACCCATTCCGATGCTCCGCCTTACTTGGCACTGAATAACAAACGAAAGCCGGAATCCGATTCTCTGTCTTGTAGGGGACGTCATCGGGGTCCGATTGCAGGAATACAGTCATCGGAAACCACGCCGGGGATCCGCTGAACAGCCCAGCCTGAAGGATCACCGGCTCCGGAAACTTGATTAGGGGTATCTCAGGATTGTGTCCGGCTCCCAACTCAAACACGAGCCCCGGATCCCACGCTGGGTAGTTGACGACCTCGACGAATCTCTTTGGACTCTCTGGTAACTGTTGGGAAGCTACTGCACGTACGCGATGGTGGCTCGGAACCTGGACCCGCTCCGGCGAATAGGTTCCATGTTCACACGTTAGCGTTGGCATACCAGGAGTGGGATCTTGCCAGTTACACGTCCCGATCGGGGCGACTTGAATCCGAACATCGCTTAGAGGGAGAGCCTGGTCACCGAGCACGACCCTTCCTGATCCCGGAAACCTCGTAGCCACGAAACCGCTCCGTTTGCCACCACCAGATTTAAAGAGGACTTCAAACTCATACTCGTTAGAAAGCTCCACAACAGCGCCCCCCCCAAGGGAGCAGGATGTCGCATCGGGAGGAAGCCAACCGCATGCGTCGAACCACTCACCACCGACTACCCCCATGTGCACCTCGATCGATTCAGGATCGTCCGGATTGGACCACGAGGACCAGGTAATTGAGTCTTCGTGAAAACAACGGAACTCGGGAAATGGCGGAAATTCCCCTTCGAGTTCAGACGAGTAAGTCTCAACGCTCTGATCTGAGAAGGTCACTTCGATCTGATACGTGCCGTCCGGATAGACTGAAGTAACGTAGGCTTCCGTTCCTACGTCGTCGAAGGCCCATTGCTTCTCATCTACTTCATAGACCATTGAATGTGATGCCCCGGTCGGAGTAAGGACTCTCGCCGACGAGATCTCATCGCCCCACAGGTCAGAGCAGAAGCATGCTACGACTCGACCAGATGGTGAGTCGTATTGCGTCCGATGCAGGACTACTCCCCAATCGTAGACCACGTTCCCGTGGGATCTTGCGACCGTACGAGCAACTGCAGACCCAGATAGCGAATGCAATAGTAGAATCCACACTAGTCGTCGTAATCGTGACGCTTGATGAACTCTCTCACGATGCCCAACAAGCCTAGTCGCTATTGCGCTCATTTCATTGATCCTCACCCATCATGTGACCTGCCCCCGAAACCGGTACCAGAGTCGGGGCTTCAGGGTTTCGTGTGGGTTGAAGGCATGAGGTTGAGCCCTCCGAGGTGGAAGTAGATCGCGTTCCTAAACCGTTCGCGGTTGCGAAAGCCGCAGGCCATTCTCTTGACCCGCTGGATTCGG
>JBLHKW010000128.1:0-15495 GCA_047618565.1 Planctomycetota bacterium
GGAGGCGACCCTTACGGGTCGTCGAGGATGCCAACGCGCGAGAAGTGCCGCCAGAAGCCGAAAGGACGGCGAAGCCGGCCGGTCGTCGCGTTTGGGCCGCGTCTTCATGAATTATTCGGGCTAGCGCCGCGCGGTCACGACGAGCGCCTGCATGGGCACGCGCGGGGTACCGCTTCCGAAGGCTCCCTCGATAGCGCTCGCCACGGCGTGCACAACGTTGTCGGCCGGTGCGCTCGCACGCTCGATCACCTGCGTGATGGTCGGGTTGCCGCACACCAGCCCCCTCGCAATGTCCTCGCTAGTGCAGTGCTCGCACAGGTACGGGACCCGCTCGAGTTTGACGTCCACGAATTCCGCCGCATGCAGCAGCTCCTCGATCGGGCCCGGTTCGCAGTAGCTCCACGGCACCCACAGGAAGCCGGGAGGCTCCGCATCGAAAAAGGATGCGATGGCATCCTGCGCCAGCCGCACGTAGGGGTTCGAGTCGAGATCGCCCCAGACACTAAACGCGAGCTGGCCACCGGGTCGTAAGACGCGCTGCGCCTCGCGCATGGCCTGCAGCTTGTCCGGCATGAACATCAGTCCGAACTGGGAGTAGAGCGCATCGAAGGAACTGTCGTCATGGGACAACGCGGCCGCGTCCGCCGCCTCGAAGCGCACGCGCTCGAGATGACCGCGCTTCGACCTCGCGTGCTCGAGCATGGCCTCGCTCAGGTCCGTGGCGACGATCTGCGCGTCAGCGGGCACCGCAGCGCGCAAGGACTCCGTCGCGATGCCGGTTCCACAGGCGGTCTCGAGGATGTGCACGCCCGGAGCCAGGTCGAGGCGCTCGGCCAGGTCCTTGGCGTAGAAGTCGAACAGGAACGGGCCTAGGTAGGCGTCGTAGTCGTTCGGGATTGAGCCGACGAATGCGGGCGGTTCGGGGGTCATGGGCTTCATGCTACCCTTGGCGCTGAATGACCGCGCTGGCTGCCAGGAAATGGCGGGATTCTCGGAAGTTCGATCGCCAGCAACATGCTCTTCGCCAGCGCCACCTTCCTCTACTACTTCCTGCCGGCCTTCCTCGCCGTCTACTACCTCACTCCCCGTGGAGCGCGTTCGTTCACCCTGGCGATCGCGAGCTACCTGTTCTACGGCTGGTGGCGCCCGGATTTCCTGATCCTGATGCTGACGTCCACCCTGGTGGACTTCTCGGCGGGAGCGGGCATCCAGCGCGCACGCGAGCGGGGCGCGAGCGGCAAGCCCTGGCTGCTGCTCTCGCTGTTCACGAACCTGGGGCTGCTGGCGTATTTCAAGTACGCGAACTTCGGGATCGAGAGCCTGAATGCATTGCTCGGCGCAACCGGAAACACGCCCATCGCATGGACCCAGGTGGTGCTGCCGGTCGGCATCTCCTTCTACACGTTTCAGACGCTCTCGTACTCGGTCGACGTCTACCGGGGCACGTCGAAACCCGTGCAGCGCTTCCGTGACTTCCTGTGCTACGTGGCCATGTTTCCGCAGCTCGTGGCCGGCCCGATCGTGCGCTACAACACGGTCGCCGAGCAGCTCGCCGGCCGCACCCACACCTGGAGCAAGTTCTACCAGGGCGTGCTGGCCTTCCAGAGCGGCTTCGCGAAGAAGGTCCTGATCGCCGACGTGCTCGGGGGCGTGGCCGACAGCGCCTTCGGAGCGAACGCACTCACCACGCACGACGCCTGGTTCGGCGCGCTGGCCTACACCTTCCAGATCTACTTCGACTTCTCGGGCTACTCCGACATGGCGATCGGACTGGGCCTGATGATCGGCTTCCGGCTGCCGATCAACTTCGATTCTCCGTACAGGAGCAGGTCGATCACCGAGTTCTGGCGCCGCTGGCATATCTCGCTCTCCAGTTTCCTGCGTGACTATCTCTACCTGCCCCTGGGTGGCAATCGACGCGGTCCGCTGCGCACCTACATCAACCTCGCGACGGTCATGCTGCTTGGAGGTCTCTGGCATGGCGCGGCCTGGACCTTTCTCGCCTGGGGCGCCTACCAGGGCTTCTGGCTGATCGCGGAACGCCTGGCTGGCAAGCGCAACCTCTTCGGCGGGCTGCCGCGTGTGCTCCAGGTCGCCCTGAGCTTCCTGATCGTCATCTGCGGTTGGGTGCTGTTCCGTGCATCGGACCTGGACTCCGCCGGCAACGTGCTGGCGAGCATGTTCGGTGCGGCGCCCGGCAACGCGCAGCCTCTGCTGGCTCTACTGCGCCCGATCCACGTCCTGACGTTCGCTGTGGCCGCCATCGTCGTGTGGGGCCTCCCGACCACTCAGAAGCTCGTCGCCCGGCCACCGCTGCGCTGGGCCGGCGCCCTTCAAGTTCTGTTTCCGCTCGCGCTCGCCCACATGCACTACGAGCAGAACGTGCCCTTCCTCTACTTCCAGTTCTGAGCGCACCCGATGACTCGCCCTGCAAACAAGCAAGCTGACGTCGACGCGGGCGTACTGGTCGCCTCTCCGGGCGATCTGCTCGGCGCACCCGCCCAGCGGCGCCTGGCTGCACTGGCCATCGGCAGCTTCCTTGCCCTGTGTGCCGGAGGCGGCCTGCTGGACCTGGTCAGCCCCGCGCAGCCCCCGCTCGCCAGCGGCATCGAGCGGGCGCGCGAGCAGCGCAAGCGTGACCAGGCGCGCATCCTTGATGGCACGCGCATGACCCTCTGGGGACAGGAGCATCAAGACAGGTCAAACCTGCGCGCGGCCCTGGTGCCCTGGTATCTGGTGCTCCTGGTCGAGGTTCTGCGGGAGGGCAACGAGGAGATGATGGTCGGGCCCGACGGCTGGACGTTCCTGTGGTCGCGGGTGCAGCCCTGGTCTTCAGCCCGTTACGGCCGACACGCCGTGGAGAACGACGTGCGCCTCCCCGAACTCGCGGCGCGCGTACTGCGCAGCGTGGATCGGCGGCTCGCGAGCTTGGGGATCGACGCGTTGCTCCTGCCCCTGCCGCGCAAGGCGGTGATGGCCGCGAGCCAGCTTCCCGCGGGCATCGATCCGTTCACGGATTTCGATCACACGGTCCTGGCACGCCTCGCGCAGGCGGGGATACCACACGTGAACCTGTTCGAAGTGTTCAGGGGATGGCCCGTTTCGGAGCTCTGGCACGCCCATGATGCGCACTGGACGCAACGTGCACAGAGCCTGGCGGCAGAAGCGGTGCAGAACCAATGGCAGCTCGGACCGGACCCGGGCGAGCGAAGTGCCGTCGAGGTCGAACAGCCCACTTCACGGCCGCGTAGCGACAACCTCATGACCCTGGGCATCCCGCGCGATCATCCCGCTCTCGGCTTCATCGACGCCAACGAGGTCGATGACCTCGTGCTGTACGACCGTGACCCGAACGCGCCCGACGGTATCGGCAGAAAGGCGCGCTTCCCGAAGAGACAGGAACAGGCCGAGTGGGCAGTAGTGGGCACCAGTTTCACGACCGGTGACTCCCTGCGTCAGTACCTGGCCAACGACCTTGGAAGCGCGCCCCTCGATCACGCCAGGCGCGGCATCGACACGCTCGAGACCCTGGCCGAACACCTGTCCGATCCTGGCGCGATAGGGCCGAGCCGATGGTTGATCGAAGTGCCCCTGTACCAGCTTTTCTTCCCTGACGGGCGCACTGGCGGCCTGATGGTAGGGCATGGCGCGCTGGCGCTACAGCGCGCCAGCGGATACGTGCGTACAACGCACCTGCAGGATCTCGACGCTCGCGAGTACACCAGCAGGGGGCCGATCCAGATCGAGGTGGGGGAGCTGGTCCACGACGGCGACGGAGCCGTGCAGCTGGAACTGACCTCCGAGCGGGCACCGGACAGGAACCTGACGCTCAAGGTGCGCCAGGGCGCGACCTCCTACCACGGGCAGTGGAAGAAAGGCGCTCGACGTGCGCGCATCACCCTGTTCTCGCATGAGCGCAGTTTGGATCCGCTGGTCGTGCGCTTCGCGCCGCGCAGGGACTTCGGTGCGATCACGGTCCGGGCGATCACCGAGTACGACGTCGACGGCGGACAACGGGCAGAGGCCGAAGGGCCGCTCGCGAGCGGCTCGGGGAGCGGCTGGACCCAGGACTTCAACTTTCCCGGCACGCGCACGCTGGATCGGCACCACAGCCTGGTCCTGCGCACATCGGCGTCCCACACCGGGAGCCTGGGCGTCGAGCTCCTGCCCGGCGACCGGTCAGCCAAGCCCCGTGAACTGGGCCAGCTGCAACTGCTACCTGGCGCCGCCGCCCTGATTTATGCCGGCGGCCCAGGCGGGCCGTTTCGGGCTGTCCGCATCGTGGGCGATGGGCCTCCGAATGCAGAGGCCGTGGACGTGCGGCTCGTGAACCTGTTTGCGCCCGGACGCTAGTCGGGTGAGCCAGAAGTTCGGCGCAGCGGACCGCGAACTCAGTTCGAGTCCATGACGCCGTACAGCTTGCGCAGGGCTTCCTGCTCGATCTGGCGCACGCGCTCGCGGGTCAGCCCGACGATCTTGCCGATGGCCTTGAGGGTCATGGGTCCCGCCTCGCCGTTGCCGCCCAGCCCGTAACGCAGACGCAAGATGGTCGCCTCACGCTCGTCGATGGCGTCGAGCAACTCGTCGAGCTTGGAGAGCAGGTCCGTATGCGCCATATGGTCGTCGGGACTGACAGCGCGCTCGTCTTCCACCGTGTCCTGCGTTGCCGAGAGGATGTCGAGCGACACCTGTCCGCCACCGCTGTTGGACTCGATCGTGCGCTTGAGCAGGGGCCAGCTCTCCTCGGGAATACCCAGTTCAAGAGCCACCTCCTCTACACTCGGCAGACGACCAAGGACATAGGCCAGCTCCTGGCTCACGTTGCGCCACTTGGACATCAGCTCGGACATGTAGCCCGGGACGCGCACGGACTTGACCGTGTTCGTCAGCGCACGCCGGATGGACTGCTTGATCCACCAGGTGCCGTAGGTCGAGAAGCGACAGCCCGCGTCGGGGTCGAACTTCTCGGCCGCCTTCATCAGCCCGATGTTGCCCTCGGCGATCAGGTCCTGCAGCGACAATCCACGCTCGGAGTAGATCTTGGCGATCGACACCACGAGGCGCAGGTTGGCCCGGATCAAATGCTCACGAGCTTCACGGTCCCCTTCGCGGATTCGTCGCCCGAGCTCACGCTCTTCTTCGGCGACGAGCAACGGGACTTCGTTGATCTCGTGGAGATAGGTCTCTAAACAGCGCTCGGCAGAAATGACTTCAACTCCTGGTTCTTTGGGCTGTGTGGCGGAGGGCCACGAACAGTCACGGAGGAAACACCCCAATCGACGTTCGGCAGCCACGTTCTTGAGTCGAACGGGGGTCTAGCAGACCATCTCTGGTAGCTTGTGGGGCCCGCCACCCCGCATGCTGGCGGTGGGCCCTGCCATGACCGAGCGCCACCTGGAAAAACTTGTCCCTGAGCAGGAGTACATCGAACTTCTGGAGGATCAGGCACGGGTATTTTTCATGCTCGCCAATGGCCTGCTGGCCTCTGGCAACGAGAACTGGACCAAGCGCCATTTCTTCCAGGCGCAAACCGAGGCGGACGAACTCGAGGTCTTTCTCGACGACTATGGAGCGCGCTACAACCGCACCTACCACCTGTTCACCGAACTCGTGGCTTCGATCCGTGGCTTCGCCATCGGCGGGCTCAGCCTGGCCCACCTGGCGGGCCGCCTGGAGGACTACGGCGTCCTGGTGGACCTTGCTCCGGACATCCAGCGCGAAGCTGCTGCGGCCATCGAGGCGACGCGCAGCTTCGTCCAGGGCACCCTGCAGACGCTGCTCGAAGCCCTGGTGACGGAGGCGCGCAACCTGGGACTGGTGGTACCCACCGAGGCCGCTCCGCACGGTACGTTCGCCAAGCGCGGTCAGCGTTACAGATTGCCGCGCAACCTGGACCAGGAAGAGCTGCAAGACGAAGAACAGCGCATCGCCGAGGTCTGCACGAAGTACCTGCAGGCCTGCAAGATGTTCGAGGAAGCCCGCGTGCGTCCGATAGCCGCGACCGACAAGCGCCGGACCTACCTCCGGCGCCACTGCCTCGAGGAGCATGCGCGCGTCTACGAAGCCACGGTCCACAACCTGCAGTCGGCATACGACACCTACATCAAGAACACCGTCCTCGAGGGGGGTGACGTTCGCCTCCCGCGCCTGCGTGGGCACATCTCCTGCTGCCTGCACATGCTCGAGGTCGTCACCCAGCTGACGCACTTCGTCGAACGCCACGAGAGCGGCGCCCGGACGGACGCGGCGGAACAGAGCCTGGCCAAGCTCGTCGATCCGGCGCTGGTGCATGAGATCACCTTGAACAAGATGCTGGTCTGGGCCAACACGATCCTGCGCACCGGCAGCGAGCTCGCGCAGGACCTGCTCCCCAGCTACACCAACGTCCAGACCCTCGAGATCGAACTTGAGGACGGTGTGACGGTGCACGCGCGCCCGGCCTCCCTGATCATGGCCATCGTCAACCACCACGGTACGCCGGTCGAGTTCGAGGTTGCCGGCCAGCGCTGCAACGCGGGCTCCATCCTGGAACTGATGATCGCGATCGGCTCCAACCCGGAGGAGCGGTGCTACACCATGCATGGAGACGAGCGCCCGTTGCGGGATCTCAAGCTGCTCTTCGAGCACCAGCTGGGCGAGAACGGGATCAACTTGCTGCCCGCCCAGCTCGACTACCTGAAGAATCGCTGAACCGAACGCCAGGAGCTCCCGATGTCCGTGGCCCCCATCCCCGACGGCTTCCACACCGTCACGCCATACCTGACCATCGTGGGTGCAACCGAGCTGCTCGACTTCGTGAAGCAGGCCTTCGAGGCGATCGAAACCGAGTCTGTTCGTTGTCCTGACGGGCGCGTACAGCACGCACAGGTCACGATCGGCGACTCACCGGTCATGATGGGCGAGGCCCCGGCGGACTTCGAGCCGATGCCGAGCACGCTCTACCTGTATGTCGATGACGTCGATGCCTGGTACACGCGCGCCATACGAGCCGGCGGCACGGTGCTCGAGCAGCCAGAGGACAAGTTCTATGGCGATCGGACGGCTGCGGTGAAAGACTCCTGCGGCAATCGCTGGTACATGGCAACGCACTTCGAGGATGCCCCCCCCGACGAGCTCGCGCGGCGCGCGCAGAGCGCGAGGCTGAAACAAGGATGATGGACGCACGCTCAACCCCGCTCCCGAACGGTATCCGGCGGGCAGGGGCTGACGACGTGTCGAACCTGCACGAGGTCGCCTGGGCCTCTTTCGAGTCGCAGGTGGCGCCGCACTACACGGAGGCCGGCGTGGCCGAGTACCGCAGGTTCTGTTCGCCGGAGGCGATCGAGGAACGTATGTCACTCGGCCACCATTTTTGGCTGGTGGAGGCGCCCCAGGGCGCGACGGTCGCGATGGCGGAAGTGCGTGCGGGGCACCATCTGGCCATGCTGTTCGTGCAACCCGGTCACTGCGAACATGGTACAGGCTCGCGCCTGCTCGATCGGTTGGCGAGTGAAGCGAGCGAACCGCTTACTGTAAACGCCTCGGTGAACGCGCTCGGCTTCTATTCGAAGCGCGGATTCGAAGCAACGGGACCGGAGCGGGACGAGAAGGGCATCCGGTTCGTGCCGATGCGCGCCAGGTGATTCCAGCAGGCGGCCCGAGATGAGCCACGGAGCGCGGGTCACGACCTCGCCCATCCCGGAAGTGGGACCGGGCGCAATGCGACTTTGCTGGGAGAAGTACCTGGTGCGCCGCCAGGGACCTCATGAGCAGTCCCGACCTTCCCACCGAGACGTTCTGGCGCCAGCTGTCCGAAGCAGGCACGCTCGATAATTCGCTCGTAGATGAGTATCGACACGTCGTCAATGAGAGGCCCTGGAAACCCATCGGCCGCATCATGATCGAGGAGGGGCACGTCACCATGCGACAGATGTCCCGCATCCTCGGAATGAAAGTGGACGAGCCAGACCTGCGCGTGGGCGACCTGGCGGTGCGCGAGAATTTCTGCACCCACACCCAGGTTGAGGAATGCCTCGCGATTCAGTCGGAGCAGGCTCCGCGACCCACCGAGCGGATCCAGAACGAGTCCGAAATGGACGACGAGCAACGGTACGATGCCCTCATCGGGTACATCTCGTTCCTCGAACGTCGCAACCGCTGGCTCGTCAACCAGTAGCGATTCCGAGTTTGCACGGTGAGCCCTACCCGAAGCCGTGACCGGCCGCAGGGAGACCGACTACGAATCCGATCGGTCTAAATCAAGCAACGGCAGATAGGACCCCAGGTCCGGCAGCGCGATGACCGTCTTGAAGGCCGGAAAGGGCGGCAGGCTGCCCTTCGCGGAACCGACGATCAACGGTGTCTCGTCGCGGTAGATCAGGGCCGGCCGTATCCCGGCGCGAACGCCCTGACAGCCGGTGAAGCGCACCTTCACGCCCTCCACCTCGAGCGCGCGGAGCGCGTTGGACGCACTCCCACCGATCATGTTGCCGATCTCGACCATCGCGTCCTTGAGACCGTTGTCGAGCGTGCTGAGGCTGCGTTTGGATGTGATTCCAGCTTCGGGGATCTCGAGCAGACAACCCGCCAGGCTGATCGCGTCGGCGAGCGGAATCAGAAGGTAGCCGTGCTGCAAGGCCAAGTCCGTCTTGAACCCCAGTCTGAACGAGATGTGAATCGACCCCTTCCCGGCGGGTCGCTCAGTCACACGTTCACCTTCGACAGACGCAAACGCCAGCTCGCGATCGATCAGCGCCGACAGATCCTCACCGAGCTGATCAAGGATGCCCTTGATCAATATGGATTCGGACTCGGTGCAGGCCTCGTGTGTGCTCATTGGGATCGGTCAGCGACTGGCCGGAAGGCGCGCGCGATCACGCAGCCTCGGCCTCGGGCTTCAGCCAGATCTCGACGACCGCGTGCCCATCGGTAAGCTCGTAAACGAGGCTACCGCAGCGCTCTTGCTCGTCTTCGACCACGGCGTGGGTCTCGATCTGGGGCAGACCCAGGAAGAAAGTTCCGAACGGATCGAGCACCTTGGCCTTGAGTGACCCGGCCATCATGTTGGCGCACTCGCCGATCGCGTCCTGAACCTCGTCGAGCTCGATGGGGTCCTGATCGTCGAGCATCAACAGCCCGCGGGTGATGTCGATCGCTCCGTCGGCAGTGCATCGCAGGACCACGGTCCCGGTCTGGTCGCCGTCGAATTCGATCGTCGCTTCGATGTTCACCCGCGCCGAGTCGTCGCCTGCAGCCGAGCTTTCGCTGCCGATCAGCTTCGTGACACCCGAGAGCATCGTCGCGAACACCTCCGAGGTGACTTCCTCGAGGGCCTTGACCAGTCTCTTGGGGGCAAAAATGCCCTCTCCCGAGACCTCGTTTCCGGACGCTTCAGGCGGCATGACGCTCGAGGGCTGCTTTGATGGAATCGGGCGTGAAGGGCTTGGTGATGTAACCGTTGGCTCCGGCACTTGCCGCTTGACCACGGATCTCTTCGCCGCCCTCGGTCGTGATCATCATGATCTTGACCTTGTCCTCGCCGTGGGTCTCACGGACCTTGGCGACCATCGTGAGGCCGTCCATCTCGGGCATGTTGACGTCCGAGAGGATCAGCGAAATGTCGGGCTGCGCGGCCAGCTGCTCCAGGCCCTCGAGCCCGTTGGCAGCCTCCAAGACCTCGTCGAACGGCAGGTCGGCCTGTCGAAGGACGCGCTTGATGATCTTCCGCATCGTTGCGGAGTCGTCGACGATCAGAATCTTGCTCATGGCTTGAGAACTGTTCTTTGAAGGGATCGGATACCACGCAGACGGAATGGCCAGGAGAGGCCCATGCCGCACTTCGGTGGTGTTGAGTGGGCGTCATCGGGCACTCGGCCGACGGATTATTAGCCAAAGTCCCAAGAACCTTGCCGCGCCCGCCGGGCCCCAAGTGGGTCTCAATTACGGGACCGCCGCTGAGCTGCTCCAGGGGGCGGCGCCCCGCGCGCACGACGGCCCGGAGCGGGCTGTGACCTGCATTCGGTCCCACGCGCGACAACTGCTCAAGGTCTCGCTCGGGACGTTCGATGGATCGGCAGCACACCCTCCCGCTGGCCCCCTACCCACATGATAGACCAGACCCTAGAGGCCCTGTCTGCGGGCATCGTCATGGCCGAGGCATCCGGTCCATGAAGAAGACCGTCGTCTCCACCTCGAAGCTCAAGCGCGTCGCTGGCATGGCACAGGCCGGCCTGGGCGCGCGTGGTCTGCGTTCGGATGCGCCCCAGGACGTTCGGCAAAAGGCCGCCCTGCACGTCGCCCAACGGCTTGGGCGTCTGCGCGGCCTACCGCAGAAGATGGGCCAGATCCTCAGCATGGCGGACGACGCCGAAGTCGCCTCGGCCTTCGGGTCGCTTGGAGCCGACGCCGAGCCCGTTTCCTTCGATCAGTTGCGCCCGGTGATCGAGAGCGCCTGGGGTCATGCTGCGGAGGAGCGCCTGGCCGAGATCGACCCCGCCGGTCACGCGGCCTCGCTCGGCCAGGTGCACCACGCGCGCTTGCTGGATGGGAGCGAGGTCGCGATCAAGGTCCAGTATCCCGGGATCGACAAGGCGATCGATGCCGACCTCAAGATGCTGGGCTGGATCAGCGAACCGCTCGGCGGACTGAAGCGTGGCTTCGAACTGCCCGCCTACCGCGAGACCATCCGGGCCGGACTCGCCGAGGAGCTCGACTACGAGCAGGAGGCCGACAACCAGCGTCAGTATGCGCGTTGTGCTGCCGGGCCAGGACTGATCGTCCCCGAGGTCGTGGATGAGCTCAGCTCGAAGCGCGTACTCGTGACCCGCTGGGAGGATGGCGTCACCCTGCAGGAAGCACGCACCTGGGAGCCGGAGCAGCGCGCCGCGCTCGCGCGCACGCTCGTCGAGCACTTCCTGGTCATGCTCTTCGAGCACGGGCTGGTCCACGCCGACCCGCACCCGGGGAACTATCGCTTTCGCCAGACGCCCGATGGGCCACGCGTGGTGCTGTACGACTTCGGCAGCGTGCACCGGGTGCCGGATAAGGAGCGACTCGCACTTCTGCGTCTGATCCACGACACCTTCAATACACCCGACTGCGATCCCTACCCGCTCTTCATACAGCTCGGCTTCGGCGCTGAGACGCTGGAGCCGCTGCGCCACAGGCTCCCGGCATTGTGCCACGTGCTCTTCGCGCCGTTTGGATCGAAGGGCGCCTTCGACATCGCCGGCTGGGATCGCAGCGAGAAGGTCAGCGACATCCTCGGAGACGATCGCTGGAACTTCCGCATCAGTGGTCCTGCGCGCCTGCTCTTCCTCATGCGCGCGTTCCACGGCCTGGTCTTCTACCTGCGCGAGCTCGATGCACCGGTACGCTGGAGCAAGTACTCACAACCACATGTGGAGCGCGAAGCCGACGCAATGCGGAAGCTGGTGCTACCCGTGGAGGCCGATACACAGACCACATTCGCAACCCTGGCCGAGCATCTCCTCATCCGCGTCACCGACGATGGCAAGGTCAAGGTCCAGCTGTCCTTGCCGGCGAATGCGGTCGAACGCATCGATAGCCTTCTGGCCGAAGACGTGCGTCAGCGAATTGACGAGCGGGGGATCAAGCTGCCGGAGCTGCTGAAGCGCGTTCGCAGCAACCAGTATGCTCCGCAGGAACTCTTCCGGCTCGAAGAGGGCACCAAGGTGATCGAGGTCTGGCTCGCGTAGTTCCCGCACGCTGGCAAATCATGGGGTATCCTTCTCTAGGAACCACTGAGGGGAAATACACCATGTTGATGTCGCAGGAACAGATGGATCAGATCCGCTTCAAGTTGGAGAGCCTACGAGAGGCCCTCCTGCAAAAACGCCTTACCGAGCCCGCCGTGCAGAGCCTCATGGAAGAAATTTCCATGCTGCGCTCGTCGGGCCACAGCGGCCGGTTCGATGGCACGCTCGCGATGATCGAGACGCTGCTGATGGGCGTCCGGTCGAACCTTCAGGCCACCTCCTGGATCCGCACGCTGGGCGCGTGACGCGCTCCCAGGCGGCCTGTTAGAGGCCGAGTACGTCGTCGTGCGTCGAAGCCGCGATCGTCATGACCTCGTCGGTCAGCTTCTGATCGACGTTCAGCTCGGTCAGCGTGCCAGCCAGGTGTCCCGCGACCGCGTTGAAGTGCTCCTCGCTGAGGCCACGCTCGACCATCTCCGCATGTCCGCTGCGCAGGTCCTTGCCCGTGTAGTTGACAGGAGCGCCGAAGGCCAGCGCCAGGAATGTACGCTGCTTGCCCTTCTGGGCAGCCATGTCGACACCGTCAAAGAACGGCTTGAGGAGATCGTCCGCCAGGACCTTCTCGTAGAAGAGGTCAACCGAGGCGTCGATCGCAGCCTTGCCGCCAATGCGCTCGTACAGGCTTCCGGTGCTGGTCTTCGTGTCGCTCATTGCTGGTTCCTTGGGAGCTCTAGGGTGGATCGGATGTACGTCTCGGATCCGCGCACCAGCCATCTGGAGGCCAAGCCCGCCTTCTTCACGATCCCGGCCCATCGCGGAAGTGGCCGCGATAAAATGCCTCCCATTGATGTATCTTCAGTGCACTTCGGGCCTCCAATCCAGGGCCTGGATCAGGACTCATGACGAGACCTTCGACCGACCCCAACCACGACCGCGTTAGTCTGGACTTCGAGAAGAGCCCCGAGGTTCTTCGGACCGTCGGAGACCAGCTCGGACTGGGTGTCTTCACCGTTGACGAACAGGGTCGTTTCGTCGGATGGAGCGGGGGCGCCGTGCGGATAACCGGGTATTCGCTCGAGGACGTGCGCGGGCAGCCCTGCCACATGCTCGACGGCCCCAACTGCAAGGGCTTCAGCGGCCTCGCGGACCTGCTCTCCGCACCCACACCCGACAGCTTCGGGATGGACAACCAGGAGTGCCGTGTCTACTCGCGGGACTCCCGCGAACTACACCTGCTCGGTAGCGTCCGATTACTGCGCGACGATGCCGGCAAGGTCTACGGCGCAGTTGGGAGCTTCACCGACCTGACGGAGATCCTCAAGCTGAACGCGCCCGCGCTCAGCGCTCCGTCGGGGCAGGGCCTGGTGGGCCTCATCGGGCAGAGCGCGGCGATGATCGAGGTCTTCCGCCGCGTTCAGCTCGCAGCCGACAGCGACGTCACGACGCTCATCACGGGCGATTCGGGAACCGGAAAGGAACTCGCGGCGCGCGCGATCCATGCGCTCAGCCGTCGCAACAAGAAGCCCTTCGTGGCCATCAACTGTGCGGCCATCCCCGAGAGCCTGCTCGAGAGCGAACTGTTCGGCCATGTGAAGGGCGCCTTCACGGGCGCGGTACGCGACCGCGCCGGTGTGTTCGAATCCGCGAATGGAGGCACACTCTTCCTGGACGAGATCGGAGATGTGAGCCCGCTGCTACAGACCAAGCTCCTGCGGGTCCTGCAAGAGCGCGAGATCCAGAGGGTCGGCGATGACAAGGCACACGCCGTCGACGTTCGCTTGCTGACCGCGACCAACCGTGACCTGCCCAAGCGGATCGAGGAGAAGCTGATCCGCGAGGACTTCTACTACCGGATCCGGGTCTTCGACATCCGTATGCCGGCCCTGCGCGAGCGCTCCGATGACATCCCGCTCCTGGCGCAGCGCTTCGTGGATGAGCTTTCGCGCGCACAGGGCAAGTCGGTCAGTGGAATCGCTCGAGACGCACTCGAGGCCCTCATCAGGCACACCTGGCCGGGCAACGTTCGCGAGCTCTACAACGCCATCGAGCACGCGATGGTGATCCAGAAGGGCGACACCGTGGGCCTGCTGGACCTGCCTGAAGACGTGCGCAATGCTTCCGAGAAGAGGGTCGTGCCCCTGGGCAAGCGCTCGTTGACGCCGGAGCAAGAGAGCGAGCGCATCGGGATCCTCGAAGCCCTCGAAGAGCACGGCTGGAACCGGACCCGGAGCGCCAAGAGCCTGGGGGTCAGCCGCGTCACACTGTGGAAGAAGATCCGCCGGTACCAGCTCGACGAGGGGCTTGAGCAGAGCGCGGAGCACAGCGAGAGCGCGCCTCCGCCCGAGCACTGAGCTCGACCAGGCGCGCGGCCGCGGGCGACCGGGCCGCTAACAGCCCGTGGTAAAACTCACGACCCGCTCAAATCCGCCAGGCTCCGCCCTGGCGGCGTTGCGCTTCCTCCGAGTATCCACGAATACGCGTCGTCAGCGCGCCTTGCCAGATCGAATCCTGACGGCTTCGAGCCCGCCGTGACTTTCACCACGGGCTGCTAAGGGTGTTAACTTCGGGGGTTAGCACCCGGGGTTTACGGTGGGGTTTACACCGACGCTCGGGCCTGTGGCGGCCTTGACCCTAATCTGTTACGGACAATATGCTTATGTCGCATTCATGGAGCCTCGCGGCAGCTTGGCACGGGGGTTGTTCCGTGCACACCCAGAGCCAGCCAGGCCCATGCGCCAGTAGCCGCAGGGGTCCAGCCTCCGGCTCCAACCATAAGCGCCCCTGTGCCCAAGAACATGGAAGCCAGCAACATCATCGATCTCCTCGAACCTCGCATGCCGAGGCTCAACGAGCGAGCGCCCGATTTCGAGGCGCAGACCACCAGTGGCACGAGGACGCTGCGGCACTTCTCAGGAAAGTGGCTGGCCCTGTTCTCCCACCCCGCGGATTTCACGCCCGAGTCTTCGATCGACTTCGCCGAGACGGGCGCGCGCTTTCAGGCTGTGAGCTACTGGGCTTCTCGATCAACGCAGACTTCGCCTTCATCCACTGGATGCGAAACATCAACGAGGCCCTCGGTGTCGACCTTCCGTACCCGGTCACCGAGGACCTGTCGATGAGCATCGCCAAGGCCTACGGAATGCTCCAACCTGGGACCCGGAACGAGGAGGCGACGCGCGCGACCTTCATCATCGATCCGAGCGGAATCCTGCGCCTGAGCCTGCATTACTGCAATGCCAGTGGCCGCACCATCGAGCAGATGATGCAGATCGTCGAGGTGATTCAGAATTCGGAGGGCAAGCAGCAGCACACGACGACCCCTGGGCAGGGCGTTGCAAGGGACGCTCACGAGACAGCTGGTCCCGCAGACACAGACTCGTTCTTTCCCATGCGGACCTTCCCGACAGCCTGAGGCCAGCCAACCGACACCATGTTTCTCAAACAGTTCTATCTCAGCTGCCTCGCGCACGCCTCGTACATCGTCATCGACGAGCGCACCAAGGCCGCGGCGGTTATCGATCCGCAACGGGACATCGAGCAGTACATCGAGGCAGCGAGCCGCTACGGCGCAACCATCCGATACGTCCTGCTCACGCATTTTCACGCAGACTTCATCGCTGGTCACCTGGAGCTCAGGGATCGTGTCGGCGCCCGCATCTACCTGGGCGACCGGGCGAAGGCCGAGTATGAATTCACACGGCTCAAGGACGGCGATGCGCTCGAGTTTGGCGATGTGCGCTTCCGCGTACGGGAGACACCCGGCCACACACCCGAGGGCATCTCGGTGGTCGTGTACGAC
>JBLHKW010000129.1:0-15486 GCA_047618565.1 Planctomycetota bacterium
TCATGCGGCCCGCGTGCCCGGTCCACTCTCCGTTCGGCCCGAGGGGCTCGACATCCTCGAGATCGACGTAGAGCGTATCGTCTTCGATCTCGATGACGGCCGAGCGCGCGAACGCCTTCAGGTCCGCCTCCCCACCACTGCCCGGCTTGTGGATCAGCACGTCGCGCCAGAGTGGACCCTCACGGAAGGCCGAATCGATGTAGAAGCCGCCGAGCTGCAAGCTCGTGCGCCCGGGGGAGAGGTTGCGGATCGCCGATGACGCCGCCTGCACTAGGTACAGCTTCTCCTTCCGCTTCGTATTCGGAATCTCCGTCGAGAGCATCCAGTACGTCGCGCCACCGAGCACACAACCCAGGACCATGGGCGAGAGCAGCAGGCTGGTGGGCCGCACCCCGGCCATCTGGATCGATGTCCATTCGTTGTCCGCGGCCAGGCGCCCGAACGTCGCCACCACGGCCAGCAGGAAGCACATCGGCAGGACGTAGGGCGCCAGCCCCTGAAGCACCAGGGGCAGGTACTTCATCAGCAGCCAGGCGTCCGTGTTCGGAAGCTTGTGAACAGCCGAGACGGCGATTCCGGGCAGCGCAATGAACAGCAGACCGACGACGGCGAAGACGAAGGCCACGGTCAACTGGCGCAGGATGTAGAGCTGGAGCTTCACGCGGGCGCAATTGTAGGCAGCGCCCCCCGAGCAAAGAACCTCCGAGGGGGCTGCGGATGACGGATTCCCCTGGCCGGCCGGTGAATTGTCCCTCCGGATGCCAGGCAGCAGCATCCGCTTCGGCATGCTGCCTGGAAGCGCAGCCGAATCGGTGGATCCGGCGATGCTCCCAGGCAGCATGCCGAAGCGCAGGATGCTGGTATGGGGCCGGATGACGTTTCCGGGTTAGCCGGGGCTAGACTGCGGCCGTGGATCCGCAGGTCGACCGTGAACTCCTGAAGCTGAGCCCCAAGCGCAGTGCTCACCTCGAGACCGTCCGCCGAGCGGGCGAGCGCTCGCGCCAGGTCGTCAAGCGCTTCCACGGTCCGGATCTGCTGGACCGTTTCCGGGATCGGCTGCGGGCGCGCAATGAGTACGGTCTGCTCCGGCGCTGCGCGAGCCTCGGCCTGCCGGTCCCGCGAGCGCTGGACCTGCGGCGGCGGCAGGGCGCTTGGGAGGTCGTGACGGAGTACGTGGAGAACGCGCCCCCTCTGGACCGCTGGCTGCAAAGCAACGCGCCGGATCTGCGCTGGCGCCAGGGAGCGCGCGACCTGGGGCGCCTGGTAGCCCAGCTGATGGGCGCTGGCCTCGCCCATGGGGACCTGCACCCGGGGAACTTCCTGGTCCAGGAGCTCGGGACCCGCGCACCCCGGCTCTGGCTGATCGACCTGACCAAGTCCCGCCTGCGCAGGCGGCTCGGCGCCGAGCGCATGGTCCGGGACCTGGTGCAGCTGACGGCGGGCCTGCGCGAGCGCGTCAGCGATTCCCTGCGGCGGCGCTTTCTGGTGCAGTTTCTGCGGGGACTTCCGGCGGACCTGCGCGCGAGCTTGCCGGGCCGTGCGGAGCTTGGCCGACGCATCGAGGACGGAGCACGCGAGTTTCGGAGGCGTGACATCCAGCGCCGCACGCGCCGCTGGCTGCGGGATAGCAGCTCGGTCGAACCCTACGACGACGAGCGCGGCCGAGGATTCCTGCGGCGCACGATGGACCCGACAATACCGACCGCGGTCCAGCGCGAGCGAGCGGCGCCCAGCTGGACCGGCGCGGGTGCGCTCGACGGGAACGGCACGGGAGCCTGGGTGCTCGATGGAGATTCATGGCGCAACCTGCGGGAAGCCTGGACGCGCCAGGTACGACTCTTCACCCATGGCATCCCATGCCTCGCCCCCCTTTGCCTCTCCCGCGCACCGGCCCCGTGGCTGGCCGTGGAGATCGGCGCGGGCCTGACGCGCCTGGACTCCGGCAACCTGGATGGGCGCGATCCAGACCTGCGCGGGCGCGCGATCGAGTCCCTTGGCGAGCTGGTCGGCAGCCTGCACGATCGACGGATCGAGGTGCGTGATCTGGGGCTCGAATGCCTGTGGACCAGCGCCAGCGGCGACCTGTGTCTCGGACTGGTCTCCGATGTCAGAGATCGCACCGCCCCCCCCACGGGTGCAACGGTCGATGTCCCCGTGTCGGCCATCCAGGGCTGGAGCGGTCCCTGGTCCGACCTCGACCATCGGCACTACCGGCGAGGCTATACGGGTGCCCTGCGCCATTCGGCCGCCGAACGAGCGCGCGTGCTCGCGGAGAGCCAGCCTTGAGTGAACCCCTGCGCCGACGGGTACGCGCGCGGCTCCTGGCGGGACTCTCCCACGTGGGCGAGTGGCTCCCGCGCCCGCTCCTGCAAACGGGCGTGGCCTGCACGGCGCGCATGCTCGAGCCCGGAGTCTACGGCCAGCGCGCGCGCACCAACCTGCGCACGGCCTACGGGAACGACCTCGACGAGGGTGAAATCCGGAACCTGGTCCACGGCGTGTTTCAGCACAGCGGACGGCTGTTCACCGAGTGGCTGCGCCTCGCCCGTTGCCGTGTGCCCGAGGCCCCGGGCATGGGCCCGGACCCGAGCAACGCGTGGCTCGAGGAGAGCGTGTTGCTCGATGCCTCGTTCAAGATGTTGCAAGGTCAGATCGCGCGGGGCCGCGGCGTGATACTGGTGACACCCCACCTGGGTAACTGGGAATTGCTGGCCGCGCGCCTGCGGCATGCGGGCATCGACGGCGCGGTGGTCGGCCGCAAGCGCGCGCGCGACTCCAGCTCCGACTGGATGGTGCGCATGCGTCAGGCCTATGGCGTGACCACCATCCCCCAGGACGCGTCTCCGCGGCGTTCGCTCGAGGTACTCAAGGCCGGCGGTGTGCTCGGTCTCCTGCCAGATCTCGAGGTGCGCCGCCTGGCCGGTGAGTTCGTGCCCTTCTTCGGCGTTCCGGCGCTGACCATGACGGCCCCGGCGGCGCTGGCGCGTGCCCATGGGGTGCCCCTGCTGCCTGCGCGCTGCGTGCTTCCGCGCGCGGCGAAACCGTCGGACCCGTACACGCTTTCCTTCGGCGAACCACTGGAGATCGCAGCGGGCCTGGAGCGCAGGGCGGCGACCCTCGACCTGACCCGTCGACTGGCGGAACAGTTCGAGCTCTGGATTCGCGAGACGCCGGAGCAGTGGGCCTGGCACCAGCACCGCTGGCGTACCCGTCCAGGAGAGATCGAGTCCATCCCGCTCGCGGAACGCCAGCGCCGCAAGCGCACCGCCGGCGAGCGCGACAAGACCTGACCTCCCGACCGGCGGCGCTGCCCTACAGACCGAGCTCCGTGGCCTTCTTGGCGATGATCGAGTTCTTCACCAGCTCGGACCACATCTCCGGTTGCTGCTGCGCGTAGCCGCGCAGGTAGGCGTCGATCTCCCCCATCACGACCAGTCGGTTGGCCGCATCGTTCGCCATCTGGTCGTCGCCGCTGTAGCGGATCAGCAGGGCCAGCCACATGATCGCCTCGCTGTGACGGTTCTTATCCCAGTCGTACTTGGCCTGGGCCAGGCGATCCTCGAAATGCGTCTGGCGCGCTGCGGCGAGCTCGTCGTAGGCCACCAGCGCGCGCGCCCGGTCCTCGTCCGTGGCCCCGTCCAGGAAGCTGTTGAGGACCTCGAAGGCCTGCTTGTAGTCCCGCGGCTTGGCCCAGGTCAGGCTCTCGACTTCGAAGGCCACGTCCTCGAAGGTCGGCGCATCATCGAGGTCGACGATGCGCGAGTAGCGCGCTTGCATGCGGTCGACCCAGTCCATGTCCGGGTGCTCCGGACAGTTCTCCTTGAAGTACCGGATGCGCTTCAGGAAGACGCGCACGCGCGGCGCGCCCGGTTGGCCCTTGAGGTACTCGCGCTCAAACCGCCTGAGCTGCGGCTCCAGGTAGTCCTTCGTCCACTTGTTGTCCCGCGCGCCAGACCCGGCGGTGACCTTCAGGCCCTCCGCCTTTGCGCGCAGGTCGTCGAATGTCGCGCGCCACTCGGGATCCATGTCGATCTGCGCGTCGATCTTCTCGTACTCGCGCAATGCCCCGGCGTAGTCGCGTTCATCGAGCCTCGAGACGACCCGGCGGTGACTCGTCGCCAGGTCGAAGCCGCGTTCGCCGGCGTAGTCCGCGTAGGATGTGAACGCCTTCCAGCCTCCGGCGCCCAGGACGCCCAGGACGATCAGCACGACCCAGGGCGGGCCACTCTTCGCGGCCCTGCGCGGCGTACGCGCGACGCGTTCGCCCGACGGGGCGGATCGGCCTGCCCCGCTGCGTGCGCCGCGCGCGGACCGAGACGGGCGCTTCACGGCGACCGGCCTGGCCTCCGCTGCCGGCTCGTCCTGCTCAAGCGTCAGGGTCGCGCCGCCGAGGTCGATCGGCACGCCGGGCTCGAGACGCAGGACCTCGGCATCGGCGCCGCCAGCGACGATCTCGAGGGTCGCCTCGCCTGCCCTGAAGGTCAGGTAGGCGTGCAGCTCCTCGAGTCCCGAAGCGGCCAGGGTCAGGGACGCGGCTTCGCCACTCCCGATGCTCAGCCGTCCGTCCGTCAGGCGAAACCTGCGGGCCTGGCCGCCCTCGTCAACGATCAATCGTGCCATAGCGCTTTCTTGAACTCGGGGGTTCCGGTGAAGCTCGTGTTCGAGCCCAGATTCTGGGTCCAGTACCCATTTTTCTCGGCACTCGCCATTCCGCGTAGCCGCGGGTCGAGCAGAGCCCGGTGATGGGCACTCGATCCTACCCACCTGACGTGAGCCGCCAACGCCCCGCCAGGGCCGAAGTAGATATTCTCGAAAAGGCCAAACGAATACCCCTCGCTGCGCATGCGCGCCACGGGCGTCTCGTACCCCAGCAAGGACTGTGAGTGGGTCATGACGACCGTTCTCGCCATGTGTAGAGAGTGTCCGTGCGCCGCCCGTTGCAGAGCTTCGCTCCAGACCAGGGCGCGCTCGCCAAACAGACGCCTGTAGGCGTTGGTCACGCGTACCTGCTCGCACTCGATGCGCGCCGGGGCTCCGGCGGAGCCATCGGCGTCCGCTGTCTGCCGCGACGCTTCGGCCATCCAGCGGCTCTCGTTGTACGTATCCACGGCACGGTCGTAACGCAGCTGCTGCTCCTGCTCGTCGGTCCAGGCAAAGTTCCGCAGGTCGATGCGACCCGGCACCTGCACCACGCCCAGGATCCAGCGCGGCAGCTCGGACGGCCAGGTCACCTCGAAGCCGATCGTCTCGGCCACGCGCTCGATCGACATCACCTCGCTGATCGCGGTACGCACCTTCTCCGGTGTATCGACGCCCCTGTCGTTCTCCCAGAGCGCGCGTACGGCTTCGACCCGCCCCTCGACCTCGCGCCGGACTTCAGGGAACTGCCTGGCTCGCTCGACGGTGACGTCGGGCGTCGTGCTGGGATAGAAGTAGCGCTCGGCATCGCGGATCAGCTCCAGGGCGAAAGCGCGCGAACGGTCGAGATCCGCCCGGCGTCGAGCGAGCGCGGCCAGCTCATCCATCAGGTCCCCATCCAGGATGGCAGCGAACGCGTTCTGCGCAGCGAGGTGCGCGTTTTCCTCAAGCTCGACGCGCCACGGAGTGAGCTCGGGGCCCATCTGCGCCAATCGACGCCATGCCTCGAGGCGCGTTCTGGAGCGCCGACTGCCCGCATCGCGGACGACCTTGCGCAGCACCTTCTTGCTGACGACGTCCTCGACGTTCGAGTAGCTCGTAACACCCGGTGCCAGCTGTAACGACGCGCTCACCAGCGCCAGGAGGCACGAGGAAGTGAATCGGATCAGATCAGGTCGGGATAACGATCTCATACGGGGTGGGCCGGCGCCCGGCTATACCCCGGCCGAGACGCGTGGTGACAGATCCTCCAGACCGATCACACCCTGACTGAGGGCGACGGCGCGCTGAACCTCGTTCTCGAGCTCCCTGATGTTCCCCGGCCATTGCCAGGCCTCGAGCGCCGCCACGGCCTCTGCGCTGATGCCCCGCGCTGGCTCGTCCTGACTCTCTGCGGCCCGCTCGATGAAGAAACGGGTCAGATGGCGCACATCCCCCGTGCGATCACGCAGGGGCGGGAGCTTCAGGGTGATCACGTTCAACCGGAAGTAGAGGTCCTCGCGGAACTCTCCCGACGCACACATCGCGACCAGGTCCTTATTCGTGGCCGCGACCACGCGTACGTCGACCTTCAACGACTTGTTCGATCCGACCGGCCGCACCTCGCCGTCTTGAAGAACGCGCAGCAACTTGGCCTGCATCGCCAGGGGCATGTCGCCGATCTCGTCGAGAAACACGGTCCCGCCATCCGCCGCCACGAAGTGACCTGGCCGATCCTTGAACGCGCCCGTGAACGACCCCTTCTTGTGGCCGAAGAACTCGCTCTCCAGCAGGTTCTCCGCCACCGCCGCGCAGTTCTCGGCCAGAAACGGCCTGTCCGATCGACGACTCCTGTCGTGCAACGCGCGCGCCACGAGCTCCTTGCCCGTGCCCGTTTCGCCCAGGATCAGGACCGACACCTCGCTGGGTGCGATCTTCTCGATCAGATCGAGCACGCTCTGCATGGCCGGACTGTCCCCGACCATCCCCATGCGTACGGGGACGTCGTCCCGCGTCAGATCCAGCTCCTCGGGTCGGGTGCAGCGCTGGAATTCCGCCGCGATCTCTCCGGAGTACCCCGCCTCCTGGGCATCGGACCACAGCTGAGCGAGACGCTGCTTGAGTCCGTCCAGTCTCGACGCGTCGGCAGCCGTCATGACGTGACGTGACGCAGCTTCGCGTATTGCACAAGCAGCTGTTTCGAGCCGTGGTGGATGAAGTCGACCGTGGCGCGTGCGTTCACCTGAGATCCCGTCAGCGCCACGATCCGCCCGCGACCGAAGTGGTCGTGCTCGACGCGATCCCCGACCTTCAGATCGACCACACCGGCCGGTGCCTCGAACTCTCCAAGCGCGTCTGCGCCGTCATCCTCATCACCCCCATCCGCGCGGACTTCCCAGGGGATCTCCTCCAGGAACCGTGACGGCTGCGACCAGCGTTCCTGCCCGAAGAACTGGCGCGTCGTGGCGTAGGTCAGACAGAGGCGCTCCTCTGCGCGCGTCATTCCGACGTAGAACAGTCGACGCTCCTCTTCGAGCGCATCATCGGACTCGGACGCCTCGGCCAGGGCGCGCGCGTGGGGCAACAGCTCCTCCTCGACGCCCGCGATGAAGACCGCCGGAAACTCGAGCCCCTTCGACGCGTGCAGGGTCATCAGGGTGACTTTTTCGGTCTCTTCCTCCATGCCGTCGGTCTCGCTGACGAGCGCGACGTCCTCGAGGAACCCGACCAGATGTCCGTCAGGATTCAGCCGGTCGTACTCGGCGGCGTGCGACAGCAGTTCGTCGACGTTGGCCTCGCGATCCTCGATTCCGGTGCCATCGTCCATGGCGCGCATCCAGCGCCCACGATCGATCTCGAGCAGGACCGCATCCAGAGCGACGGCCGCGTCGACCTCGCGGTAGGCCTGCAATGTCTGCATGAGCTCACGGAACTCGGCCAGCCCCTTCTTCGCTCGCCCACGAATCGCAGCCAGTGCATCTTCGTGTGCGAGCGCCGCCAGCATCGACATGCCGTGCGCAGCGGCCCATTCCGTCAGACGCGCGAAGCTCGTCTCTCCGACGCCGCGCGCGGGCACATTGACGACGCGCTGGAATGCCAGATCATCCACGGGGTTGACGATCAGGCGCAGGAAGGAGAGCAGGTCGCGGATCTCGCGCCGTGAGTAGAACTCGACGCCGCCGACGATCTGGTACGGCAGGCCCGCATAGCGCAGCGCACTCTCGAGCGCGCGCTGCATGAAGTTGGCACGATAGAGGATCGCCACACCAGACGGAGCGACGCCATCCCGCCCCAGCTGGTGGATGCGCTCGGCGATGGCGCGCGCCTCGTCGTTCTCGTCAGCGCACTCGAGCACGGTGATCTTCTCTCCGTCCCCGAGGTCCGACCAGAGCTCCTTGGCCTTGCGCGCCGAGTTGTTCGCGATCACGGCGCTGGCGGCCTTGAGGATATTGCCCTTCGAGCGATAGTTCTGCTCGATGCGCACGATCTTCGGGCTCTCGTGATCTTCCTCGAAGGCCAGGATGTTCCTGATGTCCGCTCCACGCCAGGCGTAGATCGACTGGTCCGGATCGCCGCAAACCGCCAGGTTGCCGTGCCCGCCCGACAGGTATTTCGAGAGCTGGTACTGCACGCGGTTCGTGTCCTGGTACTCGTCGACCATGACGTACCGGAAGCGGTTCGCGTAGCGCTCGCGGACGGCCGGGTGCTTCTCGAACAGCTCGAGGGTCTTGAGCAAGAGGTCGTCGAAGTCGAGCGCGTTGTTCTCGCGCATGGCTTTCTCGTAGCCCGTCGAGACACGCGCCAGGACCTCGTCCTCCATGCCCTCCTCGGAGGAGTCCCAGTCCTGCTCGGGCTTCGGCTTGAAGCGCTTGTTCTTCTGCTCGGAGATCAGGCCACCCACCATCGCCGGACGGAAGCGCGTCAGGTCAAATCCCGCCGCCTTGATCAGGCGCTTGAGCAACAGGTTGCGATCCGACGTGTCGTAGATCGAGAAGTCGCGCGTGTAGCCCTCGAGAGCCTCGATATCCGTGCGCAGGATGCGCGCACACATCGAGTGAAACGTGCTCACCCAGAGCCCGCGCACGCCCGGCAGGCGCGCCTCGACCCGCTCGCGCATCTCGCGCGCAGCCTTGTTGGTGAACGTGATCGCGAGGATCTCCCAGGGCGCGACGCCGCAGCCCTTGACCAGCCAGGCGATGCGACTGGTGATCACGCGCGTCTTCCCCGAGCCCGGCCCGGCCAGGATCAGGAGCGGGCCCTCCATGTGCGTCGCAGCGGCACGCTGGGGTTCATTCAGGCCGTCGAGGATGTCCTCCGCGCCCGGCCCCGATTCGGGTCCAGCCGCGGCCCCATCCGGCGTCCCGCCAGCGAGGGATTCCCAGGGCAAAGCCCCAGGCGCCTGGTCGAAGAGGTCACCCTCCGAGTACTGCGCGTCATCGGATGGCGAGCCCTGCTGGGCCCCGGTCAGGTCGGTCGGTGTCGGCTCGCTTCCAAGGTCCATGGGCCACGGATTCTAATCGGGGGCGACACCCTCCGAGCGGACTCCAGGCCAGATATTGGACTGGAAAGACCCCCGGGTCGAAACGGATGCGACCCGGGGGGCGAGGCCCGGTACTGAGAGAAGGGCCTGTAGCGGTCAGGCCGCCGGACCTCTCGAACCGGAAGGCATTTGGCTCGCACCTATCCGCCCGGTCCAGGCTGCGCTACGAGGATCGCGAGAGGCTGTGACGGAGATTTTCGACTGTTTTTGAAAGCCCTCGTCGCGGCCCCAGCAGCCCCGCCGGGCCCCGTATACTCGTGGATCGATGCAGCCCGCTGTCCAGCGATCCCGAGCCCTGTCCGCCAGCTCGCCAGCGCCCCTGGCCGGGTGTCCTCCATGTCCGAACTGACCTTCGCGACGGAAGTCGGAGAGCTGCGGGTGCGCGGTTGGTGCGCGGACACGATGCGCGCTGCGGCCCAGCTCGGGCGAGATCTGGCCCGCGCCGGGCGCGCGCGCGACGACTGGATCGACTTCGAGGGGCGCAGCGTGCGCTTGAAGGCCAGGCCCTCCAGCCGGCGGTCCCCCTCGATTCGGCCGCTGGTGCGCCGCCCGACCCCCGTCGGCGCACCAGCCATTCAGGAATACATCCACCTGTCCTGGCTGATCGAGCGCCACTTCCAGACCGTGCTGCCGCTCGCCGCCGGGGTCTTCTTGCGGCGCCATGCGCCGCAGTTCCAGTACCTGCTCACCCGACGCGAGCGTGACACCCTGCCCTTGAACGAAGCGCTCCGGAGCGCCGACCAGCCCGAGCGGGACCTGCTGCGAGACGAGCTGGCGCGCGAGCTCGGACGCATGCATGCCCTCGGTTTCAGGCACGGCAACCTGAGTGCCTGCAGCCTGCTCGTACTGCCCTTCGCTGCGCAAAACCGGCGACGCCTCGTGTTCCTCAAGCCCTGCGGCCAGCGCGCGCGTGGCCCACTCGAGGCCGACGTGGCCCAGATCCTCGCTGCGGGGCACTTCGACGAGGACCAGGGCGAGGGACTCATGGCCGCCTACGCGGTACAACGCCGGGCCCAGGGCCGCCCCATCGACGGTCACACGCTACGCTCGCGCGTCACGCGTGCGCGGGCGCGGATCGAGCGCCTCTCCAAAAATACCCCGACGTCCGCATGGGACGACTGACGTTCGACGGCGCGCCATCGGCACGGTGACCGGCTCGGGCGCTCCCTGGCGGACCTGCTGAGGGCCCGTCTGGATGTTTCCCTACGAGGTTCCCAACATGGGCGACCCCTGCGAGCTGACGAGCAGCTGAACGCCTCGTCGACGAGCCTCAGTCCTGATCGCGGCGTTCCCGGTCAGGCACGCGACTGGCCAGCGCGGCGCGCAGCTCCGCACGCTTTCCGTTCGGGATCTCCATCGACATCCAGCGCTCGCCGACCCGCAGCCGCAACCTCTCGCGGCCGAGTTCCCACTCCTCGAACTCCTCGAAGGCGCGCGCGATCCAGCCGCGGTAGATTCCACCTTCACCAAAGCCAAAGTCCGCGGCGCCGGGGGCGAGCCAGGTCAGCATGAAGGCTCCGTACAGCGCGACGACCGCGTGCATCCCGGGAAAGTCCTGGGCGTTCAGGCTGATCATCGCAAGCCCCACCTGGACGGCGAACAGGATCGGCTTGCGTCCCTCGGAGTCCGAGCGCGAGTAGATCGGGCGGCCGATCTTCGGATCGCGTTTCATGCGCGCGTAGGCGACGATGCCCAGACCCACGAGGGTCACCACCTGGGCCAGAAACAGGATGAGCAGGATGCTCTGATCCATTGAGGAGCCCACGATGCGTCAGTCCCAGAAGAGCGCTAGCGCTTCGAGGGGCGGAAGGTGCGTATCCTCGATCGGCTTCTTCTTCGCGAAGCCCGGTCCAGCAAGCTCGGAGGTGCCAGCTGGAATGCTCTGCGACTCCTCGACCGGGTCGACCATCGGCCGCGCCTCTACCGTGCCCTCGGAACAGCACAAACAGGTCGCCTCGCCATCGAACACGTCCAGTCCGAAAACCGTTCCGACCACGTCGACCTCCATGAACGGTGCGGCCACGGTCATCCGCGATCCGGGAAAGGCGGGACCGGTCGCGACCCGCAGGGCGCCCTTGTCGCCGCGCAGGAAGAAGTGGCGCGGATCGGCACCTGCAGGCTCCTCGCCCGTGAGGTCGTCGCCGCCGAGACGGTTGATCTGCAGCAACTCCACGCGGCTGTTGGCGGCCAGCTCGACCACGAAATACTCGCCTATCACGAATTGCGCCGGGTCATCGCCGGTGGCGATGACCTGTGCCGAACTCAGCCGGTCTTCGGCCTGCTGCGGGTCGAGGCCAGCGAGGCTCTCGCCGTCGACCGTGAGTCCGGAGGCAACCAGGTCGACGCCCGGCACGGCCTCCCAGGCCAGGACCGAGGCCACCTGGACCAGTGCGGTGACCGGCTCGGTGACCGGCTCGATCGGAGTCGGTCGCATCAGCACCAGTACAGCGGCAGCCGCCGCCAGCACACCGCCCGCGAGGAGGCGCCAGCGCATGCTCAGGCTACGCGCCCTGCGCGGCACCCGCTGGCTGCGTTGAGGCCGCGCGCTGCGCCTCGGAGCGCGCACGGCCGAACGGCCAGCGACAAACTCGCTGCGCAACTGCTGAAAGAACTCGCCGCGCGCAGGGGGCGCAGGGATCTGATCGAGATAAGGACCGACCTCTCGCTCGAGCGCCTCGACGTGCGCGTCATCGTCTGACGCCGCCAGGTTTCCCTGAACGAATGCCTGCTGCAACTCGGCCCGGAACTCGGCGCGCGCTTCCGGCACAACCCATGCGCCCAGCCAGTCGGCCGGTTGCTCCCCGTCACCCTCAGGCCGGTCGGTTAGGTTGGAATCGCGTTCGCTCATGGAGTCCGGTGGAGTCTTCTCGGCTAGGTTTCGAGTGACCTGGAGAGGACATCGCGCAGCTCCTCGAGAGCCCTCGAGTAGCGCTTGCGTACTGCGGCCTCGTTGCGGTCGAGGGTCTGGCTGATCTCTGCGAAGGACAGGCCCTCGTAGTAACGCATCACGAGGGTCGCCCGCATGCTGTCGGGAAGGTCTGCCACGGCCTCCTCGATCACGCGCGTGGTCTCGCGCGCTTGCAACTCCTCGCGCGGTCCGAGATCGCCGGACGGACTGGGACGCGCGTTCTCATCGTCGATCGACCCGACCTCGCGCAGCCCCTCCTGGTGCCTGCGGGAGCGCCAGAAATCGCGCGTCTTGTTCGTCGCTATCGTGAACACCCACGGGCGCAGGGCGCGCGTGGGGTCATAGCTCGGTAGCGACTGGTGGATGTGCATGAAGATCTCTTGGGTCAGGTCTTCCGCCAGGTGGGCTTCCCGCAGAAGCCGGCGCACGTAGGCGTAGACGCGATCGAAGTACAGGTTGTAGAAGAGCGTCAGCGCCTCCGGATCACGATCCCTCAGCCGTTCGCGGTCGGCCGGATCGAGGTCCTGGAAACGGTCCCGCGGCTGCCCGAGGGCGGTTTCCGCCGCGCCCGGGTCCCCCGAGGGCGTCTCTTCTTTCCTGGAGTTCGAAGGTTGGAGCGTCATTGTGACCCCGTATCGGGCCTAAATGCGGGCAGCACTGAGGGAGGGCCGGCCGCGTCTGGAGAACCGCCCGCCGCCGAGTCCAACAGGATAGCAGGCCGGCGCCCGGAGTGTCGAATCCGGACCGCTGCAAGGCGCTCCCAGAATCACCTTCACGAAACCCCGCTCCATTGAAATACTGCCGCCTGCCGAGAGTAGATCGCCGCAGGAGCGGCCCTGCTCCACGCCCCAGACCTACCGACGACGGATCCGACCGGAAAGATTCCCCCATGCTTGCCCTACTGCCCCTACTTCTGACCCTCGCTCCGCAGGACGCGAGCTCCACCTCGACCCTGGCGGACGAGGAGTTGCTCGCGCTCTACTGTGCCAGCGCGGAGAAAATCTTCGTCGACCCGAAGGACGCCGCGCTGCTCGCGGCACTGCGCCTGCTCGACGACCGCCTCGCGGAACTGCCCGTCGAGCTTCAGGCCGAGGGTCAGGTGCCGCCCGATGCCATCCCGATGGTGACGCGCCTGTTCTCGGGCTCCAAGAGCCTCAAGGTCGGCATCTCCGGCGAAGCGATGCCCGGCATGCCCCTGCCCCTCTTCGCGCAGCTCGCATTGCCGGAACTCTCCCCGGGTGAGGCAGGCGAGGTCGCCGCGCGGGTCGGTCGACTGATGGAACTCACTGGCATGCCGCCCACCACCTTCAATGCGGACGGTCTGGCCCAGCTGCCCGGCCCCTTCCCCGCCTGGTTCGGAGCGCACGCCGGTAACTTCATGGTAGCCGTCGGCAAGACCTCCAACCCGGGCGTCTCGCTGACCGACCACGGACTGCCGGCGGGAGTCGAGCCCACGTTCATCTTCCGCATGGACTTCGCCCGCTTCTTCGAGCTGGGCATGGGCTTCGCGGAAGCCTACGGCGGTGAAGAGGCTGCCCAGCTGAACGAGATGCTGACCCTAGCCGGCGTCGACAAGCTCAAGATGAGCGTCGCGACGGGAACCGACGGCGAACGGCGCCACATGGTCACGCGCATGCCCGGCTATGCAAAGGCCATGCGCGACGCCGGAACGGGCCCCAACGGTCCGATGGACGCGGAGCTGCTGCGCATGATCCCGCAGGACGCAACCTGGGCCTTCGCCGGCGCGGTCAACGTGCGCGGTGGCCTCGAGATGATGCTCAAGATGATCGAGAAGAACTTCGGCGACGCCATGGGCGGCGCAGACCCGCTGGACATGCTGGCCAGCATGATGGGCGGCGTTCACCTGATGAACGACGTCGTCGGCCACATCGGAAGTACCGGCGGGATCTACGCGTCCGACACGACCGGCGGTGGCGGCTTCCTCTCGACCGTCGCGTTCATCGAACTCTCTGGCGCGGACGAGCTCTACGACGCCGAGGAGACCATCGGTGGGATCCTCAATATGATCGCAGGAGCCCAGGCCAAGGGCTATGTCCAGGTCCGCTACTGGGAGCGCGACGGTACGGATTACCAGACGCTGACCTTCCCCGGTCTACCGGTGCCCTTCGAGCCGACCATCGCGCACGCCGGGAACTGCCTGATCGTGTGCGCCACGCCCTCGACTGCGGTGGCCGCGGTCGCCCAGGCGCGGTCGGGCAGCACGAGCATCATGGACAACACGCGCTTCACCGAGCAGCTGCCCAATGGCCTCGACAACGCGTACTCGGTCACGTATTTCGATGCCCCCAGGCTGATCCGGGACGGCTACGGCGCAACCAACCTGCTGTGTTCCGCGCTGGCGAACGCCACGCGCTCGCCCAGCAGCCCCCAGCGTGACGCCGGCATCATCATTCCGGGCTACCACGAGCTCATGGCCGGGTCCAAGGCCACGGTCGCCCTGGCCTGGGCCGATGGGGATGACTTCATCCAGCACCAGCAGAGTGACCGCTCGGTGCTCGTCAGCATGGCGAGCAGCTTCGGCTTCATCTCGTCTTCGCCGCTGCTCTTCGTCCTGCCGGCCATCGCCGTGCCCGCGTTGATGGGCAAGCTGGAGTAGGCACCGGGCACTCACGCGCGAGACCCCCGTATGAAGGAGGGCGGTCGCTAGCGGCCGCCCTCCTTCTATATGTATGGGGCGCCTATATGTATGGGGCGCCGCGACCTCAGTCAGGCATGGGGATATCGACCCCGGTCCGCTGCGCGCACTCGATCGCGTCGGGATAGCCCGCATCCGCGTGGCGCATGACGCCGGTGCCCGGATCGTTCGTCAAGACGCGCTCGAGGGCCTCGGCGGCCTCCTGGGTCCCGTCGGCGACCGTCACCTGGCCGGAGTGCAGGCTGTAGCCCATGCCGACTCCCCCGCCGTGGTGGAACGACACCCACGACGCGCCGGACGCCACGTTCAGCATGCAATTGAGCAGTGGCCAGTCCGCAACAGCGTCCGTGCCGTCCAGCATGTTCTCGGTCTCACGGTTGGGCGATGCGACCGAGCCGCAATCCAGGTGATCGCGCCCGATGACGATCGGGGCCTCGATCTCGCCCGTACGGACCGCCTCGTTGAAGGCCGCGCCCGCGCGCGCGCGTTCGCCGTATCCGAGCCAGCAGATGCGCGTCGGCAGGCCCTGATACTTGATGCGCTCTCCGGCCAGCTTGATCCAGCGGCACAGGGCCTCGTCCTCGGGGAACAGGTCCATGATGATGCGGTCCGTGACCGCGATATCCGCGGGGTTGCCGGACAGCGCCGCCCAGCGGAAGGGCCCCTTCCCGAGGCAGAACAGCGGACGGATGTATTTAGGTACGAACCCCTCGAAGTCGAAGGCGTTCTCGAGCCCGGCCTCGCGCGCGTGGCCGCGCAGATTGT
>JBLHKW010000130.1:0-15278 GCA_047618565.1 Planctomycetota bacterium
GATCGGGAGGCGACGGTGGAAGAAGGAGTCCGGCTATCACCGCCAGGGCACCGTCGAGAACGCCTTCTTCCGGTTCAAGTCGATCCTCGGGGGGCGGCTTCGGGCTCGTCATCCGGAAGCGCAAGAGGCTGAAGCGGTGGCGGCTTGCAACATCCTGAATCGGATGTTGGAGCTCGGTCGACCGACTTCGGTCCCGATCAAGCCGTGAAACCGCCGGAGAAGGCGGAGCTTTCGCCCCGTCTCGGTCCATGCACCAACGCCGCTCGCCACTGCTGGGCTCTACGCTCGTGCCTCGCTCCCATAGCCCTCGGATACGGCGACAAATGGGGGTCCCTTTTCAGATGGCCACAATGGTCCCTTTTGTTCTGGCCGTTGACAAACGCATCCCTGGCCGAGCGGATCTACACGGATCCCAAGATGATCGATGTCAGAAAATGGGTGGATCAACTTCCCGAGCTGAGGCTCGTTGACGAGGAGTCCCCCATCACGGCGAAGGCCACGGGGACTGATGGCGAGCTTCCCCCGGCTTCTCACATCACGTTGCACGATCCTGCTTCTAGCTGCAACGAAGGGGGGTAGGTCCCAACTGCCCTGGAGGCCGCCTCGCGGGTCTCGAACAGGGCAAAAACGCCCCGGAGAACATCTCAGGCAGGGATCGAAGTGGAGCGGCTGAACGGATTTGAACCGTCGACATCAACCTTGGCAAGGTTGCGCTCTACCACTGAGCTACAGCCGCACTTCGGGCACGAAAAGATAGCGCGCGGGGAGCGATGCGCAAGCGCGGAGCCGGGTTTGGTGATCAATAATTGGTGGCGGCGGCCCGGATGCAGCCCGCAACGTAGGTTGCGGCCCGGCGGGCGGACGTGGGGAGGTGCTCGCCGAGCGCCAGGCCGCAGGCCAGGACGCTCGCGTGGCGGCAGCCGGAGCCGCGGATGCCGCCGCCCGGGAGGCGTTCCTGTTCGAGCCAGACGGGGTCGGAGCCCGGCTCCAGGACGAGCTCGCGGGCGGGCTGCTCGGCGCCGTGCCCGGCCTTCAGGACGACGCCGCGCGCCCCCAGCGCGAGCAGCTCCTGGGCCACGGCCAGGCGCGCGCCGGGCTCGGTGACGAGCTGGGCCAGACGTTCGCTGCCAGCGCCCACGAGCCGCGCGGCCTCGGGCAGGTTCGGGGTCAGGACCACGCCCAGGGAGGCGAGCTCGGCACACAGGGCGGCCCGGGCGGGCGCGTCCAGGAACTCGTGGCCGCTGGAACTCGCGAGGACCGGATCGACGATGACCGGCATCTCCGGGCTGCGCTCGCGCAGGGCCCGGACCAGCTGAGCGGCGTGGGTCACGTGTTCGCGGCCGGGTAACAGGCCGAATTTCAACGCGTGGACGGATCCGGCCGCGAAGCTCGCCAGGGCTTCCTCCAGCCAGTCGTGCGGATCGCGCGCCCCGATCGTGCGCACCTCACGATCGTCCTGATCCGTGCGTGCGGTCAGCACCAGCTCGCACTGGCACCCTTGGTCACGCACCGCGCTCTCGTCGACCGTCACACCCGCCCCACCGGACGGGTCCAGGCCACCGACGATCAGGACGCGCGTGGCGCGGGCCGGCTGCGAGGTGCCGGCCTGCGGCCAGGCGCCCCGGGAACCTTCAGGCAAGCGGACGCCCCTCGGGCGGGATCGAGTCCTCTTCGTCGGTCGCGCCGATGACGGCCAGCGCGTTGGCGCGCAGTACGCGCTCGACGCACTTGATCGTGCTCTCGCCCCCATCGTCGAGGGTGATGCGGCCGCCGGCGATGTGACCGTGACCGCCGAAGGAACCGACGCCGTCCAGGACGCGGCGCATGAGCGGGTAGGCCTTGCCGAAGGCGTAGTCCGTTCGCAGGGAGAGCACGTACTCGCCCTCGAACGCGCCGCCCACGACCACCCAGGAGCAGCCCTTCATGCGCAGGAAGAAGTCGGCCATCTCCGCCACGGATTCCGGGTTGTCGACCTTGCCGAGCAGGGCCAGCACCAGCGGTCCGTGCTGGCGCGCGATGGTCAGGGCCTGGTGCAGGTCCAGGTAGTAGTCGCGCGGAAGCGGCGGATGTCCGATCTTCGCGATCGCGTCCCGGTCCGCCTTGCGGAAGGTCTCGTGGTAGGCCTCCTCGTCGAGCTCGGTGGCATTGCGCGACAGGTCCGCCGTGTCGTAGCGCACGCCACAGAAGAGCGCGGATGCGGTCTTGAGGTCCGGCTCGACGCCCGCGTCGCGCAGGTACTCGTAGATCATCGAGCAGGTCGCGCCGAGCTCCAGGCGCACATCCCGGTGCAGGATCGGCGGGCGCGTCTTGACGCTACCGTTGCCGTTCTTTGCGTCCGGTTTCGGCGGGACGTGGTGATCGAAGACCGCGATGATCGGGATGTCCTTCGGCAGGACCGTGTGGCCGAACTCGGGCTGCGTGTCCACCAGGGTCGCGCCCGCGAACTTCTCCGGGTCGATGGAGGAGTACGGCGCCAGATCAAGGTCGAGCGTGCGGACGAGCGCCAGGTTCTCGGCGCGGTGAATGCGGCCCAGGGTCGCGACCACGACCTCGTAGCCAAAGCCCTGGCTCAGCAGGCAGCGCAGGCCCTCACAAGCGCCGAGCGCGTCCGGGTCCGGACCACGGTGGGTCAGCACCAGGAAGCGCCCGCGTGCCGCTGCCGGCGCGGACGCCGAAGCCTGCTCGAGCACCTCACGCAGGTGGTGAACCGGGTACTGGCCCGTGGAGATCCTGTGTGCCTCGGAGCTGTCCACGTCGTGATCGGCTTCCGTGGTTGTCGTTAGTGTCTGCTTGCTCATCAGGTTCTCCCGCCCCGCAGGTATCGGTCGGGCGGAAGAGAAGACCGCATATTCACCACACCTGCGCCGGAGCTGACAAGGGGTCGTACAGGGGCCGGGCTGGACCAAAACAGGCCGTAGGACGCCCCCGAAGGCCCCCCACTGCGGCACGGCACGCACCCCGGCCTGGCTTCCGTACGCGTAAGCCGTTTCAGGACAATCACTTACGGCATCAAGCCGGGAGACATCGACGGTCTCGAGGCCCCCTTCGGACGCAACACCCTACGCTCGAACGGGTTAGGGCACCGCCCGGGCCGGCGCTGCGCGAGCGTTTTTTGGGCCTGAAGCGCCTCGATTGGCCTCGGTGGCGCCTCTGGCCGGCCCACCCATGGGACCTCCTCTCAGGCCCCGCACTCCGCGAGACGCTCGGCGACGAACGCCTCGATGTGTCGGCGCAAGGTCGAGAGCGGGACGGAACCGTTCTCGAGCAAAGCGTCGTGGAACGCACGCAGGTCGAAGTCGGGGCCCAGTTGCTCCTCGGCCCAGCTGCGCAGGGCGCGGATCTCGAGCTCGCCGGTCTTGTAGGCCAGGGCCTGGCCGGGCCAGGAGATGTAGCGATCCACCTCGGTCGTGACCTCGTGCAGGGAGAGCGCCGTGCGCTGCGCCATGTAGTCGATGGCCCTTTGTCGCGACCAGCCCTGCACGTGCAAGCCCGTGTCGACCACCAGACGGCACGCGCGCCACATCTCGTAAGTCAGGCGCCCAAAGTCGTCGTAGGGATCCTCGTAGAGGCCAATCTCGAGGCCGAGCCGCTCGGAGTACAGCCCCCAACCCTCTCCGAAGGCCGGCAGATAAAGGAAACGGCGGAACTCGGGCACGCCGCGCTGCTCCGCTGCCAGGGCATGCTGGAGGTGATGACCTGGAACGGCCTCGTGCAGGGAGAGCGCCGCGAGCACGTACAGCGGCCGGCTCTCGAGCGCGTAGGTGTTGACCCAGTAGTAGCCGGGCTCGGTCGAGCCCTCGGCGGCCGGGACGTAGCGTCCAGTGGTGTACTTCGGCGCGATGTGAGCCGGCACGGGTGCGACGCCGTAGGGCTGCCGCGGCAGGTGGCCGAAGAGCGCGGGCAGGGCCGCGTCCGCGCGCTTGCAGATGCGTGATGCACGCTCGAGCAGGGCCTCGGGCGTCTCCACATAGAAGCGCGGGTCCGTGCGCAGAAACTCCAGGAAAGCGGCGAAATCGCCCTCGAATCCGACATTCTCGATGATCGCCACCATCTCGGCATGGATGCGTTCGACCTCGTCCAGACCGATCTGGTGCACCTCGGCCGGCGAGGTGTCGAGGGTCGTGAAGAAGCGCACCAGGTGCTCGTAGTACGCCAGACCATCGGGCAGCTCGGAACAACCGACGCTCTCACGGGCAGCCGGCAGGTACTCCTCCACGAAGAACGTCAGAAGGCGCTGGTAGCCGGCCACGACGCCGACCTCGATCGCGCGTTCGCCCTCTGCCAGCAAGCGCGTGCGCTCCGCAGCGGGCACGGCAGACGGGAACGACTGGAACGGCACGTGGAAGACGCTTTGCTGTACGTCGTCCACCACGTGTGCCGCCATGGTCGCCTCGTACCCGATCAGCACGACGCTGGGCTGCACCATGCCGCGCTCGATCCCGACGCGCATGTTGGCGATCTGCTCGTCCACGTAGGCCGGGAAGGCCAGCAGCCGTGCGGTGTAGTTCTCGTAGTCGGTGACGGTCGCCAGGGGCACCTCGCGCGGCAGCTGGGCGAAGTTCGTGTGGAAGCCCGAGTCGCTGTTGAACGGAATCTGCCAGGCGCCGAACCCGTGATCGGCGATGCGCCCCGCGAGCATGTGCTCGAACACCTCGTAGCTGATGCGGTCGACGTCGGAGAGCGCGTCGGGATCCAGGGCGCGCAGCTGAGCCAGCGTGTGCTCGTCGCGCTCCGCCTGCACGGCCAGAGCCCGTGGATCCACCGCTGGCAGACGATGCGCGCCCTCGCGCCGCCCTACCGCCGTGGCGTGCAGTGGATCGTCGAGCAGGCGCTGCTCCCATTCGGCCTCGAACAGGCCGTGCAGGCCTCCGGATGACGCGGAGCGGACGGCAGGTCCGTCGGTCGCCGCGCAGGCACAGGCGAGGAACAGCGAGCTAAGGGTGAGGGTGCGCATCCAGGCAGGATACGCCGCGACCCCGAGTGAGGCCAAGTGCGGGCGCGCTGGCCCGCCGGACAGCTAGAAGCCCTGCTCGATCAGAAAGTGGACCGAGGCCAGGATGGCGGCGCGCCCGTGGCGCTCGTTCATCTCGACCACGCGCACCGCTTCCGCGGGCAGGTACTCGCAGACGAGCCGGAAATCGACCTCGCCCTGCCCCGGGGGCAGCTCGTCCTGGCCCTCGGCGGCATCCTGAAGATGCACCCCGAGCATGCGACTGGCGAAGCTATCGAGCCATTGTCCCTGGCCCGGCAGACCCGCACGCTCGCGCATCTGGATGCGGCCCGTGTCGTGCCAGTAGCCGAGTCCGAGCTTGGAGAGGTCGTCGAGCGTCCACTCCATGGCCTCGAAGTTGAGCAGGTCGTTGAACTGCAAGCCCGGCTCGATCGCGATGCGCGTGTCCGGGAATTCGCTGTTCAGGGTGTGCAGGCTGCGGCAGAAGTGCTCGAGCTGTCGCTGGCCCTTCTTCTGGACGCGATGGACGTAGTCGCGCACTTTCTCGGCGACCGCGTCGTGGGTGTCGAGGGTGGCCAGGTCCATCTCCTCGGCGAGCGCCTCACCTTCGGCTGCCAGACGCTTGTCCTCGACCTCGCAGCCGCGCACGACCACGATCGGAGCCTGGAGGCGCTGAGCGAGCCGGATGTGGCGTCGCGATGAATTGAGGGCGCGCTCGCGCTCCTCCGCGTCCATGGCGCCGAGCCGGCTGCCAGACATGTTCTGCATGCGTGGATTCAGGCTACCCACGACCACGGAATCGACGCAGATACCGGTCTCGCGGCGGGAATCTTCCCAACCGCTCAGGGGCACAGGAATCTCGCTCAGACCGAGTTCGAGACGCCGAAAGCCCATCGCGACGGCTGCGAAGGCCTGATCCTCGATGGTTTTGAGCCTCGAGCCGTAGCACGAGGTTGAGAGAACTAGGTGATTGGGTATGCCTGGCTGGGTCAACCTGGGCCTCCACGGGACCGGGTGTAGTCGTTCCACACAGCACTCCAGGCGCGACGTTGCCCGTCGCTGATGACCAAGAGAGAGTGCGCTACGGAACTCTATCCTGCCGGTGGTCTTCAGGTCGCGGAGGCTGGGGTTATCGGAGGCTGCCGCATCCGATGCCCCATTATACCAACACGAGCCGCCGCGGACCTCGATTTCGCGTGAACGACCCCTCAGTCGCTTTCGAGATCGAGGATGGTCAACTCCGGGTGACGCTCCCTCAGCTCGGACTCGATGCGGTCGATCTCGTCTCCGAGCGCTTCCGTGACCTTCTCGCCGAACTCGCGCGCGAAGGCACGCCGCTCCTCCGGGTCCGTGAGGCGCTCCAGCTGCTCTCCGACCCAGTCCGCAAGGGGTTCCCCCAACGCGCGACCGTTCCAGTCCACCTCGGCCGCGAAGTTGAAGCGATCCGCTCCGACGATGCGCGTACGTACGACGCGCACGTGCTCGACGCTGTCCTGGGCCTCCATGAACGCCAGGCAGTCCTGCTGGATCGCCTTGGGGATCGAGGGCCCCAGGATCAGCGCCTTGTTCTTGAGCCCCAGCCAGATGGCGATTCCACCCATCATGCCACCGATCAGGAACGTGGCCATCACGTCGGGTAGGTGACTGCCGGTAACCTGACTCAGAATGATGCCCAGCATGGCGACCAGCACGCCCACGCATGCCACCCCGTCCTCAAGCAACACCGCCGCCAGGGTCGGGTCCGACGAGGTGCGCAGGAAACGCAGGAAACCCTCGTCGCCACGGCGCTCGTTCACGACATGGACCGCCTTGCGCAGAACGTATCCGTCGACCACCAGAGAGATTCCCAGCACGACGAACGGCAGTGCCGTGATGTGTAGCTCGGGCGGATGCAGGAGCGAGTGCACACCGTGGTAGAGGGTCACGCCACAGCCGAGGACGAAGATACCGACGGCGGACATCAGCGAATAGAAGAAGCGATCTGCGCCGAAGCCGTAGTGGAAGGCCGCGTCTGCCGGACGTTCGCTGCGCTTGATGCCCAGGTACAGGAGCCCCTGGTTGCCCGTGTCAGCGAACGAGTGCACCGCCTCGGAGAGCATCGCGCCCGAGCCCGAAATACCGAACGCGACGAACTTCAAGACCGTCAGCCCGGCGTTGCCGACCAGGGCGAACAGGACCGCAGACGTTGACGAGGAACCAGCCATGGGATCAGATCAGGAGTGAGCTCGCGCCCATTCAGACGCGGACGTCGGCCTCGATGCCCAGCGCATCCGCGTGGCGTTCCAGTACGGGGTCGACCTCGGCCTCCAGGAACTCGGACACCTGTTCGGGAGCGCGACCGATGTACAGCGCCCCGTCGAGCAGTTCGGGGAGACGCTTCGCGATGCCGGCCAGGCTCGGATCGGAGGCCATGCGTTCGACCATGTCCCCCGCACGACCTTCCTTGATCTCGAGCGCGGCGGCCTGGGCGTGGGTGCGGATGGCCTCGTGCACATCCTGGCGGTCGGCGCCGGCCTTGACGGCCTCCATCAGCACGTTCTCGGAGGCCAGGAAGGGCAACTCGGCATCCAGGTTCTTCTGAACCACGGCCGGGTAGACAACCATGCCAGAGGCCACGTCGAGGTACAGGTTCAGGACGGCGTCGGTGGCCATGAAGGACTGCGACAGGACCAGGCGGCGGTTGGCCGAATCGTCGAGGGTGCGCTCAAACCACTGGTTTGCGGCCGTATGTGCGGTGTTGTCCAGCTGGCTCATCACGAAGCGCGCCAGGGAGCAGATGCGCTCGGCGCGCATCGGATTGCGCTTCCACGGCATGGCGGAGGAACCGACCTGGTGCTTGCCGAAGGGCTCTTCGAGCTCGCGCCGGTTGGCGAGCAGGCGCAGGTCCGTGGCGAACTTGTGGGCCGACTGGGCGATGCTGGAGAGCACCTGGCAGATCCTGAAATCGAGCTGTCGCGGGTAGGTCTGCCCGGTCACGCCGAAAGTGCGCTCGAAGCCCATCTTCGCGGTGACGCGCGCGTCGAGCTGGCGCACCTTCTCGTGGTCCCCGTTGAACAGACCGAGAAACGAGGCCTGCGTGCCGGTCGTGCCCTTCGCGCCCCGAAAACGGATCGAGCGTTCCGCGTGTTCCAGGTCGTCGAGGTCGTGCAGCAGGTCCTGGATCCAGAGACAGGCGCGCTTGCCGACCGTGGTCGCCTGCGCGGGCTGGTAATGGGTGAACCCGAGGGTCGGCAGGGTGCGCCATTCGAGCGCGAAGGCGCGCATGCGCTCGATGACCGTCACCAGCTGCCGGCGCAGGAGCCGCAGGCCGTCGCGCAGCACGATCAGGTCCGTGTTGTCCCCCACGAAGCAGGACGTGGCACCCAGGTGCACGATCGGGCGCGCCTTGGGGCACAGCTCGCCGAACGTGTGGATATGAGCCATCACGTCGTGACGCAGCTCGCGCTCGAAGTGCGCGGCGCGCTCGAGGTCGAGCTCGTCGACGTGCTCGCGCATCTCCTCGATCTGAGCGTTCGAGATGTCCAGCCCGAGCTCCTGCTCGGACTCGGCCAGGGCGATCCAAAGTCGACGCCAGGTGGTGAACTTCTTGCGGTCCGAGAAGTTCTGGCGCATGGCCTTGCTGGCGTAGCGCGTCGAGAGAGGATCCTGATAGCTGTCGGGGTCGTGCTTCACGCGCGACAGCTTATCCGATGGACCCCTACTGAGCCCGCGCGCTTCCGGCGACAGTTGCGAGCGCGCGCCTCACGAGGGCCAGGGGCCGGTCCCGTAGGTATCCCCATAGAAGGTCGCGAGCCAGGCGGCGCCAACGCAAGCGGCGATACCGAATCCCAGCCGGCGCCCCAGGCCGCGGGTGTCCGCGCGCCGATCGCCCAGGTACGCGATCACCCACAAGACACTCACGATCCCGACTCCGTCCGTGAGCACGTCGAGCAACGACGCATCCCGGTTGGGCACGAAGCTCTGGTGCCATTCATCGACGACGGCGTAGATCAGGGTCGCTACGAGGCAGCGGACCAGGTTGCCGCGCCGGAGGACCGGCCAGTCGTCCCGGCGCGGGAGCAACAGGACGCTCCACAGGGCCAGAAACCCGAACTCGATCGCGTGAACGAGGTTCGAGAGCAGCGGCACGTGCGGCACGAGCGGCGGCGGCTCGATCACTGCCTGGGAGCTCAACCACCAGATCAGTCCGGCCCACACGAGACAGGGAACGGCCGACACCGGGAACGGAATCCGGAGCAGCCCCTGACCGACGCGCCGCAGGTGACCGACCCCGAACGGGGCAGGCCCGATGTCAGGCTCCATCGCCGAAAGAGCGCTTGACCTGGAAACGCAGACCCAGCCCGTCGTCGCTGCGCTCCACTCCGATCTCGTCGACCATGTTCAAGATCAGGAAGAAGCCGCGCCCGCGCTCGTCCTCGAGGTCGGGCATCTCCTTCTGCGCCTGCAGAAAGGTGTTCATCTCCACGTGGTCCCCACCGCCCTGGTCCTCGACGCCGATCGTCCAGGAATCGCTGGCGAAGGCCACCCGGATCGACATGCGGATGTCCTCTTCCAGATCGGACTCCTCGCGCGCGGCATTGCCGCCCCCGTGGTCGACCGCGTTGTCGAGCAGCTCGCCCGCAATGAACTCGACGCGGTCCACCTCCTCCTCGGGCAGCCCCTCTTTCAGGGCAAACTGCCGCAGCATCTGCCGCGCCATGCGCCCCGCGCTATGCGCGGCCGGCAATTCGAGCCGCAACCCGTGCGGCTCCTCTTCACGTCGGATGGAACTCAACGTACGGGTTCGAGGTAGAGGGAAAGGTCGAGAGCCGAGACCGAATGGGTCAGCGCTCCGATCGAGATGCGATCGACACCGCTGGCCGCCACCGCCTCCAGATCGCCCGCTCCGATGCCGCCGGAAGCTTCCAGCTCGAGTTCACGCCCACGGGCCTGCCCGAGGCTCCGCAGCTCGGGCGCCAGGGCCGCCATCTGGGCCGGAGTCATGTTGTCGAGCAGGACCACGTCCGCGCCGCCGCGAACCGCTTCCTGCGCTTCCCGCCCGTCCCGGGCCTCGGCCGTAATACGAACTCCATCGCCAACGGCCGTTCGCAGGTCCGCAAGCACCTCGCCGATGGGTCGCCCCGCCAGGTCGATGTGGTTCTCCTTGAGCATGACCTCGTCGAACAGTCCGATGCGGTGATTCTCGCCGCCGCCACAACGGACCGCGTACTTCTCGAGCACGCGTAGACCGGGCGTCGTCTTGCGCGTGTCCAGGATGCGCACCTGTCGCTCGCCGGCCGCCGCCTCGGCGAGCTTCACGAAGCTGGCCGTGCGCGTCGCGATCCCGCACAGGCGTTGCAGCAGGTTCAGGGCCGTGCGCTCGCCCGCGAGCAGCGCATGCGCATCACCTTCCAGCCGCGCCAGCTGATCCCCGGGCGCCACGGTATCTCCGTCCTGGCGCGAGGTCTCGAACACGATGCCAGCATCGCACAGCTCGAAGACGCGCGCGAAGCACCCGAGCCCCGCCAGCACGCCCGCTTCCTTGGCCACCAGTCGAGCGGAAGCCCGCGCACCCGCGGGAACGGCCATGCGTGAAGTCAGGTCTCCGGCCCCCAGGTCCTCGTCGAGCGCGGCCCTCAGCAGGTTATCGAGGTCCACCCCCCCGGGCGCCTCTGTAGGCAGCCCACGCCGGGGCCCCGGCAGCCCTCCCCCATCGCCATCAGGGCCAGGGGCAGACCGCTCGCTTTCCCGAGCCGCAGGTTCCAACGGAGTCATCGTCATGTCCAGACTTGCGACCGGAGTGTACGCCGTCCCCCGGAGTCGCGCGACAGCCCACGCCCCGTGGACACCCAGACTGCACCCCAAAAGCCCGCTCCAACTCGCCCGCCGTCACCGGCCCGATGCCCTCAATCTCCTCCCAGGCCACCCCAACGCGCCCAAAATCTGCCCCAGCGCCCGATTCCCACAGGTGCCTGATCAGCATCAGGGACCTGGTGCGCCCGACCCCAGGTACGGATCTAAAGGCCCGCACACCCGGAATCCCGAGCGGCAACGGATCCATCTCGACCATACAGACCTCCCGAATGCCCGCCGTCTCCAGGCCACCGGTCGCCGTCACACGCCGCGCTTCCACATCCCCCGCCCGACGCGCCCCGCCCTCCAACCAGGTACGCCCCGCCAGCCACCCGAGCAGGAGCCAGACCCATAGCGGCGCGGGCCGGTGCCGGGACCCCTCCGATGTGCCCATTTCGACCATCCAGAAAGTAGACCAGTCGACCTGGAAAGTGGTGTCAGCCGAGCATGCTCAATGTGGATCGGGTACCCGGTCAGAGAGGCTAACGATGTCCTAGGTCCAATGGCTCAGTCGGGATCGCCGGTGAGTACCCAACCAGCCCAGTGAGCGGGTGGATGTCCTTCGTCCCGAAGTGCCTTCTTGGCCAGCCAGAGGGCATCGGCCTTGCCCATCTTGTCGATCCAGAGGTTGGTGTAGAAGACTTCCATCAATCGCCGAGTCGCGGCGTCATCGACCTTCCACAGGGACGTGATCGAGGTGCGCGCACCGGCTGCGTAGAGGGCGGATTGGAGGGACTGGATGCCTTGACCCGCGCGGCGAATGCCGACGTTGGTTTCGCAGGCGGAGAGGACAGCGAGTTCGCATTGAGAGAGTTCGAGTGAGCACAGTTCCTCGGCGGTGAGGATGCCGGGCACGCGTCCGAGTGAGTCGCGTCCGTTGTTGGCACCGGCGAGGGCCAGACCACAGAGAGTCATCGGCGCCAGGCCGGAGACGCGATCCTGGACTCCCATGCGAGCAAAGCTCTCCCCCCCGCCGCGCGTATCCTCGGTCGAGCGCACGCTCTCGGGCGCGAACCAACCGTGGGTTGCGAGATGCAGGTAGCGCTTTCCCGATGCCGACTCGAAGAGCGCGGCCTTGGTCGTCTTCCTCTTCGTGAGCAACGTGGGCTCGAGCTCGAAGGCCTCCTCGAAGAGGTCCGCAGTCGCCTCGGCCTCGTAGCGCGCCTGCAGCAGCTTCTGGAAACGGTCGGGCATGGCGCTTCGCGATGCGGGGCCGTCTTCCGGTTCGCTCGCCTCCGATTCGCCTTCGCCCGAGTCCCCTCCATCCACGTCCTCGGTCGACTCGATAGGAGCCGACGACGCTACGAGTCCATCGGGAACCGCTCCCTCCGCGTCGTAGTCGATGCCACCAAAGGCGAGCAGCGAGGGCGCGCCCTCCACCGAGCCCACAGGCGCCAGGAGTCGTGCGAACGAGACCTCGTTCACGATCCGCATCCTGTCCCCGACGCGTTCCGAGCCCGCATCATCGGCGCCCTCGCCGACCTCCTTGCCCCCATCTACCGGCAGCGCATCCAGTGGCAACAGATACAGCAGGTCATCCGCGCAAACGAAGAGTCGCCCGACCTCCGCGCCCGCGATCGCGAGGACCGGGTCCAGGATCTTCGTTCGCAATTCTCGACCTGCGCGCAGCTCCGGATCGCCTTCGCCCTCCTCCGGCGCGAGGCCGCGCAACAGGGGAGCTCCGAGTGCCGCACGCCAAGCCATCGCAATTTGCTCCACCTCCGAAGCCGGGCCCAGATCAATACGGCTCAGCGCTCCGTCGGAATCCAGGACGTGCGCCAGGAGGTGGTCCGCCGCCGCCTGGATCTCGCCGCTTGCGGGGTCAACATGCTTGAGCATGACGCGCCGGTAGCCGATCGCGACGTCGCCGGGGGCGAGTGCAGCCGTCAACGCATCGGCGTCGACAGATACTGTCACGACGCCGCGTTCAGCGAGCCGGCGACTCGCATCCCGCTCCAGCGCGTCGCGTCGAAGCGAGAGTCGCGTCAACTCTGCGGGCAGGCCTTCCGAGCCCACCTCATCGCGCGCGGCCCCAGCGACGAGATCGTTGAGCGCACGACGGATTTCCGCGGCCTCGTTGAGCATCGGAGCCAGTTCCGGATCCGCCTCGAAGCGTGCGAGCGAACGTGCTGCTTCTGCGGCGACGAGCCGCATGGTTTCCGTCAACTCGAATGTGCTTCGTTCGAGCACTGCTCCGGCAGATTCGCTCAAGAAGAGCACCTGGGAATGTCGGTGGCTCTCGCTTGCGACGGTCTGGCGCGCCTCGCGCGGGGCCAGGGCTAGCGAGGCGAGCACGCGTGTCCGCATGCCTTCCAGCTGAGCGGAGAGCAGCACGCGCGAACCGTCCAGATCGCCCATCGAGTGCATCAAGACGGCCACATTCGCTCGGGCGCGCATGAGATCGGGGTGACCCTGGGGCAGGGTGCGCGCGCAACCCGCGAGGACCGACTCATGCAGCGCGCGCGCCTCGGCCAGCTCGCCCATCGCCATCATCGAGTTGGCCAGGTTTCCTCGGGCGCTCAGAAGTTCGGGGTGATCTTCGGGCAGTATGCGCTCGCGCGTCGCGAGGACCCGTTCCCTGAGTGCACGTGCCCCCGCCAGATCGCCCATCGCCTCCATCGAGACCGCCAGGTTCCCGCGGATCTTCGCGAGGAATGGATGGCCCTCGGGTAGCGTGCGCTCGAAGCCCGCGCAGATGGACTCATAGAGCGCGCGCGCCCCGGCATGATCACCCACCTGCGACATCGAACCGGCAACGTTTGCCCGGGCGGCAAGCAGATCGGGGTGGTCTTCGGGTAGCGTGCGCTCGAAGCCCGCGAGGACCGACTCATAGAGCGCCCTCGACCCGGCCAGATCGCCCATCCCGTCCATCGAAACGGCCAGGTGCCCTCGGGCACGCAAGCGATCGGGATGATCCTTGGGCAGTATGCGGTCGTAACCGGCAACGACCGATTCGCGCAGGGCGCGCGCCCCTGCCAGATCGCCCATCGAATCCATCGAGAGGGCCAGGCTCAACCGGGCACCCAGGAGATCGGGGTGGTCCTCGGGTAACGTACGCTCGTAACCCGCGAGGGCTGACTCATCGAGTGCGCGTGCCCCGGAGAGATCGCCCATCAACTCCATGCAGGCTGCCAGGTTTATTCGTGCGTTCAGCGTATAGTGGTCATCCTCGGGCAGCGTGCGTTCGAAGCCCGCGACGACCAACTCATGGAGCGCCCGCGCCCCCGATAGATCGCCCATCAACTCCACGGCGCTGGCCAGGTTTGCTTTGACCACCAATAGCGCGAAGTCATCCTCGCGCACCGTGGGCTGGTATCTCGCGATGATGGACTCAAGCAGGGCGCGCGCCCCGACCAGATCGCCCAGCTCCACCATCGAGTGGGCCAGGTCCACTCGGACGCGCATGAGATCGGCGTGGTCCTCGGGTAGCGTGCGCTCGTAATTCGCCAGGACCGATTCATAGAGCGCGCGTGCCCCGTTCAGGTCGCCCATCCCGTCCATCGAGACCGCCAGACTGAATCGAGCGGCCACGAGCTCGGGATGGTCCTCAGGCATCGTTCGCTCGAAGCCCGCAACGATCGACTCATCGATCGCGTGCACTCCGGCCAGATCGCCCAGCTCCGACATCGAGACCGCCAGGGCTGCTCGGGCACGCAAGAGATCGGGGTGATCGGGACCGATGGGGTTCATGACGTCGGGCAATGCCTCAGCCATCACCCCCCGAGCATCGAACCGTCGCCCGTCGATGAGAAGCAGCGCGGACTCATCCAGCGCGCGTCGCGCAGCCGCTTCGGCCAGGCGCCCAGCTTCCGTTTCAGGCGTGGCTACAAGGTGCAGGACTAGGGAGCCGGTCGCGGCGGGGTCACCGGCAACCAGGACCACAAGCCAGTCGCCCACATGCACCTCGAACTGCAGATAGGGCGTCGTGCCTCCACCCGAGTTGTCATCCGAGGCAAGCGTGCGCGCTTCGGCGGCGTCGTCGACCTGCAGAAAAAGGTCGAGCTCGGATGTCGTCCAGATGTGGAGCGTGCCTTCGAACTCGACCTCGTACTCGGCGACGACCGTACCGCCGTGGCCGTCGATCGCGGGTTCATCGAACTCGGTGATCTCGAGCTCCATGACGCGATCGAAGGGCGTCGGGGGGACGGGCTCGGATTCCTGGGCGAGGAGTAACGGGATGGTGGCGAGCAGGGCAGGAAGCATGGCGATCCTATCTTAGTTCGGATCGCCGGTGAGTACCCAGCCACCTCCGTGAACAGGCGGATGACCCTCGGTCCGAAGTGCCTTTTTGGCCTCCGATGAGGGCTCAGCCTTCCCCATATTCGCGATCAGCGGACTGCAGCGGCTGAATCCACTGACCGGCGCGGCGGACCTCGACGTTGGTCCAGTAGGCACTAGCAGCCCGTTGATAAACTCCCTACTCGACTTCGCCCTCTCCGCCGCCGCTGCGTCGGGGGGGGGGGGGGGGGGGGCGACCCGCGCCCCGGGCGCGGCC
>JBLHKW010000131.1:0-15122 GCA_047618565.1 Planctomycetota bacterium
TGAAACCGGAGAGCTCTCAAACGCTCGTCTACGTGCTGATCGCCGTCTGGTGGATCCCGTTCTCGCTGCTCTCGACGGCTGCGAACGCGTCCCGACGAGCGCGGTGCGGGAACCGGTACTAGACGATACGGCGGTACGGAATCAGGTTCCGTATCGCCTCAGTCCTCCCGCTCGTCGACCCACGCCATCTGGATCGCTTCGAGGATTCCTTCGCTCGAGGTGCTCGGGTCCGAGCTGAAGCCCTTGAGGGCCACGATCTTTTTGTGCAGGTCCGTGAACCGCAGGGTCAGTGGATCCAGATCGGGCTCGGCGTCGAAGAGGCGAAACGCGATCTCGTGGACGTCGGACCAGGTGAGTTCGTCGGCGGGCATGGGAGCTCCTGAAACCGGGTCTGGGTTTGGGTCAAGAAGGGGCGTCGCCAGGGACGCGCTCGGACGGATAGGCCGGCAGGGTCGTCAAGCGAGCGTCATCGACGGCCTTGCCCACGGTGAAGTGGTAGAGGCTTTGCAGGGTCTTGTCGCGCAGTCCGAGAATCGAGTGGACCGGATCGTCGAAGAAGCACCCGATACCGGTCGAGCGGAATCCATGGGCTTCTGCCTCCAGATAGAGCCTTTGCCCCAATACACCCGTTTCCCAGAACAGGCGCGGATAGAACCAGGCGCCGTGGGCCTCGATGGAGGGTTCGAAGTCCGCGACCATTCCGAGGCTGAAGGCGCCATCTCCGGCGATGTCCTGGTTGCAGGAGAGTTGCACGGCCTGGCTGCGAAGGACCATGGGGAACAGGAGCGAGAGCGGCAGGTCTGCCGGGCATCCGGCGGGCTTTTCCCAGATGAAATCCGGGTTGCATGCCGCGCGCACTGCCTCGGTGCGATCCGCGTCCCTCTGGAGCCAGTAGAGGCCCGGGTCCAGTCCGTCCACGCGATGCACGAAGATCACCAGGTCTACCCGCGGACTCCATGGCAGCGCATTGAAAGGGAAGCGGCCCGCGCGTGGCAGGGTGCCCTCGAGCATTCGATAGAAGTCGGACGCAGGCATGCTCGTTCGACCGTCGAGTGTCTGGCAGCTGCGCCGCTGACGTATCGTCTCGCGCAGTGAGACACGCTTCCCTTGCGCTGCCAGCGCCCGCTGTGACGGTTGCCAGCGGGCGTAGGGTTTGCTGCGAGGTTTCCTCGACGCGCTGGCCGTCAGATCGATCGCATCCCAGTCCACGTGCTCGGAAGAAAGGTCGTTCGCCACACCTTGCCACGCCAGATCACGGAACTCGTTTGCCAGGGTCGGAAAGGTACGCGGCGCAACGGTGTTGCCCTGCGGCGTCAACAGCAGGAGCGTATCGGGTTGCTCTGCGTCGGGGCCCTGCTCCCCGTGGATACCCAGAAGCTGAGCCAGCTCGTCGCTGTCCAGATCGTCGATCAGCTCGGCCTTCCATCCCACACCGGCGGCCGCAACGGACAGGGCCGCAATCGCATGGCCTGCGTCGTGCTGGCAGTAGCGGAACGCTCGTTCCCCGTACTTCCATGCCTCGCGCCAGTGGATGGAGGCCAGACCTGCGAAGAACGAACCATGCGGAAGGCCCGCGGCGAGCCGGTCCCACAGGTCTTGGGGTATGCGCGCGCGCAATTCGAGTCCGTGCTCACGCGGTGCGTAATGAAGGACTGCCGGAGTGTCGCAGAGATCCGGGATCGCCGGGACCAGCAGGTAGCCCTCGGTCGGGTGCAGGTTTCCGCTCGACGGATTGACGCGCAATGCCCAGCGCACATCGCCCACCTGCTTCCAGGCCGAGAGGGCCAGGCTGTCGTAGAGCAACTGGGAGATGAGCTGTCGGCCGAGGCTTGCGGGTGCGACGCCTCCTTCCTCCAACGCCTCGAAGTAACCTGGCTGCTCTGTCGGTGGAACAACGTCCAGCGAGAGCAGCTGTGCACCTTCCCAACGCCGAAAGGGATCAGGCTGGTTGTCCCAGTCAAGCTCATGCGGGCCAACCGCAAAGCGATGCACGTTGTGCTTGGTCTGCTCGTGATACGCGTAGACGACGCGCTTGCGATGCTCGGGGTCCGACATGCGGGCCTCGAACGATTCGTCCTCGGCTCCCTCACGGCGCCGCCGTGCCCTACCGAACAATTGATCCAGGAATCCCATGAGCCTTGCTCACGATCCCGTCGGGCCGGTGAGCGGCCAGCTGTCGTGGATCACGATCTGCTCTTCCGATTCGACCTCCTCGGTCGGCCGCATCACGATCGCATCCCACGCGAGCTTCTCACACACCCGCACACAGATGACGCAGCCGATGCACTCGTCGTAGCGGATCTGCACCGGCGGAATCGTTCGATCCGGCCAGTCCTGAGCAGGCGCCACCTCGATGCAATCCACCGGACAGAAAGGAATGCACACCTCGCATCCAGTGCAATTCGGCTCGATGATCTGCGCCAGCGACTTGGGCCGCTTCTTCTTCCTCGAGTACTTCTCGGGAATGTCCGGAATGCCCGATAGCAGCGACTTCAGCTTGCGAGTGTTGTAGGTGCCCATTTGAGGTCCAGACTATCACGTCAGTATCGCTGGGGTGCGTGTTCCCGCGCCACCCACGCTCGATTCCCTGGATGGCCTGGCGCTTGGCACGCCCCGATCTCGGTGAGCAAGTAGCGGATTGCTGCGGTTACATGTTATTGAAACGGTAACGCTCGCAGCCCGCAACTCTAATGAAGTTCGAGAGAGAACGACGTTACGCCCCTGAAGGCAGTGGCGAAGGGAGAGCAGCCCTTCGCGGCTGCACCCGTTCCTGCTGACTCTTGCGAAGCCTGATTCCATGCATCACTTCCAGATCCCGCTCGTCTGCCTCGTCCAGTTCCTGATCCTCCCCACGACAATCGGCCAGGAGTTCGCGCCCGGGGGCCCGGCCATCCCGGTCGCCCCCACGGTCGGCGCTCCACTTCCCGCCGGTAGCGGTCAGGAGATGTACGTATGCACGAGCTCGGGGAGCATCTACCGGGTGGACCACTACGACTCCGCGCCAACTGCGGTGCTCATCGGGGACTCCGGCCTGGGGCCGCTTTACGACATGGCCTTCGACCCACTGACTGGGGAGTTCGTCGTCCTGGAGCTGTCGGGATCCGGCACACTCGTCTACCGCCTCGACCCCGTAACCCTGCAGCGTGTCCTCGTCGGCCTGTCCGGATGCCAGTACAACGCACTGGAAATCACAAGCACCGGTTTCTGGTTCGCCCGTACAGGGTCCGACACGATCCTGTATGGCGTCAACCCACAGACAGGCCTCACCCACGCAATCGGAGACAGCGGCTTCCGTTCGACTGGCGACCTCGCGCAGCTGGCGGACGGCTCACTCCTGGGGACCGCATTCGTCCCCACGGTCGGGCTCGCGATCGACCGGCACAGTTCGGTGACCGGATTGAACCATGGAGTGCTGGCTCCAATCACCCTACTCGGGGTCCCGTACGGAATCGAAGTGGACGAGGACGGGAGCGTCTACGTCGGTGCCAGCGAAGGGCATGTCTACTCGGTCGACCTTTCATCGGGAGCGACGACCCTGCTCGGACAGCTCGCTCTCGACGGTGAATTATGGGGCATGGCATTCCGCGTTCCCGTGGCGGCTACGCTGGGAAGCCCTGCCTGCTCCTCGACGTACAACTCGACGGGCGCGGCAGCCATCATCGAGATTGAAGGGGATCCGTCCGTCGCGGCCAACTCCATCGCCCTCGTCGCTGGCCCGGTGCCTGCCCAGCCCGGGATCTTCTTCTACGGACCTGCCGAAGGACGGCGCACATTCGGGGACGGGCTACGATGCGTCTTCGGATCGGGTTCAACTGGCGTCCAGCGCCTTCCCGTCACCGTGCCAACGGCCGGGCGTCTGGCCGCGCCGCTCGATCTGACCGCTCCTCCGACCTCTTCAGGATCGATCCTGCCGGGGACCACCTGGTTTTTCCAGGCGTGGTTCCGGGACCCACTCGGCGGCGCCGCCGGATTCAACCTTTCTGACGCGCGCGCCCTGACGTTGCTGCCCTGAGCGGGGTACAGAGCCACGCTCATCGTCAACGGATTCGCGTTCCCCGGGGCCTCGAACCCGTTGACGATGAGCGTGGCTCCGTACCGCGGGGCTGCTACGGTCGCGGGCCCCGTTTCGCAGGGCGCTTCTTGCGCTTGGCCTGCTCCTCGGGCTTCTCCGCCGTGCGCTTCGGAGCTCTCTTCGTCTTCTTCTTGGCGGCGCGCGGCTTCTTCTTGGCCTTGCTGGGCTCCTGTGCTTTCGAACTCTGCGTTGCTTGCTTGCTCTTCCCGGCGCGGCGTCGCGCGGGCTTGGCCGACTCCTTCTTCAGCGGCTCTGCGAGGCGAAAATCCATGCGCTTCTTGACGGTATCCACCTTGGCTATCTCCACCTCGACGCGGTCACCTAGCCGGATGACGCGTCGGGTTCGGCGCCCGCGCACCTGGACCTTGACCGCATCGAACTCGTAGAAATCGTCGTTGAGACTCGACAGGGGAACCAGGCCCGTCATCCCGAGACTCGAGACGTCGACGAAGAAGCCAAAGTTCAAGACGTCCGTGACGAGGGCCGAGTAGCGCTCGGGCTTTCCGGACTTCAACTGGGCGAGCAGGTAGGCCTGCAGCTTGACGCTCTTGCTGTCGCGTTCAGCATCCGAGGAGTTGCGCTCGGTGGCGGAGATGTGGCCCGCCGTCTGCTTCATCGCGTCCTTGCCCACATTCAGATCGTCGAAGAGCACGCGGTGAACGACCAGGTCTGCGTAGCGACGGATGGGCGAGGTGAAGTGTGTGTACTTCTCCTTGGCCAGGCCGTAGTGCCCGAGGGGTTCGACCGCATAGCGCGCCCGCATGAGGGACCGCAGCAGACCGATCTTGAGCGCCGGACCGATGGCAAGTCCGTCGAGGCGCCGCAGCACCTTCTGCACCTCGGCAGGCTTCTCGAGGTCGCCACAGACAACGTTGTGGCTGAGGAGTTCCCCCCGGTACTTGTTCAGGCGCTGGGGGCTCGGCGACTCGTGAACCCGGTAGAGAGCCGGCCGCCTCTGCTTCATCAGTCGACCCGCCACCGCCTCGTTGGCGAGCAGCATGAACTCCTCGATGAGCTGGTGAGACTCGTCATTCTCGATGATGTCGATGCGAGCCACACGACCATGTTCATCGATCCGGATCTTCGATTCCGGGAAGTCGAGCTCCAGGGAACCTGCCTTGAACCTGCGCTTGCGGATCTTCTGAGCGAGCTTCCCGGCTTCGCGCAGCATCATATCGAGCTTGTCCTTGCCCGATCCGTTCAAGGCCACCAGGGCCTCTTCATAGCTGTAGCGCCGCTGCGAGTGGATCACCGCGGGGTAGCAGCGCATACGCTGGACGATGCCATCATTCGCCAGCGAGAACTCGACGCATTTCGACAGGCGCTCGACGTCCGGCTTCAGAGAGCAGAGCTCGTTGCTGAGCGCCTCCGGCAGCATCGGAATGACGCGGTCGACCAGGTAGGTCGAGTTCCCGCGCTCGCGTGCCTCCTGGTCGAGGGCCGAGCCCGGCTTCACGTAGTGGGAGACATCCGCGATATGCACGCAGAGCTTCCAGCCCTTCGGCCCCATGCTCTCCAGCGAGATGGCGTCATCAAAATCCTTCGCGTCGGCCGGATCGATCGTGATCACCGGAGCCTTGCGACAATCCTTCCGCCCCTCGAGGTCCTGGCGCGTGATCATGTTGCCGAAACGCCGCACTTCCTGCAGGACCTTGCGCGGAAACTTCAACGGCAGGTCGTACTGACGCAATACGCTCAGCATGTCGACGCCTTCGGCCGTCGGCGGACCGAGCACTTCCGTGATCGTGCCGCGCGGACTCGCCTGCGGTGAATCCCACTCGCTGAGCTCGACCACGACCTTGTCTCCGTCGCGCGCTTTCCTGCCCACGTCGCGCGCCGGCGGCACGATGATCTCATGCGCCATGCGCGGGTCGTCCGGTACGACATGCAGAACCTGGCGGTCGATCTTCAGCGTTCCAACGATCTGCGTGCGCCTGCGCTCCAGCACCCGCACGACCACTCCGGTGTCTGCGGCGTCTTCCCTGGACCGCTTACCCAGCGCGCGCAGGCCGCGCGGTCCGACGTCGCGGCGCACCAGGACCCGGTCCTCGTGCATGGCCGTCCCGGTGTCCGCAGAGCTGATCGCGATCTCGCTGAGCCCCGCATCGTCGGGCGAGAGAAAGCCGCGCCCCTGACGGGTGATCTGAATGCGTCCGGGAACGAGGTCGGCCTCCCGTGGAATCACATAGCGATCGCCTTTGATCCGGGCAACCTCACCGCGCCGCTCGAGCTCTTCGAGCTCGCCCCGCAATCGTCGCCGTTCCTTCGCAGGCAGCCGCAATGACTCGAGGAGCTGGGACGCATTGGCGGGCACGTAGTCTCTGCGCCCGATTAGCTTTAGAAGACGTTCTTGCATGGTTGGTTTTCCTGGGCGCATCCTAACGTGGCGTTCCGCGGGGTACAGAGCCACGCTCATCGTCAACGGATTCGCGTTCACGGGGCCTCGAATCCGTTGACGATGAGCCTGGCTCCGTACTCCGCCAGAGCAGCCGCTCGGACATGGCCCGAGACGAATGCCAGACCCTGAACGGCGGGAATGCCCATGCACACACCACAGATGGATCAAAAGACGAGCATGGGTTCCCTACGGGCTCGACCCCGCTCTTTTCCCAAGGACTCCAGACTCGGAATTCTCAGATGAAACCTCTCACGAATGAACTCTCCACGGCACCGGACGGCGCGCGGCTCCTGCCTTGCCTCCTCTGCTTGCCCCTCGCATGGGCCTTCACGCAGGATCACGACGCGATCCCCAACGACGTACGAGAGCTCGAAGGGCTGATCGAGGTCGGAGACGGCTCCGAGCTTGCCAACCCAGCAAGTGGCGCGGGGGAAACCGAAGAACAGGCTTCCTCGCCAGCCCCCCAGGAGCCCGATGTCGATCCGTACTTCATGGAATCGTCAGGCATCTCCAGCGACACCGGCCCCCAGGTCATCACGCGCAATGTCCTCCAGGATCGCCAGGGCGATTTCTGGCTCGCGACGTGGAACGGGTTCATGCGCTACGACGGCAGCACCTTCACCAACGTCACCAACAAGGAGGGTTTGCGACGTTACCGCGCATTCTCCTTGCTGGAGGATCGCCAGGGGAACATCTGGATGGGCACCATCGGCGCAGGCGTGTATCGATACGACGGGAGCACCTACACCAATTTCACGACGGAGGATGGCCTGGTCGACGACTCCGTCCTGTCGATGTTTCAGGACCGCGACGGCAACCTCTGGTTCGGGGCGATGGGCCTCACGAAGTACGACGGCACCACCTTCACGTCGTTCACCGAAGAAGACGGCTTCACTCGTTCCGACGTGAACTCCATGTCGCAGGCACCCGACGGCACCATCTGGATCGGCACACGGGGCGCGCTATTCCGCTACGACGGCGAATCGTTCTCGAATTTCACCGAGGAGCATGGACTGGACGTCCAGAGCAATAGCTACATACCGGCACTGATCGACCAAAAGGGCCACTTGTGGCTCAGTGGCTCAAGTGGAATCTTTCACTACGATGGCGAGAGTGTGCGGCACGTCTTCAAGCTCCCCAGCTTCTGTCTGATGGAAGACTCGCACGGCAACATCTGGTTCAACGGGGGCTTGCTCGGGGGCGAGGACCCGAAGCCACGCACTACCGTCCTCAATCGATTCGATCCGTCAGCCGGCCTCGAAGGCCTCCTGTCCTCGAGCAAGCAATTCGAAGTCGCGTCCGGATCAGTCTTCGGACTCACCGAGGACAAGGACGGCAACATCTGGTTAGGCACCGGCAGGGGCATTGCCCGGATTGATGGAGATACCGTTCAGTACTATTGACGCGGCGCCGGGTACGGAGCCACGCCCATCGTCAACGGATTCGAGGCCCCGTGGAACGCGAATCCGTTGACGATGGGCGTGGCTCCGTACCCCTCTCGCCCTTGCGGTGTATCCTGGCGGCATGTTCGCCCCACGCTGGAACCTGGCCCTGTTCGCCCTGCTCGCGTTTCACCCCCTGGCTCGGGGACAGGCGAACCAGGATGAGGCCGCCTCGACGCGCGGTCTCGCGCTGGATGATGTGGAGGAGTCCTCGAGCTCTGCCTACGGGCGGCGGCACGCGCTGGTGATCGGGATCGACGAGTACGAGGACGCGGCGTATCCGGACCTCGGGTACGCGGTCGCGGATGCGCGGGCGGTGGCGAAGATCCTGATCGAGAGTTACGGGTTCGAGTCGGAGGACGTGCGCTTGATCGTGAATGAGGACGCGACCAAGGTCGCGCTCGATAGTGCCCTCGAAGTGTGGGCCTGCGACACGGAGCGCGTCGGAGAAGAAGACCTGTTCGTCTTGTTCTTCGCCGGGCACGGGGTCACGCGCCCGGGTCGGCGCGAGTCGCGTGGGTACATCGTCCCGGTCGATGGTCGCTCGAATTCCCGCGGTGAGTCTGACTGGTCGAGCCTAATCGGGATGAACGACGTGGAGGACATCTCGGAGCTGGTGCCGGCGAAGCACGCCTTGTTCATCCTGGATTGCTGCTTCGGTGGACTGGCGGTGACGCGCGCGGCGCCGCCGATTGCGGCCGGGCTGTCCAACCGTGCCCGGCAAGTGATCACGGCGGGCAACGCGCAACAGGCGGTGCTCGATGCGGGTGGCGGCGGGCACTCGGTATTCACGGGCGCGTTGCTCGGCGGGCTGGAGGGAGATGCGGACCTGGACGGGGATCAGGTGGTCACGTTCGGGGAGCTGTTCAACCATGTAGGACGCGAGGTCGAGCGCAGGACGGAGGAACGGCAGACGCCGTTGCAGGCAACGTTCCCGGATCACGAGGGTGGCAACGTGGCGCTGTTCGCGCCGGACGTGAAACCGGGAACGATGTCGGCGGCTCAGCGGCTAAAGGGACTGGAGCGGACGGCCAACGAGCGCCTGGCGGAGCTTGAGCGGCTAGCGGACTACATTTTGGTCCAGAAGCTCGCCAGCGAGGCGGACGCGCTGTGGCCCCAGGTTCCGGAGCTGGTGCCGCGCTACCGGGACTGGCTGGTACGCGCGGGTGCGTTGCTCGACCGACGTGAACAGCACGAGGCTTCGGTGCGACAGGTGCGGCAGGAGGCCTACCTGAGCCAGCTGGTCGCTGGTCAGGTCGAGGAGGGCGAGGGCACGGACCCCGTGTGGGACGAGGTCGATCCGAAGCTGGCGTGGCGTTACGAGACGTTCAAGGTGCTGGTCGAAGGGCTGGACAACCTGCAGCTGACCCTGACGGACGTGGAGAAACGGCTGGAGGTGTCGCGCACGCTACGGCAGGTGTCGATCGAGGAGCATGCCGAGGCGTGGGAAGAGGCGCGGGCCGCGGTCGCGGAGCACCCCAGCTACGACGGTCTGCAGCTCGCCGCGCAGCTGGGGCTGGTGCCCCTGGGCCCGGATCCGGACTGCGGGCTGTGGGAGTTCGGGCACGTGCTCTCGGGCGAGCTGCCGCAGCGGGGAGTGGGCGGCGCGCTGGTGCGCACGGAGGCGACGGGCCTTGTATTCGTGTTGATTCCGGGGGGGACGTTCTGGATGGGAGCGCAGGCGAGCGATCCCGACGGGCGTAACTACGATCTGCACGCAGCTGGGAACGAAGGTCCTGTGCACGAGGTGACGTTGTCGCCGTACTTCCTGTCGAAGTACGAGCTGACGCAGGAGCAGTGGGAGCACGCCGTCGGGGTGAACCCGAGCCGTTACGGTCCGGGATCAGGCAGTGGGGGAAAGGCGATGACGCGCTTGCACCCGGTGGAGCTGGTGAGCTGGGATGACTGTGTGCGGGTGCTCGGGCGGGTGGATCTGGTGCTGCCGAGCGAGGCGCAGTGGGAGTACGGGGCGCGGGCGTTCACGTATACGCCGTGGTCGAGCGGTCCGGAGAAGGAGGCACTGGCCCGTGTGGCGAACATGGCAGACGCGTTCGCGCAGGCCAGCGGCGCCAGCGAGGGCTGGGTTTACGAGCCGTGGTCGGACGGCTACACGGTGCACGCGCCGGTAGGGAGTTTCGCACCGAACGGGTTCGGCCTGCACGACGTGCACGGCAACGTGTGGGAGTGGTGCCTGGACGGGTACGGTGAGAGTTACAACGGCGGCAGTCCAGCGACGGATCCAGTAAGCCCTTTCGTGGGCTCCGCACCTCGCGTGTACCGCGGCGGCGGCTTCCGCGGCTCCGCCATCACAACGCGTTCCGCGGACCGCCGCCACGACACGCCGACGAGCGCCGACAGCAACCTCGGTGTCCGTCCGGCTCGGGTCATCACGGACTGACCTCGGGTACAGAGCCACGCTCATCGTCAACGGATTCGCGTTCCCCGGGGCCTCGAATCCGTTGACGATGAGCGTGGCTCCGTACCGCCGCTCAGGGGCGCTTCGGAATCGCGTTCTCGAGAACGGTCAGTGCGCCCGCGTCGGACGCCAGCGAGCGGATGAGCAGGAGCCTCTGTCCATCGGGCGTGATGTCGAATCCGTGCTCGTGGATGTAGCGGTTCGGGCCCGTGCGCGAAACGACCACCCGCTGCTCGCCGGGAACGGGTGCGGCTCCAGGGTTGAACTCCACAGGGACGGCAACGATCTCGCCCTCCGACTCGAACAGGACCTCGTTACCAGCCGGTGCCCAGTTGGGGCTGTCGCCGGTCCCCGACGAGATCCGCGTGAAGTGTTCCCCCCCGGGGTAAGCCTGCAGCACCACGACATTACCGGCCGTTGTCCGTGTCTCCACGGCGAGCCAGGCGCCGTCCGGCGAGAGGTGGGCCCCTTCTACCTGCTCGAGGAGCGGCGTGCTCTCACGCGTCTCGAGGTCGAGGGCAGACAGGACGGCGCTCTCCGAACCGCACCACAGGAGTGTGCGGCCGTCCGGGGTGACACCGACGGGGAATTTGGACTCCGTCGACTCCAGGATCCGATCGATCGCGCCGACTCCGCTGGCCTTCGCGTAGTACAGGTCCGGCGTCATGAAGAAGTAGAGCCCCTCGTCCCCCGCTGCCCACACTGGACAGGAGTCGTCGCTCAACGCCTCGGTCAGGCGCACCTCGCTTCCACGCACCAGGTCGCGCACCCACACGTCTCCACTGGTCCGCAGGCTCGTTCGGTCGAAGGCCAGCTTCGTGCCGTCGTGCGAGAAGCGCGGATTCCACAGGACGCCCTCGACGCCCACGCTCTCAATGGCTCCGGTCGCCAGGTCGAACCAGACGAACTCCGATTCAACGACACTGGCATCGTTGCGGTAGTAGACGATGCGGCCGTCGCGCGAGGCCCCGAAGAGCGCGTGTACCGGCCAGTCCGAGACACGCACGTCCTTGGCGAGACGCACGGTCTCTTCCCCGAGCACGCGCGTGCGCGCGTCGAACACGCGCGCATACAGCGCATCTCCACGCCGGTGCACCAGCCACCCGGGTTCGACGTAGACGGCGTTCGTGGTCTCGGGCAGGAGCAGCCGCGCCGTGGCAGATCCGATCTCGCCAACGTAGAGCCCGGAGACCTCCCCGCCCGCATCTTGGATCGTGTAGAGAAAGCCCTTCCCGTCCGGTAGGAAAGACGGCCACATCGCCCGCACGCCCGGCCGGCCCAGCGAGTGATCGAGCGCGACCTCGGGAGTCCCTCCGCGCGCATCGACGCTCACCAGGGGTCCGTCCTCCTCTGCGAACAGAATCCTGTTCTCCTCGCTCCATGCCGCACCTCGGATGTCCGACGAAGGACTTCCACGGTAGAGAAGCTGCGGACGATCCTCGTCCACGCCGATCGTCATGAGGTCGTCCCCAATCAGAAAGCCGAGACGCCGGCCATCCGGGGCCCAGAATGGATCCAGCGCACTCTTCGAGCCCGGGATGCGCCGTGCCTCCTTGATCCCGTCGAGCTCGCGCACCCACAGGGCCGAGTTGCCTTCCTCATCAATGGCGACGAAGGCCAGGCGCTTCCCGTCGAGCGACACCGCGGGCGGTCCCGAAAGCGGCCCCATGCGCATGCCGTCCGGCGCGGTCAGCTCGGCCACCAGCGGTGCGGGAGCGCTTCGAGCTGGCGGCGCGGGCGACCATAACGTACGTGCCAGGAGCGCCCCGAGGACCAGCGCGCCCAGGCCCAGGGCGACGACGCCTGCGACCCCGCGGCGGACGGTCTCGCTCACGACCGACTCGCCCACTGGCGGCTCGACCTCTCCGCTCTGGCACTCCTGCAGCGCGACGCGCGCGTCGCCCATGTCGCGCACGCGGTTGCGCGGGTCCTTCGCGAGGCAACGCCGCAGCAGCTGGCGCACATTCGTGGGCGTGTTTCCGGGAAGCGCGCTCCAATCGGGCTCGGACCCGACGATCGCCCCGAGGACGTCCGCCGTGGCGTCGCCGGCAAAGGTGCGCTTGCCCGTCAAGCACTCGTACAGCACGCAGCCGAAGGCCCAGACATCGGTGCGCTTGTCCACCGCCCGACCACGCGCCTGCTCGGGGCTCATGTAGGTCGGCGTACCGAGGACGCGCCCCTCCTCGGTCATGAGGAAGCTGTCCGGCCGCGCCACCATCGAGCTGCCCGAGCTGCGCTCGAACATCGGCTTGGCCAGCCCGAAGTCGAGCAGCTTGACCACACCGTCCGGCGTGATCCGGATGTTCGCGGGCTTGAGGTCGCGATGCACGACACCGGCTTCGTGCGCACCCTCGAGCCCCTCGGCGATCTGCCGGCACACTTCGACGGCCTCGTCCACGGGGAGCGGGCCATGCCCGAGATGCGTGCTCAGGTCCTCGCCGGGCACGAGCTCGAGCGCCAGGAAGCACACGTCCCCGTCCTTGTCCACACCGTGAATCCCGGCCACGTTCGGGTGGTTGAGCGACGCGAGCGTCTTCGCCTCGCGCTCGAACCGCCGCAGCCGCTCCTCGTCGTCCGCCAGCTCCTCGGGCAGGACCTTGATGGCCACCTCGCGTTCGAGGCGGGTATCCATTGCGCGGTAGACCTCGCCCATCCCGCCCGCGCCCAGGGGACCAAGGATTTCGTAGAAGGAAAGAGACTGACCGGTGGTGAGGGGCATGAGCCGGAGAGTCTAGCCACTGCGACCCGGGCCCTCGCGCACTAAAGATGTGTCGTAGCCCGTGAGCACCCCAGATATCGTCGAGACAGATTCGATGCGCTCCCACTCACCGTCCCGCACATCACTTCGCGCAGGTCGAAGGGCCCGTCGGTCCCCGTGGGAGCAGAACGCACGACCCCTGGTTTCTCCGACCGCGGATCAGGGACGCGACAGGGCGAGGGCCGCGCGAAGTACGACTCGGTATTGCTACGTCCCGCAGAACGTCTGATAAGGCTCCGCATCCAGAGCCGCCGGCACCGAGTACGCCTCGCGCCCAGGTTGTTCATCGAACGGACGGCGGATGACCTCGAGCAACTCCTGGAACGGACCGAGGTCCGAGCGCTCCACCGCCGCCTCGAGCGCCTCCTCGACCTTGTGGTTGCGGGGAATGAAGGCCGGGTTGGCGCGCTGCATCGTTTTGGCACGAGCCGTAGCCTGAACGCTCTCGAGCTCGAGGCGCTCTTCCCAGCGCTCCAGCCATGCGTCGATGTTCTCTGCGCAGGCGAACAGCGATCGCAGGGGCTTGCGGTCCCCCAGCACAGCCTGCGCGAGGCTCCGGAATGCGAGCGTGAAATCGACCTGACCGTCGTGCAGGGCACTCAGGAAGTCTCCGACGATCTGCTCGTCTCCGTCCCGTTCGGTCCCGAGCCCCAGCTTGGCGCGCATTCCATTCAGCCAGTGGGCCTCGTAGCGCGGCACGAAGGACTCCACCGCCGCGGTCGCGAGGACGACAGCCCGATCTGCATCGGCGTCGAGAATCGGCAGGAGCGCCTCCGCGAAGCGCGACAGGTTCCAGAACGCCATTTGCGGCTGTCGCCCGTACGCGTAGCGCCCGTTGCGATCGATCGAGCTGAACACCGTATCCGGTGCATAGCGGTCCAGGAACGCGCAGGGCCCGTAGTCGATCGTCTCCCCGCTGATCGTCACGTTGTCCGTGTTCATGACACCGTGGATGAACCCGACCTGCATCCAGCGCGCGATCAAGTACGCCTGCCGCTCACACACCGCCTCGAGCAAGCCCAGGTACTTCCCCTCTTGCCCGAGGAGTTCGGGGAGCTCGGGGTCGTGACGTGCCAGCACATAGTCCGCCAGCTGCCTCACCCGCTCCTGGTCGCCCTGCGAGGCGAAGTACTGGAAGGTCCCGACGCGCACGTGACTCGCTGCCACGCGCGTCAACACCGCCCCGGGGATCGGCTCTTCGCGGTACACCGTCTCTCCCGTCGTGACCGCGGCCAGCGCGCGCGTCGTGGGCACACCCAGGGCATGCATGCCCTCGCTGATCAGGTACTCGCGCAGCACCGGACCCAGCCCCGCCAATCCGTCGCCGCCGCGCGAGAATGTCGTCGGCCCCGAGCCCTTGAGCTGGATATCCCGCCGCGCACCCGCCCGGTCGATCACCTCGCCGAGGAGCAAGGCGCGCCCATCTCCGAGCCGCCTTGAGAACCCTCCGAACTGGTGCCCCGCATAGACCTGCGCCAGCGGCTCGGCCCCCGCGGGCAACTCGGCCCCCGCGAACAACCGCGCGCCGCGCTCCGAGTCGAGCCACTCCGCCTCGAGCCCGAGCTCCTCGGCAAGCGCCCCATTGAACGCAACCATGCGCGGCGCAGACGCGTGCGCCGGCCGCGCCTGGACCCAGAACCCCTCCATCTCACGGGCAAACGTGTTGTCGAAAACAAAGGGAGAGGAATCGTCCGTCTCGAGGGTCGTGTCAGTCATCCGTCGCCGTGTCAGGTGCCAGTGGGGCCTGGAACTCTACACGGCATTACCGAACCAGGTTCACCGCCGCACACCAAAGCGTCGTCAGGAGTCGGTCCACCCCTCGAAGCCCCGCCCAAATCGGCCGGAAGACAGCGAACAGGCACGTCATTCCCTCCCACCTCCGTGTGGGGGGGTGGGGATCAGGTCGCGAAGGATGGTTGCAGGTGTGCGGCGGTAGACCTGATGCTGTAAACGGGCCTCCTTTGTAGGCGGAGCGATGCTCCTCGGGCTCAATGTCCCATTGGCCGAAACCAAGAACCCACAAAGGAGACCCGATG
>JBLHKW010000132.1:0-14852 GCA_047618565.1 Planctomycetota bacterium
CCCGGAGGCGACCCTTACGGGTCGTCGAGGATGCCAACGCGCGAGAAGTGCCGCCAGAAGCCGAATCGACGGCGAAGCCGGCCGGTCGTCGCGTTTGGGCCGCGTCTTCATGAATTATTCGGGCTAGCGCCCGCGACGTTTGATTCCGACCCGCGCCTGGTGCGCGTGGGCGGGCTGCACATCATCACTCTGCAGGGTGATCTTGTAGCCATCCTCGGTGACCATGGTGACCCGGTCGCCTTCGCGGTCCAGCTGGAAACCCACGAAGATGCCACCGGCGGTCCTGACCCGGATTTCCTCCAGGCCGGCCGTCGGCGTACCGCCGACGTCGAGAGCAGCAAGACGGTCGGCATCGATGTGCTCGATGCGCTCGAGGGAATCACCCCGGAACGCCATGCGTCCGATGCCTGTGTTGAGCCAGACGGTGCCCTTGCCCATGGCGAACAGGTGGCCTTCGAAGCCCTCACCGTTGATGTGCAGGATGCGCACGGCACCGATGCGCGGGGTCAGGATGCGCTCCGGATAATCGAGCGCGTGCATCGGGATGTTGACGCCAGCCCAGTGCTTGTCGAGCGTCCGACGCGCGGCACCCTGGCCGGGAAGACGAGCCTGGAGCGTGAACAACGGGTCCTGCTCGATCCGGCGCGGATCCAGGTCGGACGTGTCCTCATCGTCGCCGTTGAACACGACCGTGTCGAGCGGGGCCTCGGCCGCCACCAGCTCCCCGGGTACACCGGGCTGAGGCTGACCGGCCTGGTCGAGCGGCTCGAAGTCGGACGCGGGCATGGGTCCGGTTGCGCCCGCGAGAGTCTCCCAGCCACCGATCGTCGCCACGAAGAACGGAATCTCGAGGGTCGGTTCGATCGACGCGTAGTGTCCCGCGCGCGGCACGTAGGTCACGCCCGGCGTGCTGGCCTTGGCGCTCAGACGCCACTCGTTGTACTGGTCCAGAACCGAACGGTCGGCACTCACCAGGCGCTGGCCCAGGGCGAGCCAGCGCGGCACGGGCAGGGCCTCAGCGCTCGCGCCCGGTTGTCCGAGCAGCGGCGGACCGGCGACGGCGGCCTGGCTCGCATCCTCGGGCATTACGACCTCCAGTGCATCGAAGCCCGGGGGCGCCTCGAACAGGCTCTCGGGACCCGTCTGGACCAGCGGACGATCGCCCATCAGGGCGTCGAACGCGAGCAGGACGGAACGTGCTTCACTGGCTTCTTGTTCGGTGGGTGCTGCCCATGGGTACGAGTCCCCGTCGAGCTCGGATGGCTCCGACGCGGCTGCACCCGCGTCGCCGTTCGTGCGCGGGGCGAGGTTCGAGAACCAGCGACGCTCACCGCCGACCTGCTGGGCCGACGGATCGGGGCTGACCGCGATACGCTCGGGCGCGCCGGCGCCGCCAGTCGGGCGCAGGCCATCGCGCGGCACACTCTCGACGGGCTGTTCGAGGGGCGGGTTCTGGAGCGCGGTGCGCTCCATTTCGAGCGGCTGGGTGATCGGCTGGTCGAGCTCACCATGGTGGCTGAGCACCTGCCACAGGACCGCACCGCCAGCGACCACGCCGACGGCGATCAGCGAGCGCATGACCTTGCGCCCGACGGCTGAACTCGCGGGCTCGGGGTCCACGAAGGACGCCTGCAGCGGACTCTGCGCCGCGTCTGCGGGCTGCTCCGGCGAGCCGGGAGCGAAGGGTGCTCCGACCGCCTGTTCATCGAGGCTCATCAGCCAGTTGGGGTCCGCAGCACCCGCCGCCGGATCCGCTCCGGGCATCGGAGCCTGGATCGAGCCGGGAACCGGCTGGCCAGGTTGCGGTGCAACCGGCTGACCCATGGGCTGCTGGCCCGGGGTGATCCACTGGGGCGCCTGGCCCTGGCCTGTCGGGTCACCGGCAGGGGCACCACCTGGCACCTGGCCCTGTTGAGCTGCTTCGTTGAGCAACCAGGTTGTCCGGGAGGTATCCGGCGCCTGGGCGTCACCCGGCATGGCGTAGGGGTCCACGGCACCGGGAACGGCGCCGGGGGCGCCCTTCGCGAGGTCGTTGAGACCAAGGAAGTCCGTCGCCTCATCGCTGGGTGCCCAGCCGAAGCCTTCGACCTCACTGGGTCCCGTCACACGCGCGTTATCCGCGGGACGGTTGGTGGGCAACGGGTTGGGCTGATTGGCAAGGGAACCCGCCTCGTTCTCGAGGGGGTCCTGCTCGTCGGGCTGGTTTTTCTCGTCCGCCATCGTGCGTATCGTTCGGGACCGCTGTAGTTGGATTGGGGAACCACCACACGCGTCAGAGGACGCGCGAGGGTCTGATTCCCTATCGGCCGACGGGTGCCCGGACCCGAGGGTTTCGGAGGATTCGTCAGGGCAGCGCCCCTTAATTCAGGGCAGCGCCCCCTTGATTAGGGTTTCGGGACCAGCCAGAGGGGCCCCAAAGGCCTGCGGCCCCGGGACCTCAGCGGCGCTTGAGGACCCTGTGACCCGCCTGGCGCAGGGTCACCCCACTGGCATCGAAGTACTCGAGCAGCGGGATCAGGTACTTGCGCGAGGTCCCCAGACGATCGCGCAGCTCGGGGATCTCGAGCTGACCATTCGCCTCGCAGTTCTCGATCACCGCGCGGCGCGCCTCGTCTATACACTCCCGTTCGAAGTGCACGTCCCCGCCGATGCGCACCACCTGCCCCTCGTCGACGAGGTAATGCAGCAGCGCGCGCAGACGGGCTTCATCGAAATCTGGAGCGATCAGATCCGCCAGCGCGGGGGGCTGAAAACGCGCCACGCGCAACAGCTCCAGGACGCGCCGAGCCTGGGCGCCGGTCTCGTCGTCGAGAGCCACGGTGCGCCCCTTCACGCGCACGCCGCCACCGGCCTCCAGGGTCAACTCATCCCGGCGCGCGGCCTCGTCCAGGAGCATCGTCAGAAAAGCCGCATCGTGCTTCATGGCACTGCGCAGGTCGCGCACATCGATACGACCGCGCAGGGGATTCGCCTCGAACCAGGTCCCGATCGTCCCGTGCAGCTCGCGCAGGCTCGACTCGAGGACGTGCCCGTGGATCCACTTCGGGTTGCCCGCGGGCCCGACCCTCGCGATCGTCCCGCCGCTGACGAGCGTGTCGAGCAAGCCGCGCACCTCGGCGCGCTCGAGCTTGACCTTGTAGGCCAGGTCTTCGATTGGCAGCCAGCGCTCGGCCGCGCGCGCGAGGTGGGACTCCAGCAAGCCGCTCACCGAGGAGAGGCTGTCCGCCTGGCGCCCGAGCTCCTCGATCACGAAGGACTTGAAGCGCTTGAGCCTGTAGCGGCTCTCCTCCACGACCACCCCACCGCCGAGGGTGATGGCCGGCGAGGCCAGACGCACGACGAAGCGGTCACCCGGGGCGCACACGACAGGTTGTTCGAGCCGCAGCTGCACGAGTGCCTCGGCGCCCGGTTCGATCTCCTCCATGTCGAGCACGATCAGCTCGCCGATGGCCTCCGAGGTGCCGGTGTGCAGGCGCACGTGGGTGCGGTTCTTGATCGGCCAGTCGAGGCCGGTGATGGCGCGCAAGCGCGCCCCCACCATCTGCACCGGCCTGAAGAAGCCGGGACTGGCGACCACGTGGCCGCGCTCGACCGTCTTGTGATCCACGTCGGCGAGATTGATGGCGGTCGAGTGCCCGGCGCGCGCCTCGTCCGTCTTGGAATGGTAGGCCTGGATGCCGCGCACCTTGCCGCGCTGGCCGCCGGGCGCGACCTCGAGCACATCCCCCACCTTCACGCGACCGGAGACCGGGATGCCGGTGACGATCGTGCCAAAGCCGCGCGCGCTGAAGACGCGCTGAACGGGCATGCGAAACACGCCCTCCGCGGAGCGCGGTTCGAGACTCGCCGACAGCTCGGCCAGCTGCGCCTTTATGGCGTCCACACCCTGGCCCGTGGTCGCCGAGACGGGCAGGATCGCACAGCCCTCGAGGAAGGTGCCCTCGATCGCATCGCGCACGTCCTCCTCGGCCAGAAGCGCCATCTCCTCGTCCACCAGGTCGACCTTGGAGAGCGCCACGAACCCACGGCGCACCCCCAGCAGGTCCATGATCGAGAGGTGCTCGCGCGTCTGGGGCATGACCCCGTCGTCGGCGGCCACGACCAGCATGACCAGATCGATCCCGCTCGCGCCGGCGACCATGTTCTTGATGAAGCGCTCGTGGCCGGGCACATCCACGATCCCGACCTGCCGGCCGTCCGGTAGTTCAAAGCACGCAAAGCCCAGATCGATCGTCATCCCGCGCTCGCGCTCCTCCTTCAGACGATCGGGATCCGTCCCGGTCAGCGCCTGAACGAGCGTGGACTTCCCGTGGTCGATGTGGCCCGCCGTGCCCACGACGATGGGAACGATCGGAGCGGAGGTGGCAGAGGATTGGGTGTCCAAGGGCAAAGCGTCCGGAAACGGACCGAAAGGATAGCCGTTCCCGCTAAGATTGCGACGCTGGCCGGACCGCGAGTCTGGCCGCGCGCACATGAGCACGCCCCCCGACCTACCGTTTCGCACCCTGGCCCCCTGGCTGCGCCGCAGCTTCGGCCGCGAGGTGCACCGCATCGCCCTGGACGCTGGCTCGACCTGCCCCAACCGGGACGGGACCAAGGGCATCGGTGGATGCACCTACTGCGACGTCGAGGGATCGGGAACGGCCGCTCTGCGCACGGGCCTGGAGCTCGAAGAGCAGCTCCAGAAGGGCCTGCGACGGATCGCCCGGCGCGGGCCCAATGTGGGTGCGATCGCCTACTTCCAGTCCTACACGAACACCTACGTCGAGTCCGGTCGCCTGGAGGACCTGCTCACGATCCTCGAGCCCTACATCGGCGAGCCGGTGGTCGCCGTGAGCATCGCGACCCGACCCGACTGCCTCCCGGACGCTGCGCTCGACACCCTGGAGCAGCTCGCGGAACGGGTCCCGGTCTGGGTCGAGCTGGGCCTCGAGAGCGCCTCGGACCAGGTGCTGCTGGACATCAACCGGCTGCACACGCTGGCTGAGTTCGAGGACGCGGTGGAGCGCGCGCGCGGGCGCGGCATCTCGACCGTCGGGCACGCCATTCTGGGCCTACCCGGCGATGGGCGCGCGGGCGCCCGGCGAACGGCCGAAGCCCTGGCGCGCAGCGGCGTCGAGGGGGTCAAGGTGCACCACCTGATGGTGCTCAAGCGCACGCAGATGGCGGCCCAGTGGCGCCAGGGCGAGCTGGACGTCCTGGATGCAGAAACCTACGTGAGCTGGCTGGCGGACTTCGTCGAGCGCCTGGGCCCCGACCAGGTGCTGCACCGCATCACGGGCGACTCCCCGCAGGAGAAGCTGCTCGCTCCGATCTGGAGCATCCACAAGAACCAGATCCGGGAGGAGCTGGCCCGTGAGCTGCGACAGCGCGGGAGCCAACAGGGCCACCTGGCCGCCTCCGCGCGGGAGAAACTTGACTCGACATCCCATGTCGGTGACCCTCACCAGCGCCCCTGACCGACCTCCGAGCGATTGCCCCACCTCCCGACCCTATGAGTGTACGAGACACATTGCTTGGCGCGCTGACGCTGGCTGCCTGCTCCGGCGCCGGCCTGGCCCAGGAACACGCCGATTACGAACTGTACCGCCTGGCACCCGGCTACGGCTGGCGCGATGACCACGCGAGCAGTACGGGTCCGGTCGGCACGACTCCGCTGCTCGTTCAGAAGGGCCGGTGGCGCTTCTCCGCGCGCATCGAGAGCCACGAATACGACGGCCTGGGAGATCGCACCGATGACATCACCAGCGCCCACGCCTTCGCCACCAAGGGCTACAGCTTCGTCCCCACCAGTCAGACGAGTCAGACGACTCGCTTCGAGGTGGGCTACGGTGTGAGCGACGACCTGACGCTCGGGATCGAGGTGCCCTACCTCGACAAGCAGATGGACAACGTGACCAGCACGGGCGGGACGTTTCGCACGGAGTCCAAGGGCATCGGCGACGTTCGGCTCTGGGCCCACAACAAGTGGCTACGCTGGGGCTCGGAACAGGCCGTCTGGAGCGTGGCGTTCAACATCCCCACCGGCTCGTTCGACGAGACCGATGTGCGGCCGGGAGCCGCCGGCCCGGTGGTACTGCCCTATTCCATGCAGCTCGGCTCCGGTACCTACGACATCACCCCGATGGCCTCGTGGAGCGGGTACGAAGACCGCTGGTCCTGGGGCGGATCCCTGCAGCACACCTGGCGCCTCGGTGGACCGAACGACAGACGCTACGAACTCGGGACCTACCGCGCCGCGAGCCTCTGGGCCGGTCGCGAGCTGACCAAGTCGCTGATCGGTAACTTCGGCATCCGCTGGTCGCGCCAGGCCGATATCCACGGCCAGGACCCGGCCCTGAATCCCGCGCTCTCGCCGTCGGAGCACCCCAATCAGCAAAAGGCCAAGCGCCTCGACTTCACGACCGGGCTGACGTTCTATCAGCCCAAAGGAAGACTGACGGGCCTGCGCCTCGGTCTGGAGATCGGCTTCCCGATCTACCAGAAACTGCGTGGTCCCCAGCTGAGCACCGACTACTTCACGACGCTCGGGCTGCGCTGGTCCTTCTGACCGCGCGCGGTCACCACGGCGCCACCAGACCGACGATCGGTCAGCTCGGGTAAAGGATGCGGTGGCAGGACGGGCACTGCACCAGCTCGACACCGCGCGCCAGACGCACGGCGACATTCTTCGGGATCTCCACGAAGCAAGCCTGACAGATCTGACCACTGAGCGGAGCCATGGCCTCGCCCTCGCGCATACCCAGGATGCGCCGATAGAGAGCCAGGTGTTCGGCCGACACGGCGCTCGAACGGCCTTCGGCAAGCACCGCGCGCAGATCGGTCAGGCGCGTGCCCGCATCCGCGAGCTCGCTCTCCACGTTGGCCTGGAACTCCGCAAAGACGGTGCGCGTCTCCTCGAGCGCCGCGCTGCGGGTCTCGATGTCCTTCTCGAGATCCTCGGACTCGCCGACCATCACGAGCCCGTCCTCTTCGGCTCGACTGACGGTGCGTTTCAGGGTCCGGATTTCGTGCTCGTATGCGGCCAGCATGGCGGCATCGATCCGATTTCCCGTCGCCTCGCCCTCGAGCTTGCGAATGCGCTGGCGCTGCTGGACCGTGATGTCTTCGATCTCCTTGATGCGCCCACGCACCTCGCGCAACTCGACGTTGCGCCGGTCCAGCGCCTGTGCGGCCTCGCCGAATTCCGCCTGGCGCTTCTCGAGCTCCAGTGGAAGTCGTTTCACTTCCGCCTCCACGCGGAAGATCTTCCGGTCTGTTTCCTGGAGCCCTAGGAGGGCTTGCAAGGTGTCCTGCATACGTTGTCGCCTGGCCGAATCGCTTGAGAGCTGGGGGCGACAAGAGTAGCGCCCAGGCCCGCGCGTACAAGGGTCCAGGGGTCAGGTCGGATAGGGCTGGGCAAAAAAAATGGCCCCGAGCAGAACTCGGGGCCATGTTCGGGCCTCCAGACCGGGGTTCCCGGCCAACGAGGCTAGCCCGTGGTGAAAGTCACGGCGGGCTGCTAGCGGCGGGGAATGCTCAGAGGGCCTCCATGCCGTCCTCGTCCGTCACGACCATGACCCCGTCGAGGAAACTGGCCAGCTGGCGCGCGCGCACCGGGTGGCGCAGCTTGCGCACGGCCTTGGCCTCGATCTGGCGCACCCGCTCGCGGGTGACCCGGAAGATCCGGCCCACTTCCTCGAGGGTGTAGGTGTAGCCATCGCCGATGCCGTAGCGCAGCTTCACGATCTCACGCTCACGGAAGGTCAGGGTCGCCAGAACATCGGTGATGCGTTCCTTCAGCATTTCCATGCCGGCGGCGTGCATCGGGCTCTCGGCCGACTCGTCTTCGATGAAGTCGCCGAAGTAGCTGTCATCCGACTCGCCGATGGGCCGGTCGAGGCTGATCGGGTGCTTCGAGATCTTCATCACCCGCTTGGCCTCTTCGACCGTGATCCCGGTCGCCTCGGCAACCTCCTCGACGGACGGCTCGCGCCCCTTCTGCTGCACGAGCTTCTTGGTGATGTTGCGCAGCTTGCTCATCGTCTCGATCATGTGCACCGGGATGCGGATGGTCCGCGCCTGGTCCGCGATCGAGCGCGTGATGGCCTGCCGGATCCACCAGGTTGCGTACGTGGAGAACTTATAGCCACGCCGGTACTCGTACTTCTCGACGGCCTTCATCAGCCCGGTGTTGCCCTCCTGGATCAGGTCCAGGAACGACAGACCACGGTTGCGGTACTTCTTCGCGATCGACACGACGAGGCGCAGGTTGCCACTCGACAGCTTGCGCTTGGCCTCCTCGTACTCCGCGTGGTGCAGCTCGATCTGATCGATGCGTCGCTTCAGACGACTGGTCGGCTCCAGCGCCTCGAGCTCCAGCTCCATGAGCCGCTCCTCGAGTTCGTGCACCTGGGTCTCGTCCGCCTTGGGGCTGCGTCGCAGCGTGTCGAGCTTACGCTCCACCGAACGCATCTCGCGGTAATGCTCCGCCAGGTCGTCCCCGAAGGGCTTGACCTTCTTGACCTGCAGGTGGCACTCCTCGATCAGGATCACGAGCTTGCGGCGCAGGTTCTGGACGTAGGCCAGTCGCTGAGAGCGATCGGGCGCGTCCTCGCCGGCGTCGACCAGCGAGCGATAGGCCTCGTGCAGGGATCCATACAGGCGCGTGATGGTCGCCATGTTGACCGGTAGACGCTTCGCCAGGAACGCCTTGCCGAGCGTCTCGACGATCTTGGGATCGTCGTCCGGCTTGGGGTTCGGGTTGACCTTGAGCGTGCGATCGAACGCCAGCTCGCGGTTCTGCACCTGGTTCAGGATCACGAGCGCCGACTTCATCGACAGCCCTGACGCGATCGACTTCTTGCGGAAGCGCTTGCGGGTGATCTCGATGGTCTTGGCCAGGAAGATCTCCTGCTCGCGCGTCAGCAGCGGAATCTCACCCATCTGGGTCAGGTACATCCGCACCGGATCATCGATCTTCTCGGGCAAGACCGTGGTGCGCGAAACGGGCGCGGGGGCCCTCGTGAGCACCTTGCGCTGCAGCTCGGACTTGGTACTGGCGACGGGACTGGCCTCGGCCGGGTCGTCGAGCACCTCGATGCCGGCGTCCTCCAGGGCCACGAACAACTGGTCCATCCGGTCGGGCGGGACGAACTGGTCGTCCATGAGCTTGGACATCTCGGCGTAGGTCAGGGAGTTCTTGCGGGAACCTTCCTCTACGATGAGCTTGATCGTCTCTTCGATCTTGTCGGACATAACGGGGGTCTCTTACAGGGATGGGAACGGTGCCTTCAGGAGAGAACGTGGGGTTCTCGTCCTTCGGGCGGGGTGGATGGGGTCAGCTGACTGAGCTGCTGCAGACGGTTGAGGTTGTCTTCGAGGGAACGTTTAGCCTGTTCGTCGCCATTTTCCGAGGCGCGCTCTAATTCGTTGATCCTGTTCAGGATGCTTCGTTTTTCGCGCTCGCTCTGGCGTCGCTCCAGGTAGCTGATCTCTCCACTCAAAAGGGATTCGGGGGCTTCAGCCTCGCTCGCATACCTCGCCATGAGGGCGACGTGTTGGCGAGCGGGGTGTTCGGCGAGGGCGTCCATGACGTTCTGCGCATCGATCACGGCGTCCTCTTGCTCGTAGAGGGCCATGACCGTATCGAGGATCACGGTCATTTCCTCGTAGGGGCAACTGGACCTCCAGGGCTTGACCAGCGGCACGAGGCTGGCGTCGAGCATCAATGCACCGACGAGGCCACGCCAGGCGCTCTCGAGGCGCGGATCCTGGGGACGGGCCGGCTTCACGGGCGCCGCATCGGGCTCGCCGACAACGGCGTGGTCCGCGCTGGCCTGGGGCTCGGGCTCCGGGGAGTTGCGCTGCGCGACCGCGGCGCGACGCTGGTTCGGGTGCTGTGACCATTGCTCGCGCAGGCTGGCCACGGGCAGATTCAGGCGCTCGGCCATCTGCTGCATCATCGAGTCGCGATGGACGGGCTTCTTCAGGCGCGCCAGCAGCTCCAGCGCTCCGTCGACCTCGCGCGCCAGCTCGCCACCGACCAGCGGCTCCAGGCCGGCGCAGACGAAATCGAACCAGTCCGCACCCCCATCGAGGGCGGCCTGGAAGGCCTGCGCCCCATCCGGGCCCAGGCACAGATCGCACGGATCCTGCCCCGCGGGCAGGCGCACCGCCTCGAGCTCGATCTCCAGGGGCAGCAGCCCGTGCAGGGCCTTCAGCGCGGCCTTGCGCCCGGCATCATCCCCATCGAACACCAGGCTGACACGACGCGCGCCACTGCGGCGCACGAGGCCGGCGTGGTCCTCGGTGGTCGAGGTGCCGAGCACGGCGACCACGTTCTGAATGCCTGACTGGTGGGCTGCCATCACGTCCGTGTAGCCCTCCACGAGCACCAGATGGCGACTCCGGCGCGCCGCCTCGAGGGCACGGTCGAGTCCGTAAATGAGGCGCCCCTTGTGGAAGTATTCTGTCTCGGACGTGTTGATGTACTTGGGACCGGCCGTGTCCCCATCGACCAGGCGGCGGCCGCCAAAGCCCACGGTGCGCCCCTGCAGGTCGCGGATGGGGATCATCAGGCGACCGCGGAAGAACGAGTACGGACGCCCGCTGTCGTCGCGCCGGATGAGCCCCGTACGCTCCAGGTCGCGCGGCGTGAAGCCACAGCCGCGGCCCTCGCCCTTGCGGGCGAACTGCTCGCGCGCCCAGCGGATCAGCGCCTGGCCATCCGACGGGGCCAGCCCCACCGCGAAGGCCTCGATCGTGTTGCTGGAGAGCTTGCGCCCCTCCATGTATTCCCGTGCGGCGCGACCCTCGCGACTGCGCAGCTGCTCCTGGAAGAATCCGTCGACCGCAGCCAGGGCGCGCAGGCCCGAATCGTCCTCCTGGTGCCGTCGTCCGCGGCCAACATTGCGCGGCAGAGTGACGCCGGCGCGCCCCGCGAGGATCTCCAGGGCCTCCATGAAGGACAGGTTGTCGATGCGCTGCAGGAAGTGGATCTGGTCCCCCCCCATGGCGCAGGCCCCGAAGCAGTACCAGAGCCCGGTGCGCGGATCGACCGAGAACGAGGGGGTGTTCTCCTCGTGGAAAGGACAGCAAGCCCAGTAGCGCGCCCCCGATTTCTTGAGGGCCGGTACGCGTTCGCGCACGAGGTCCTCGATCGGCACGCGCAGCTTCGATGTCTCGATCGCGCGTTTGAGTTCGGGGTCAGTAGCCAAGGGTGTTCGAACGGGTGGGGATGGGGAGGGGTCGGACGGATCCACGAACGGGACGGGGAGGGCTCTCGATAGGACCCCGGATACCGGAGTCTGCGGGGCCAGATCAGGGTGTCGTTCGAGGCCTCGCGGCATCGAATTTCAACGGGGGGGAGTGCGGTCTCGATCGTGATTCCCGACCTGGTCGTCGACCCTTGGGTCCGGGGAATGCGCGCGATCGGAGGCCTGGCTTGGCAACTCGTACGGAATCCGCACCGAAAACGGAGGTCCAGGGGAGCTGATGCTCAGTCCAGGCTTTGGAACGCGTTCCGTCGAACAGGGCCAGCGCGGGGAGCGCTGGGATCGACGGACGGCGAGAGCCGTGGGGACGGGTCGTGGAAACCTCCGGTGGTAGAGCCTCCTGTTAGGAGGCGATAAACTCAATACAAGACCTAAAAAAAATACCCTGTCCCGGCGCCGGGGGCGTCAGGAACAGAGGGATGCGGAAGATTTGTACCCAGGCCACGACCCGGGCCACCGATCAGGGTGGACTGCCCTGTATCCGCCAGCAGGCCTCACTCAGGCGGCGCAGGTCCGGGATGGACAGCACCTCGGCCCTGATTCCAGGTTCCATCCCCAGCTCCGCGAGCACCCCGTCGGCCCGCTCACGCCCCGTCTGAGCCGCCTCAGGGGCCTTCAGGACGTCCCCGAGCACCCGGCCAAGGGTCTGCCGTCGGCGGTGGAACAGCTTGCCCACGAACTCCCTCAAACGCGCCCGTTCGGCGGCCGGGGGCCGATCCGGGCGCAGGCGCAGCTGCAACACAGCGCTGTCGATCTGGGGCCGCGGCCAGAAGGACGCGGGCCCCACCTTGCGCAGGATGCGCGCCTCGTAGCCGACCTGCAGCGTGATGCTGAGGGGGCCCCAGGCGCGCGAATCCGGCCCGGCGGCGACCCGGTCCGCGACCTCGCGCTGGACCAGGACGGTCATCGACTCCGGCGCGAGCTCGCGCGCGGCGCACAGGCTCATGACGGGCGCCGACACGGAATAGGGCAGATTGCTGACGAGATGCCAGGGTCCGCTGGCGGGCAGGCGACTGCAGACCTCGGGCGCCAGCTCGTGCTTGCCGGCCAGCACGTCGGTCAGGATCAGCTCGGCGCCGTGCTCCCCCGGATGCTCGTCCATGAACTCGCGCGCGACCTCCGCCAGCCGCGGATCGATCTCGATCGCCAGCAGGCGTGCGCCGAGCTCGAGCAGATGGATCGACAGGAATCCGCAACCGGCCCCCACCTCTAGCACGAAGTCCCCGCGCGCGAAGCCCGCGTCGCGCGCGATGGCGAAGGCCTGGTTGTCGTCGAGCAGGAAGTTCTGGCCGAGACGCCGCGAAGGCCGGAAGCCGTGCGCCTCGAGGGCAGCGCGAAAGCGCTCCCACGGCGGTCGCCGCAGGCGCCCAGAATCCTCACGTGCGGGCGTCATTCGCCGCGCGCTCCGGCGAGCAGCCAGCGCAGGCCAGCCGGGGCGCCAGGCCTTCCGGCCAGCTTCTCCAGGAGCCCAACCGCGGGCAATCCCCAGGCGCGCCCGACGGCGCGCACCTCGCCGTGCATCTCGTCCCGACTCCAGTCCTCGGCGTGCTCCCAGAGGTACTCTCCCGCGTTCGCCACGCAGCGCAGTCCAACCAGGTTCGAGCGGTGACCGGCGGCCAGGTCACGCGCATTGAAATGCATGCCGTCGCGCCCGAAGTAGTGCAGCGCCTGACGATGGTCGTTGAACGATCCGCCCATCGCCCAGTGCTCGAAGTGCGCGCGCGTGCCGCCCGACGCGCGCGAAGGGACGACCGCTCCGGAGCGCGCCGGCGCGCCCACGACCGGGCCGAAGACCGTGTAGACCGGCAGCGGCGCCTCGACCCATTCCGCCACGTTGCCGATCATGTCGCTGACGCCTTCGTTCGTGTCCCCGTTCGCGAAGCTCCCCACCGGTGCGGGACGACGGAGCCCCAGACCCAGGGTGTTCGCCGCGGAGTCCTGGTCCACCACGCCCCAGGGCCAGCCCTGACCGCGGGTACCGGCCCCGATGCGCATCCACTCGGTCACGGTCGGCAAGCGCATACCCTGTCGCTGCGCAAAAGTGCGCGCCTGTTCGAGGTCCATTCCGGACGCGGGCCAGCGCCAGGTGGCCTCGGTCCAATCGTCCTGAAATGCCCCAGGAAGGTCAAACTCGCCACTTCCGCTCGAGCGCATGGCCTCGATCCAGGCGCCGCGGGTGACCTCGTAGCGATCCACGAGCAACGCATTCCAGGTGCGACAATCAACCACCCCCGACACCTGGCAGGGCCCCGCCGCCACGAAGGCCAGACGCCCGAGCGCGGGCCGTTCGCCGCCCCCGGCGGGCGCGCAGGCCGCAGCGCCGAGCAGCAGGCAACCCAGATATGAGCGCACCCCGCTGAGCCCGGCTCCCCGAGGACGATCGGCGGTCGATCGAGAGGGAAGAGCCATGGGCACAGCGGGGTGCGGCTGCGAAACCGAGACGCTTACTTGTCGGAGACGAAGACTTCGACGCGCCGGTTGAGGCGCTTGTTGTCCGACGAATCGTTCGCGGCGACGGGCTTGTGCTTGCCGAAGCCCACGACCACGACCTCGCTGTCCGTCACGCCCGCCTCGACCAGGGCCGCGGCGACCGACACGGCGCGCGCAGCGGAGAGCTGCAGGTTGCCGTGCGGGAAGCGCTTGACGGTCTCGGGGCGCGAGACCGGGTCCGCGTCCGTGTGGCCGCGCACGTAGATGTTGCCGTGCGAGTTGGCCTGGATGCCGCGGGCGAGGCCCTGCAGCGCCTTGCGGCCCTCTGCGCCCAGCTCGTCCGAGCCTGACGTGAACAGCACCTTGTCCTGGATCATGTAGAGCTGGCCGCCGTCGACGCTGAACTGCTCGATGTCCTTCAACGGGCCATCCAGCTCGTCGATCATGGTCTGCAGGGCGCCCATGCGCTCATGCACGTCGTCCGAGTAGCCGGCCTCGATCGTGCCCGGGGCGCGGCTCATCTCCATGAGCAGACGGTCGTTCTCCGTCTCCAGGCGCGCGACGACCTGATCCTGGTCGTACAGCTGCATCTGGTAGCTCTTGGCGAGGTCGCGGGCATCCTTGTACTGCTTCTGCGTCACGCAGGAGGACGAAAGCCCCGAAAGCAGGACTGCGGCCACGGCCGCACTGCGCAGGCCAAGGCGGATGTTTCTTTGGGTGTTTTGCATCTGGTGGCTTCTCCCGGAGCGTGAGCCCCGCGCGCTGTTTCGGGCCGTCATTCCGGCCCATCTTCCCCTCGAGCGGAGTCCGCAAAACGCGAACTCCAGTACTCCTTCGAGTCTAAGTGCGGTGCCCCGGAACTCCACACCCTATCGGCATCGATCTTCGCCCGATTTCGCGGCCCCGTCCAGCCACGGAACCATGGCGACGGACGGATGCCCCCCCCACGATCGCCACCGACGCATCCCGAGACCTCCCGGCGGCGCGAGACGAGCCCCACTCGAGGGCACTGGCGCGCCGCGCACCCGCCCAAAACCCGGCGCAGCATGGCAGGAGCTAACAGCCCGTGGTGAAAGTCACGACCCGCTCAAATCCGCCAGGCTCCGCCCTGGCGGCGTTGCGCTTCCTCCGAGTATCCACGAATACGCGTCGTCAGCGCGCCTTGCC